>JAEULB010000037.1 GCA_016792585.1 Rhodospirillaceae bacterium
CCGCGCGTGACCGGCGAGACCACCCGCATCTCGGAGCTTGTCGAGCAGCTGGGGCGTTTCGCGGACGCCATGCAGCGGGCGCGCGGCCTGGCACCGGCACAGTGGGAGGTGCTGCGCTATCTCGGCCGTGCCAACCGCTACTCGCGCCAGCCGGGCGCCTTGGCGGCATTCCTTGGTACGACCAAAGGAACCGTCTCGCAGACGGTGATCGCACTCGAGCGCAAGGGCCTGATCGAGCGGACCGGCAACCCGCGCGACCGCCGCTCAGTGCATCTAACCCTGACGCCCGCGGGGCAGGCAATGCTCAACGATGACCCGCTTGCCGAGATCGCGGCCGCCGCGGCGACCCTGCGTCGCGCGACGGCGACGAACCTCGCCACCGATCTGGCCGATCTGCTCCTGAGCCTCCAGCGACGTGCCGGGCGGCGGAGCTTCGGGATCTGCGCCACCTGTCGTTTCTTTCGGCGGAACGCCGCCGAGCGCGAGGCCGGAGGGCCGCACCGATGCGGATTGACGCAGGAGCCGCTCGGCGACGCCGACATCGTCCGCATCTGCGTCGAGCACGAGACGTCCGCGGCGTGATCGGCTTGCACGCGAAGCGCGCGGGCCGGTAAGGTCCGCAGCCTCTTTCGTCCCCTCCAAAGGAAACGCCGATGAAGCTGTTGCGCTATGGCCCCCCGGGCCAGGAGAAACCCGGTCTGCTGGACGGCTCGGGCCGCATCCGTGATCTCTCCGGCCAGATCGCCGACCTCAAGGGCAGCGCGCTCGGCCCCCGCGGCCTCGACCGCCTCCGCAATCTCAATGTGGAATCGCTGCCGGTCGTCGACGGCAAGCCGCGCCTCGGCCCCTGCGTCGGCCGTATCGGCAAGTTCCTCTGCATCGGCCTCAACTACTCCGATCACGCCGCCGAGACCGGCGCGCCGATCCCGAAGGAGCCGATCATCTTCATGAAGGCGGACACCGCGATCTCAGGTCCCAACGACCCGGTGGTGATCCCCAAGGATTCGAAGAAGACCGACTGGGAAGTCGAGCTCGCCATCGTCATCGGCTCGACCGCGCAGCACGTCTCCGAGGAGCGCGCGCTCGACTACGTCGCCGGCTTCGCGGTGTGCAACGACGTCTCCGAACGCGAATTCCAGATCGAACGTTCCGGCACCTGGGACAAGGGCAAGGGTTGCGACACCTTCGGCCCGCTCGGTCCCTGGCTCGTCACCACCGACGAGATCAAGGACGTGCAGAACCTCGACATGTGGCTCGAGGTGAACGGCAAGCGCGTGCAGAACGGCAGCACCAAGACGATGATCTTCGGCGTCGCCAACATCGTCAGCTACTGCAGCAAGTTCATGACGCTGCGCGCCGGCGACGTGATCTCGACCGGCACCCCGCCCGGCGTCGGCATGGGCCAGAAGCCGCAGCCCTGGTACCTCAAGGCCGGCGACGTCATGCGCCTCGGGATCGCGGGCCTCGGCGAGCAGCAGCAGACCTGCGTCGCCTGGCGCCCAGGTGCGTGAGACAGTACTGGCCTAATCGAAAACGCGAAGACTAAGCCGTCTCGTCTTGAATTTGCTGGAATTTTCTGTAAATATCCACAAGACGAGACGGTTTCGCGCGGGGGATGTGCCGGAATGCCGACCAATTTCGAGGTCCACACGCTGAAAGGCGGGGTCTGGCAGATCGACTCTACGTACCAGCAGCGCGAGCCGGCGATCGATACCGCCAAGCAGCTTTACGGCGAGAAGCGGTTCGAGGCGATCAAGGTCATCAAGGACGATTTCGACCCCAAGACCAACAAGGGGAAAGAGATCGTCATCTACGACACCACCAAGCCCCAGGCCGAACGGAAGGCGCCTCCACCCAAGGAGGAGCCGAAGGCGGCTGCGCCCGCGCCGAAAGCCGATGTCGACTTCAAGGGCGGCGGCCCCAAGAAAGGTGCCAAGCCTGAGACGGCGCTCGCCAAGTACGTCGTCCTGCTGGGCGCGGTGCTGCTCGGTGGCCTGGCATTGCTGTTCGGCCTGTCGCAGCTCTCGGGCCTTCTCGCCAAGCTCTAGACGGTCGCGCCGGGCTTAAGGCCAGGGCGCCTCGATCTCGACCATCCCGGCTTCCTTGAAATACTCGTCGAACTCCGTCAGCGGGCCGGCGAGGACATGGATGAGCTTGGCGAAGCGCGCTTTCCGCCTCGGCACCTTGATCGGATTCTCGGTCCAGTCGGCGGGCTCGGGCAGGACGCAGCGCTGGCGCGCGACACGGACCACCGTCTCGCGGTGCACCAGGATGTTGTCGTAGAAGCAGTCGACGAATTCCGAGCGGGCGTTCAGCAATCCCAGCTTGTGCTTGGCGTCGATCTTGTAGTGCGAGTCCGCGACGAGGCCGTAGGCGAGCGTGATGCGGATATTCGGCGAGAACGACATCACGACCTTATGCTCGTCGACCTCGACCGAGACCTCCTCGCCCTTCTCGTCGGTCGAGCGGGCGAAGTGATGCTTGAAGGTGGGGCGCGTGATCAGGCGCCAGTCCTCGACCTTCGAGTCGCCGATCAGCGCCAGGTACTGGTCGAGACGCATGCCGCTACTCGAGCTTGGGCTTGGCGTGATCGACGCGCGGCCACACCGCCTGCGGCTCGCCGGTCGCCGCCTCGAGCACGATCTTGGCGTTCTCGATGATCTGCTTGGCCTTGGGCAGGAGCTTCGGGTTCCCGAGGATCGCCTGGCTGACCGTCGGCGTGGTGACCAGCAGCATCAGCTCGTCCAGGGCCTCGCTCATCTGCGGCGCGGTCTGGATCAGGCGGGCGTTGCCGGGCTTGTCGTCGGACGCCGACATGCCCCAGGAGATCGAGCAGACTGAGACGGCCTTGCCGCCGCGCGGCGCCGAGCTCATGTCGCCGTTCGGCCGCA
Organism: Rhodospirillaceae bacterium; assembly: GCA_016792585.1. Classification (GTDB taxonomy): domain Bacteria; phylum Pseudomonadota; class Alphaproteobacteria; order SHVZ01; family SHVZ01; genus SHVZ01. Next base: position 2,892 of record JAEULB010000037.1, read on the forward strand.
TCTTCCACGGACCGGGCGTGTATTTCATCGAAGCCCCCTCCTCGCACCCGTCTCGCCCAATAATCGGCCGGGCCGAAATCGACAAGCAGGATGGTACGGCAAAAGGGTCAGGAAAAGAAAAGCCCGGCATCCGGCCCGGCTGACGCCGAGCCCGTCCGGGCAAGCGAGGCATCGTCCCTCCCGCCGCGAAGCGGGAGGGACGCGCCCTAGAACGACTGAACGAGAACTACCAGCGCGGAGCGCGCGGGCCGCGGTCGCCGCCGCCCATGCCGCGGCCACCACCGCCGCCGCCGCCACCGCCCGGCGGACGGTCTTCGGCGACGCGCACCGTGGCGGCGCGGCCACCGAGATCGGCACCGTTCAGCTCGCGCACGGCGCGCTGGCAGGCGTCCGGCGTCTGCAACTCGACGAAGCCGAAGCCGCGGGAGCGGCCGGTCTCGCGATCGGTGATGACCTTCGCCGAGACGACCGGGCCGAACGGCCCGAAGGTCTCTTTGAGGTCTTCGGAAGTCATGGTGTAGGGGAGGTTTCCGACAAACAGCTTGGTCGACATTTTTCCAATCCTCAGGATCGATCGCCCCGCTTTCGCGAAGGCAGGCTCATGCCGTGGCGCGACGAGCCGCAATGCCTTTGGACTGGCAAAGCGGACCGGCAGGAAGCGGTCGACCGGATTGTCAGGATCAGGTACGGCGACATTGGCAATGACGGGTCATTGAGACGAATGTCGCGGCTATCGGAACCATCGAACGGAACGGCGCACACCACTGGCTTCCACTGCCACCCTCGTGAACCACCATGGCCAAGAACCAATGGCAGCGGATCGGCCGGGATCATGAAGCCCGGGGTGTGACCCGTCCAGCGTTATTTCCGTGACGGAACGACCGCTGACGTAGCAGGCTTCTCCGGCGCCGCGGGCCGGCGCTACGCTCAAGCGAGGGACGGCAGGAGTCGGTCGGATGGCGGAGTCGCAGCGGCGCACACAACTGATCGAGACGGCGCTGCGTCTTTTCTACCGCAACGGCTTTCACGCGACCGGCATCGACAAGCTGCTGGCGGAAGCCGGCATCGCCAAGATGACCCTATACAAACATTTCGGCTCCAAGGATGCGCTGATCCTGGCGTGCCTCGCCGAACGCGACCGGCTGTTCCGCGCCTGGTTCGAGGCCGAGATCGATCGCCGCGGCAAGACGGGACGCGATCGCCTGCTCGCCGTCTTCGACATCCTGGAGGCGTGGTTCAAGAGCCGCGACTTCCACGGGTGCCTCTTCATCAACGCGGCCGCCGAGCATGCGCCGGCCGAGGATCCGGTGCATCAGGCGGCAAGCGCGCACAAGCGAGAGGTGCGCGAGATTCTCGAGCGCGTGGCCCGCGAGGCGGGAGCATCCGATCCGTCGGCGCTCGCGGGGCAGATCCATATGCTGATGGAAGGCGCCACGGTGCTGGCACAGGTCGCGGGCGATACGCGCGCTGCAGCCGACGGCCGGCGTGCTGCCGGCGCCCTGATCGACGCCGCGCTTGCCCATTGAGGCAGAGCCGCTACGCTTCCGTTTCCTCCCGCCGCTCCTTCCGTCCAAGGACCTCGTAATGCCGGCTGCCGATATCGCGACCTATCTTGGCGTGCGCTCCGCCACCTATCCGAGCATCCGCAGCGATGGAAAGCGGCTTGCCTTCATCTCCGACCATACCGGCTTCGGCCAGGTGTGGGCGCTCGACCTTCCGTCCGGTGTGCCCGAGCAGGTGACGCGTCACGCGGACAAGGTCTCGTTCGTCGACTTCGCGCCGGTAGGTGACGCCCTGATCTATGGCATGGACGCCGGCGGCGACGAGCGCATCCAGTTCTATCTTCTTGCCGGCGGAGACGGCGCGGAGAGACCGCTGACCCGGCGCCCGAAGATCATCCACATCTGGGGCGGCTGGTCGCCCGATGCCAAGCGTATCGCCTTCGGCGCCAACATCCGCGACCAGGCCTTCTTCGACGTCTACGTGATGGATGTCGCAACCGGCGAGGAGACGTGCGTCTTCCAGGGCGACGGACACTTCGCGCCGGTCGCCTGGTCTCCGGACGGAAAGCACCTCGCCGTGATCGAGATGCGGGGATCGCTCGACATCGACCTGCACCTGCTCGAGATCGCGACCGGGAAGATGGAGAAGCTGCTGCAGCCGAAAGGCGAAAGCCGGCACCAGTCGGTCCGTTTCGCCAGGGACGGCAAATCGATCTTCCTCGCGACCGATATCGACCGCGACTTCCTGGGCTTCGCGCGGCTCGACCTCGCGACCCGCAAGACCGAATGGCTGCACGCGCCGGACTGGGACGTCGAAGTCGTGCGTCCCTCGCGCGACAACGCCCGCGTCGCTCACGTCACCAACATCGAGGGCTACGGCAACCTGGCCATCCGCGACATGGCGAGCGGCAAGGATCTCAAGATCGAGCTGCCGGGCCTCGGCATCGTGCCCGAGATCACCTGGACGCCCGACAGCTCGGCGATCGTCTTCACCCTCAACGGCGCGTGCAGGGCACCGGATCTCTATCGCGCCGACGCCGCCACGGGCGCGGTCACCCGGCTGACGACCTCGGACACCAAGGGCCTCAAGGTCGCCGACTTCGTCGAGCCGGAGCTGATCCACTATCCGACCTTCGACGGTCGCCAGATCCCTGCTTTCCTCTACAAGCCGAAGACACCGAAGCCGACTTCCGGGTATCCGACGGTGATGATCGTCCACGGCGGTCCTGAGTCCCAGTGGCTGCCGAACTTCCGGACCGAGGTACAGTTCCTGATCGCGCACGGCTACGCGATCCTGGCGACCAACGTGCGCGGATCGTCGGGCTACGGCCGCAAGTACTTGGCCCTCGACGACGTGCGCCTGAGGCCCGGGTCGGTCAACGACCTGGCGCATGCGAATGCCTGGCTCCGCAAGCATCCGGACATCGACGGCCATCGCATAGCCGTCATGGGACAGTCCTACGGTGGCTACATGGTCCTCGCCGCCATCACCCTCTATCCCGACCTCTGGGCCGCCGGGATCGACTTCTACGGCATCGCCAACTGGCTCACGATGCTCGCCAACACCGGCCCCTGGCGCCGCAAGCAGCGGGCCAAGGAATACGGCGACCCCGAGCTCGACCGCGACTTCCTGATCGAGACCTCGCCGCTCACCAAGGTCGGCGAGATCAAATGCCCGTTGCTGGTGGCCCAGGGCCTGACCGATCCGCGCGTGCCGCCCTCGGAGAGCGAGCAGATCGTCAAGGCGGTGCGCGCGCGCAACGTTCCCTGCGAATACGTGACCTTCCCCGATGAGGGTCACGGCTTCGTCAAGCTTCACAACCGGATCACCGTGCATGGCGCGGTCGCGGGTTTCCTCGACCGCTTCGTCGGAGGACGCCCCAATGGCTGACGATCGTCTCAACCGCATCGACGCGCTTTTCGCCGACTGGGCGCGCGACAAGCAGCCCGGCGCCTCGCTCGCCGTCGTCTCCAGGGGCGAAGTGGTGCTGAAGAAGTCGTATGGCCTGGCCGACCTCGAGCACAACGTGCCCCTGTCGTCGTCGTCCGCCTTCTACATCTGCTCGATCACCAAGCAGTTCGCCTGCACGGCGCTGCTGATGCTGGAGGCCGACGGCAAGCTAAGCCTCGAGGACGAGGTGCAGAAGTACCTGCCCGAGCTGCCTCGCTTCGAGCAGAAGCTGACGATCCGCCACCTGCTCAACAACACCAGCGGTCTTCGCGATGAGCTGACCCTGCTGCTGTTCTCCGGCATCGGCTTCGAGCAGGCGATCTCGCGCGACGACCTGTTCGACCTGGTGACGCGACAGAAGACCCTCGATTTCCCGCCGGCCACCCACTACCGCTACTCGAACTCCAACTTCATGCTGGCCGCGGTGATCGCCGAGCGCGCCTCGGGCGAGGACTACCGTGCCTTCCTCAACCGCCGGATCTTCAAGCCCCTCGGCATGAACTCGACCCGGCTCTGCGACGACAACAGCCAGCTGATCCCGAACATCGCCCGACCGTACAGCCGCAGCGCCAGCGGCAACTGGCATCGCAACCTGGCGCTGGTCGAGCTCTCCGGCGACGGCGGCATCCTCTCCACCGTCGACGACATGCTGATCTGGCAGGCCAACTATCGCCAGAACCGCCTGCCGCTGCCGGATCTGATGGAGAAGCTTTCGACCAGGGGCCGGATGGTCAACGGCCACAACATCACCTACGCCCTGGGCCTGAGGACGCCCGAGTACCGCGGCCGCCGCGTCTACATGCATGGCGGCGGCTGGCCGGGCTACACGCACGAGCTCGTCCATTTCGTCGACGACGATCTCGGCATCCTGCTGTTCACCAACCGCGACGACACCCGCTCGACTTTCCTCACCCGCCAGATAGCCGACATCTGGCTCGGCATCGAGAAGCCGGCGCCGCGCCCCGACGCGCTGGCGCTGGAGCGCTTCGCCGGGCGCTACTTCGACCGCGACGAGGGCTACACGATGGTCCTCAACACGGAAGGCCAGCGTCTGGTCGCCGAGGTGGTCGACTACAAGTTCTGGCTCGAGCAGACATCTCCCGACCGCTTCGATACGGTGATTGGCCCGCACCCGGTCTCGCTTCGCCTGATCGGCCCCGCCGACGCCAAGTATCCGAAGATGGAGGCGACGCTCGACGGCGGCCAGGTCCTGACGTTCGAGCATCCGACGCCGGCGCAGCTCGAGCCCAGCCAGCTCGGCGCCTATGCCGGGACCTACACGACCCCGGAGCTGCCGGTCGCCTACATCATCGAGGCGACCGACGACCGGCTGTCGCTCAGGCTCGACCGCAGCTTCCCCAAGCCCGGCCGCCAGACGCTGATGCCCTTGGGCGACGACCTCTTCGTCGTGCAGCTGCCGTTCTTCTATAAGCCCGCGACCGGCACGATCAAATTCCTGCGCGGCCCGGGCGGCGTCGTCGAAGGCCTCAGGATCAATCTCGGCCGCATCTCCAATCTCAGGATGACCCGCCGGCCCGGTTAGCGCGCGAGCGGCGGAAGCGGCACCGGCTTCGCCTCTTCCAACACGCGCGCGGCCCTAAGCACGGTCGCATCGCGGAAACGCGCGGCGGCGAGATGCACGCCGATCGGGAGACCGGCGACGTCCTCGCCCCAGGGGAAGCTCGCCGCCGGCTGGCCCGACATGTTGAACGGAAAGGTGAAGGCGGCCCAGTCGAGCCACCAGGTCTCGGTCTCCGGATCGGCGAGCTGGCGGTCGACGGGGAATGCGGTGATCCCGGTTGCGGGCGACAGCAGCAGGTCATAGCGATCGAGGAAGCGGCCGAGCGACTGCGCGACCGCGAGACGCTCGACTTCCGCCGCCTTGAGGTCGACAGCGCGGATCGTCTCGGCGAACGCGGCCATCCGAACCAGGTCGGGATCCATCAGCGCTCGTTTCTCGGCCGACATCGTCAGCACGCCGCGCGCGACGCCGCTCGCCCAGAGCGTGAGCTCGGCCTGGCGGGGATCGCCGATCGCCGGGTCGACCGCCTCGACGATGGCGCCGCCGGCTTCCAGCACGCGTGCCGCCTCCTCGACCGCAGCGGCGACGTCCGGCCGGGCTCGCGCGAAACCGAGCGTCGTCGAGACCGCGATCTTGAGGCCGGCGACGCCGCCGTCGAACGGCTCGTGCGGCAGGTCGGGCAGGGCGAAGGGGTCGCGCGGATCGGGCCCCGTCATCGCCGCGAAGAGCCGTGCCGTGTCGCCGACGCTGCGCGCCATCGGGCCGAAATGGATGAAGGGCGCGTTCCCGGCCATCGGATGCATCGCCACCCGGCCGAAGGTCGGCTTCAGCCCGACGACGCCGCAGAAGCTGGCGGGGATGCGGATCGACCCGGCGCCGTCGCTGCCGACCGCCGCCGCGCCGATGCCGGCCGCGACCGAGGATGCGGCGCCGCCGGAGGAACCGCCGGCCTGGCGCTCCAGATGCCAGGGATTGCGGGTCAGGCCTGTCAGCGGGCTGTCGGAAAGACCCTTCCAGCCGTTCTCGGGCGTGGTCGTCTTGCCGAGGAAGACCGCGCCTGCGGCACGCAGGCGCCCGACCAGCGGGGCGTCCTCCAGGGTGACATCCGTAGGCGACGAGGTCTTCGATCCGCGCCGCGACGGCCAGCCCGTCACCAGGCACTGATCCTTGAGAGTGACCGGCACGCCGTCGAGCGGACCTTGCGGCCTGCCCTCGGCCCAGCGCCGCTCGGCGGCCCTGGCCGCCGCCATCGCCTCGTCGCGGGGGAGATGGACGAAGGCGTTGAGCTCAGGCTCAAGCCGGTCGATCCGCGCATAGGCGGCGGCCGTCGCCTCGACCGGCGACAACGATCGGTCGCGAAACCGCCGCACCAGCGCCTCGATCGTCAGCAAGCTTGAGTCCGTCATGGGCGGCGCACTCTATCACCTGCTATGGTCCGCGCCGGAAATCGAGGGAGCGTTCGGAATGACGGAGACGGCGAGCCTGGGCCCGAGCAAGGTGCTGACGGCCTGGCGCGAGGTCGAGGCGGGCACGCTCACTCGCGAGGCCTTCCATGCGAAGGAAGCCGGCGTGCTCGCCGCCTACAAGCGCGAATGGACCGAGGCGATCGCGGGATCTCCCGACGGCGACCTCGCGACCGCGATCCTCAGGGAGATCGGCGCCTGGCGGAAGGAGCCGGACCTGGAGAAGGTTCGCGCCCGCTGCGAGCGCTCGCTCGCGCGACTGAAAGACAAGTGGAACGACGTTGTCGGCGAGAAGGTCGCGTCCGAACAGGTGGTCGCCTACTACGACACCGCCGACGACCTGATCGAGGAGCTGATGTGGTGGCACGCGCTCACCGACGACACCTCGCCGCTCGCGTATTCCGTCGCGCTCGAGCTCGCCCGCGCCAACGACTGCCGCCACCTGCTCGATTTCGGATCCGGCGTCGGCGTCTCCGGCGTGCTGTTCGCCGACCAATGCGAGGCGATCGCGCTCGCCGACGTCAGCTCGACCTTGCTGAACTTCTGCAAGTGGCGGCTCGAGCGCCGGGCGATCCCGGCCACGTTCCTCGACCTCAAGAGCGTCGGCCTGCCCAAGGCCAGCTTCGACCTGGTCACGGCGATGGATGTGTTCGAGCATCTGGAGGATCCGGCCCAGGCGATCTCCGACCTGGATGCGGCGCTGAAGCCGGGCGGCTACATCTTCGGCCGCTTCGCCGCCGATCCCGAGGACGATGACCGCCCTCAGCACATCGTCCACGACTTCCAGCCGGTCTTCGACCGCCTGGCGAAGCTGGGTTACCGCGAGGCCTGGAAGGACCAGTGGTTCTGGGGTCAGCAGGCGTTTCAGAAGCCCGCATAGAGACTTCCCGAGCCGGCGAAACGCGCAGCAAGAGGCGGTTGCCTCTTGCGGGGGCGTTTTGCCACCAAGGCGAGGGTCCGTTAAATTCTCGCCCTCCCGAGTTGCGAGGTCTCTCATGATGGACGGCGGCGTACTCATTGGCGGCAGGTGGCAGGCACCGGCCTCCGGCGCGACCCTCCCGGTGGTCAATCCGTCCGACGGCGAGATCTTCACCAAGATCGCGCGCGGCGCCGCCGAGGACGTCGACCGCGCGGTCAGGGCCGCGCACAAGGCCATGGACGGCGCCTGGGGCCGCATGCCGGCGGTGGAGCGCGGCCGGCTCCTGACCA
>JAEULB010000112.1 GCA_016792585.1 Rhodospirillaceae bacterium
CGGCTTCTGGTTCGCGATGTTGAGGGTCTGGACCGAGAGCTGCTGCTGCACCTGCAGGGCCTGCAGACGCGAGGACTCCTTCGCCAGGTCCGCATCGACGATCGAGCCGAGACCTTCGCTGACCGCGTCGGAGAGCTTCGAGATGAAGGTCTCCTGGAAGCTCAGCGTGCGGGTATCGGCACCGAGGTTGCCGAGCACGGTGTTGATCGACGCGGTCGCGAGGAACAGGGCCGAGAGGGCCGTGGTCGCCGCGATCGTCGACGAGATGTTCTGCGCACCAAGGTTCGAAGAGTGGAACGCGAAGTTGCTGTTCGAACGGATGGTGAGGGTCGTGCCGTCGACGTTGCCGATCACGTTGATCGAGGTCGAAGCGGCCGACAGCAGGTTACGACCGTTGTAGGTCGAGTTGGTGATGAAGGTGTTGATCTGCGAGATCAGGTTACGGAAGTCGTTGTTGAGAATCGCCTGCTGTTCGGTGGTGTTGCCCGCGTTCTGACCTTCGGTGATCTTCTTCTGAATATCGCCGAGGAGATCGGAGATCGCGGTGGCGCCCGCCAGAGTCACCGTCGCGACGCCACGGCCGTTGGCGAGACCCTGGGAGACGGCCTCGAAGGCCTTCAGGTTGCCACGGACGCCCTGGGCGATCGCGAAGCTCGACGCGTCGTCGACGGCGCTGTTGACCTTGAGGCCGGTCGACACCCGGTTCTGGACGGTGTCCAGGCGCGTGTTGACGGCGTTAAGGTTCTGCAGCGCGACGAACGCGCCGATGTTGGTGTTGATCGAGTTCTGGATAGGCATGACGTGGACGCTCCTCTTCTAGGTTTGTCCGGTTGCGGGACGCCCACGCATGGCGGGCGGGATACTTCTATCCGGGCCGGACAATCGCACCGCCGACAGGGTTTGTCAAGCAGAACTACGGGATAAGTAATTGTAAACGCGCAACATAAATGCCGCGTTAAACTACCTTTACCCCCTCGCTCCCGCCTCCCCACAACCAAAAACCCGGTGCATTCTAAGCAATTATCTAAACTTTTGCAGCCTCCGAATTGCGCTTGGCCCCTGGGTGAAAACCCTCGACGGGAGACGATTTGGGGCGTCAAAACTAAACAATCCGTCGATTTCGGGCCGCCAAACCGGAGAAATCCTTAACGCCGGCGGGCGGTTCGTTAATGCCGCCGGCCCTCGCTGCCGCCAAGTACTGCGCGCCCCTCCCCTAAGCCTTTCGCCCGCGGCCGTATCGCGTCCGAAGGAAATGCGATATATCCGCTGACGTTAATGCTTCCGAAAGCTGCACGCCCTAAATCGACGTCATGACACCGCGCGAGATTCTGGAAGCCCTGACCAAGCACGAACTCTGGCTCGCCAAGAAGGTCGGTGGTGCTCGGGCGGACTTTTCGAGGAAAAGCCTGGCCGGGATGGTGCTGTCGCACGCGCCGCTGCGCCAGGCGAAGCTCGCTGGCGCCAACCTGACCAAATGCGCCATGGACGGCGCCGATCTCCGCAACGCCGATCTCTTCTGCGCCAACCTGGACGGGGCCAATCTGGCCGCCGCCAACCTCTCCGGCGCCGATTTCAAGGGCGCGCAGATCCGCGGCTGCAATTTCGCCGGCGCCAACCTGAAGGGCGCCGATTTCCGCGGCGGCACGCTGATGAGCGGCCGCCACGACGATCTGGACGCCGATTCAGGCTTCGTCCCGGGCCATGCCAACGGCGCCGATCTCAGCCACTCGGCGATGAACGACGTGAACCTCGAGGGCGCGCAGATGTCGGGCGCCAACCTCTCGGGCGCCAACATGCGGGGCGCAAACCTGATCGGCGCCAACCTCGCCGGCTGCATCCTCGCCGACGCCAACCTGACCGGCGCCAACCTGAAGGGCGCGAACCTGAAGGGCGCGGTGCTCGCCAACACCGCTCTCAAGGGCGCCAACCTCTCGGATGTGAAGCTGGAAGGCGTCGATCTCTCGGCCGCCGACCTGACCGGCGCCAGCGTGCGCACCGCCGATTCCCTGCCGCCCGACGTCAAGCAGATCCTGGCGAGCCACTTCGACTGGATCCGCTCGGACGGCCGCCGGGGCAGCCGCGCGAAGCTCGCCAAGGCCGACCTCACCTACATCAACCTGGCCGGCGCGGACCTGTCGGGCGCCGACTTCAGCGGCGCCAACCTGACCGGCGCCAACCTCGCCAAGACCAGCTTCGTGATGTCGGACCTCTCCGGCGCCAACCTGACCGGCGCCGACATCTCCGAGTCCAAGCTCGACGGCATCAACCTCGCCAAGGCCGACATGTCGAGCGCCAAGCTGGCCGGCGCCCAGCTCGGCCCGGTCGACATCAAGGACGCCTCGGGCAAGCCCACGGGCCGCAAATGGCCGTCGAACCTCGCCAGCGCCATCATGAAGGGCGCCGACCTGACCGGCGCCAACCTGCAATACGCCAACCTGGGTCACGTCGACTTCACCGGCGCCAACCTGAGCAAGGCCAACATGACCTCGGCCAACATGACCGACGCCAAGATGGACGGCGCGGTCCTCGACGGCGCCACCTTCGACCGGGTCGGCGCAGGCTGAGCCAAGGACTGGCCGGCAGGCACCTTCCGCCCCATATAACGCGTTCAACCAGAGACCTTTCGCCGTTCCCCCTGGCGCTTCATGTTGCGCTGCGGTAAAGGGGGCGCGCCCGCGGCCGGCCGGATTTGAAATGGACATTCGAAACATCGCCATCATCGCCCATGTCGACCACGGCAAGACCACGCTGGTCGACAATCTGCTGAAGCAGAGCGGCACCTTTCGCGCCAACCAGCAGGTGGCCGAGCGGGCGCTCGACCGCAACGACCTCGAGCGCGAGCGCGGGATCACGATCCTCGCCAAGTGCACCTCGGTCGCCTGGAAGGGCGTGCGCGTCAACATCGTCGACACGCCGGGCCACGCCGATTTCGGCGGCGAGGTCGAGCGCATCCTCTCGATGGTCGACGGCGTGGTCGTCCTGGTCGACGCGGCCGAAGGCGTGCTGCCGCAGACCAAGTTCGTCACCGGCAAGGCGCTGCAGCTCGGCCTCCGCCCGATCGTGCTGATCAACAAGGTCGACCGTCCCGACGCGCGCCCCGACGAGGTGCTGAACGAGATCTTCGATCTGTTCGCAGCCCTCGGCGCGACCGACGAGCAGCTCGACTTCCCGGCGCTCTACGCTTCCGGCCGGGACGGCTGGGCGGCGGAGTCGCTGGAGGCGCCGCGCGAGACGCTGGCGCCGCTGTTCGATCTCGTCGTCCGCCACGTGCCCGCCGCGACCGGCGACGCCCAGGCGCCCTTCGCCATGCTGGCGACCACGCTCGAATACGATCCCTATCTCGGCCGTGTCCTCACCGGCCGCATCCATACCGGCGTCGCCAAGCCGAACATGGCGATCAAGGCGATCAACCGCGACGGCAAGCTGCTCGAGCAAGGCCGCATGTCGAAGCTGCTGGGCTTCCGCGGCCTCGAGCGCGTGCCGCTCGACCAGGCCGAGGCGGGCGACATCATCGCGATCGCCGGCCTCACCCAGACCACCGTCGCCGACACGATCTGCGATCCGCTGGTGACCGAGGCGATCAAGGCCAACCCGATCGATCCCCCGACGCTGGCGATGACCTTCTCGGTCAACGACTCTCCGCTGGCCGGCCGCGAGGGCGACAAGGTCACGAGCCGCATGATCCGCGACCGCCTGATGCGCGAGGCCGAGGGCAACGTGGCGATCCGCGTGACCGAGGCCGAGTCCAAGGACGCCTACGAGGTCGCCGGCCGCGGCGAGCTCCAGCTCGGCGTCCTGATCGAGCAGATGCGCCGCGAGGGCTTCGAGCTTTCGATCAGCCGCCCGCGCGTGCTGATGAGGTCCGACCCGGTCACCGGCCAGCGCCAGGAGCCGATCGAGGAAGTCGTCGTCGACGTCGACGAGGCCTATTCGGGCGTCGTCGTCGACAAGATCTCCCAGCGCAAGGGCGAGCTGATGGAGATGCGGCCGGCCGGTGCCGGAAAGCAGCGCATCGTGTTCCACTGCCCGTCGCGCGGCCTGATCGGCTACCACGGGCAGTTCCTGACCGACACCCGCGGCACCGGCGTCATCAACCGCATCTTCCACGGCTACGGCCCGTGGCGCGGCAACATCGAAGGCCGCGGCAAGGGCGTGCTGATCTCGACCGAGCCGGGCGAGACCGTCGCCTATGCGCTCTGGTACCTGGAGGAGCGCGGCGTCCTCTTCACCGACCCGGGCGTCAAGGTCTACGAGGGCATGATCATCGGCGAGAACAGCCGCGACAACGACCTCGACGTGAATCCGATCAAGACCAAGAAGCTGACCAACATCCGCGCCGCCGGCAAGGACGACGCCATCCTCCTGACCCCGCCCCGGCGGATGTCGCTCGAGGAGGCGCTCGCCTACATCCAGGACGACGAGCTGGTCGAGGTGACGCCGAAGTCGATCCGCCTGCGCAAGCGCTCGCTCGACCCGAACGTGCGCAAGCGCGAGCAGAAGGCCGCCGAGGCGGCCGAGGCCTAGCTGCGGGCGACCGGGTTTCCGCTAGGTCAACTTGAGCGCTTTGTGCCTAGCGTAGATCACGTTACGCAAATCATCCAGCCAATTGCCCATCGACGGAGGGCAGGCATCCAGGAATGCCGTCTCGTAGTAGGCCAGTTCCTCGAACTCCATGCTCAGCGGCTTCGACAGGTGGTGCAGATACCTGACCATCATGCCGAGAACCTCCGGGGTGTTTCGCTCAAGCCGTACCGCATCCCAAAGCCGAAACAAGGTTCCGCTCATGCCGAGGTCGGGCACCATGGGCACAAGCACGCTCATGGCGATCGGAAGATGCGGCAGCACGGACCAATCTTGAAACTGGAGATCGCGTAGAGTGGCCTCGACGGCCGCCCGATCGGCCACGGCGTCAACCGGCCGGCCACGCTCGGCGACGATCTTGACGGCACGGGAGCTGACGCTGTCGACATAGGGACAGCGAATGAAGCGCGGCTCGAGGTCCCACGAGAGTATTCGCCAGCGCGCGTCATAAAGGACGGATGCCTCGTTCTCCTCCCAACGCCAATGGTGCTCGTTCGGGTCGATCAGATTCAGGAACCGGTTCAACGTGAACAGATAACGCACCGAGATCCGGTTCTGGATGAAATCCATCCAGAATCGGATCGCCTCGTTCTGCATCTCGCCCATCGATGCCGTGTTGGCGAAGAGATCGAAGCTTTCGCCCTCGAGGATCTTCGTGAAGGCGGTAGGAACGAACACGAAATCGAAGTTGCGCAGATCCGCCGCCTTCTCTTCCTCGCTCGTCACGAAATGAAACGAGCAATCCGGGAAATTCAGCCTCAGGAAGCAGTAGGAGAAGACCAGAGTCTCGAAAAGATCGACGATCACATAGCGCTTCGCCACTCCGAGCAGACGGAGCGTCCTCGACAAATGACCAAGTCCGCCGCCAAGCTCGAGGACCCGCATCTCACGCGCGGGGACGTACGTCATGATCTCGTTGGCGATGTTGACCGTCCGAATGAAGTCCGGACTGAGAACGCGGCCCAGTTCGACGACATTATTGTCGGGAAGCGAGAACTTCGATTCCTGGATCGCTGGATCGCAACGCCCGAGATCGAATCCGCGCTGACGTTGCTCTTCGAGGAGCCATCTCACCGCGTATCCGGTCCAATCGGCACTCGGGACGTTCACGCTGAACATGAAGGTTCGATGCGCGGCATGGACGATATCGACGGCATCTTGCGAGTCCGCCAGCGCGCCTCGCATCACCTTCATGTTGGCGTCGCCCCACCACCTGTTGAGCTTGTAGGTCTCGTAGTAGCGGGTGCTTTTGTAGTGCTCGTCGACTTTCTGGAAGATCGCCCGAATGTCCTCAAGTATGGGCCTCGCAAGCTCTTGCGAACTGGTGTGATCAGGCGAAGTCATTTTGCTTCCCGAAGGATTGCGATTGAGACCATTGAGCGAGGATGCGAATCGCGCTCAGCGCTAGTACTTCCGCCTAGTAGTGTTTTCAACCTTCAATTTCGACGCCCCGAGACGACGATCACCCGGCACCCGTGAAACGCTTGCCGGACGCCGCAGGCTTGACGTCGGCCGGCCAAGACCCGGGGGCTCGTCGGCATCCCGGACGCCGGAAACTGAGCCCCAAGGATTGGATTCCGACGAAAAAACAACGGCGCCCCACCCGTTCGACCAAGATCTGATTGTCAATTTCCGTATTCGCGGCTACGTACGCGGCAAGTCTTTGCGCGCAAAAAGAGTAAAAGGGCCAGCAAAGCTGGCCGACAGGGCCGTCGACAGGGGAGGTCGGCAGGGTGTTGGCACTTCTCCGCCTGAGCCAGCTCATCGATTGGATGAATGAGCGGCTGGGCCGGATCGCGAACTGGCTGGTGCTTCTCGCCTGCCTGATCAGCGCCGGCAATGCGATGAGCCGCTATGCGTTCGACTTGAGCTCGAACGCATGGCTCGAGGTCCAGTGGTACATGTTCGCGATGCTGGTCATGCTGGGCGCGTCATACACGCTCCAGCGCAACGAGCATGTGCGCGTCGACATCGTCTTCTTGAGCCTGTCCGAGCGCGGGCAGCTCTGGGTCGACATCCTCGGATGCCTGCTCTTCCTGCTGCCGGCCTGCATCATCCTGGGCTACCTGTCCTGGCCGTTCTTCTACTCCTCCTTCCAGGTCCGCGAGATCTCCGGTAACGCAGGCGGCCTGATCCGCTGGCCGATCAAGTTCGTGCTGCCGGCCGGCTTCGCGCTCCTGGCGCTCCAGGGCATCTCCGAGCTGATCAAGCGCATCGGCGCGCTCAACGGCTACGTCGCCGTCGGCGCCCGCTACGAGAGGCCGACGCAATGATCCCTCTCGAGCTGATGCCGCCGCTGATGTTCGGCGGCCTCGTGGTGTTCATGCTGTTCGGCTATCCGGTCGCCTTCTCGCTCGCCGCGGTCGGCATGTTCTTCGGCCTGATCGCGATCGAGGAGGGCTTCTTCACCTATCACTTCCTGCAGGCGATCCCGGAGCGCGTGTTCGGCAGCGTGCTGTCGAACGAGCTGCTGCTGGCGATCCCGTTCTTCACCTTCATGGGCTCTATCCTGGAACGCTGCGGGCTCGCCGAGGACATGCTGGACTCGATGGGCCAGCTGTTCGGGACGTTGCGCGGCGGTCTCGGCTATTCGGTCATCATCGTCGGTTTCATCCTGGGTGCCATCACCGGCACGGTCGCGGCCCAGGTCATCGCCATGGCGCTGATCTCGCTGCCGGTGATGATGCGATACAAGTACAACGTCCGCTACGCGACCGGCGTGCTCGCCGCATCGGGCACGATCACCCAGCTGGTGCCGCCGTCCCTCGTGCTCGTCGTGCTGGCAGACCAGCTCGGCAAGTCGGTCGGCGACATGTACCTCGGCGCATGGGGCCCGTCGCTGATGCAGATCGCGCTGTTCGCGCTCTATACCTTCGCGATCGGCGTCATCAAGCCGGAGTGGGTGCCGGCGATCCCGAAGGCCGACCTGACGCTGGTGGGCTGGGCGCTCTGGAAGAAGTGCCTCTGGGGCATCATTCCCTCGGCGATCCTGATCTTCCTCGTGCTCGGCACGATGATGATGGGCCTGGCGACGCCGACCGAAGCCGGCGCGATGGGAACCGTGGGCGCGATCATCCTCGCCGTCGTGCATCACCCGAAGCTCGGCCGTGCCAGCCAGATCGTGTTCGTCGGGGCGCTCGCCGCCGGCGCCATCGGCGGGCTGATCGGCCTGACCGCGTTCAAGTCGGTGCCGTTCAAGGTCGCGTTCGCCCTCATGTACACGGGCGTCGCCTGGCTCCTGATCCGCGCCTGGCTGATCCCGGAGCTGCACCAGCTGATCAAGCAGGCGTTCGAGACGACGATGCGCATCACCGCGATGGTGGTGTTCATCCTGATCGGCTCGACCGCCTTCTCGATCGTGTTCCAGGGCGTCAGCGGTGGCCCGTGGGTCGAGCACCTGCTGTCGTCGCTGCCGGGCGGCGCCGTGGGCTTCCTGATCTTCATCAACGTCTTCGTCTTCTTCCTGGCCTTCTTCCTCGACTTCTTCGAGATCGCCTTCATCATCGTGCCGATGCTGGCGCCGGTGGCACTGAAGGTGCTCTCGCCGATCGTCGGCCCGGATGCGGCGCTGATCTGGTTCGGCGTCATCCTCTGCGTGAACATGCAGACGTCGTTCATGCATCCGCCCTTCGGCTTCGCCCTGTTCTACCTGCGCTCGGTCGCGCCGAAGGAGATCAAGACCTCCGACATCTACTGGGGCGCGATCCCGTTCGTGTTCCTGCAGGTCTTGATGGTTCTGATGGTCATCTTCTTCCCGAAGCTGGTGACGGCTTTCCTCGACAAGCCGCTCACCGTCGACCCGGCGACGATCCGGATCGAGGTGCCGCTGGAGAACCAGGACGAGGTTCCTTCGGAAGACACGACGGAGGAGAAGACCTCGCCGTAGCGCGTAAGGCCGCGGGCAAGCGAGCGCGCGCCCAAGGAAGAAGGGCCCCGTCTTTCGACGGGGCCCTCTTCTTCGACGCGCTGCTTCGATCGATCAGACCTTACGCTCGCGCGACTTCGACATCATGTAGGAGTCGAAGCTGTTCTCGGTCACCCGGAACCACTCGAGCTGGCTGTTCCGGAAGTCCCTCCACTGATCGTAGATCTTCTTGAACTTGGCGTTCTTCGCGTTGGTCTCGGCGTAGAGCGCTTGCGCCGACTCGTAGCAGGCCTCCATGACCTCGCGCGGGAAGCCGCGGAGCTGCGTGCCGCCGGCGATGAGCTTGCGCAACGCCGCCGGGTTCACGGCGTCGTACTTGGCCATCATCCACAGGTTCGCATCGGCGCAGGCGGCCTCGAGGATCGCCTGGTAGTGCTTCGGCAGCTTCTGGAACTCGCCGATGTTGAACATCGCGGTCAGGCCGGCCGAACCTTCCCACCAGCCGGGGTAGTAGTAGAACTTGGCGATCTTGTTGAAGCCGAGCTTCTCGTCGTCGTAGGGACCGACCCACTCGGCCGCATCCACGGTACCCTTCTCGAGCGCCGGATAGATGTCGCCGCCGGCGATCTGCTGCGGGACGACGCCGAGCTTGGACATGACCTGGCCGGCGAATCCGCCGATGCGGTACTTGAGGCCCTTCAGGTCCTCGAGGGTCTTGATCTCCTTGCGGAACCAGCCACCCATCTGACCGCAGGTGTTGCCGGCTGGAATGCCGATGACATTGTACTCCTTATAGAAGTCGTTCATCGCCTGGATGCCGCCGCCCTGATACATCCACGCATTGTGCTGGCGGGTGTTCGGTCCGAACGGGATCGCGGTCGCGAAGGCGAAGGTCGGGTCCTTGCCGATGTAGTAGTAGCTGGCCGTGTGGCCCGCCTGCACGGTGTTGGCCTGGACCGCGTCCAGCACCTGCAGCGCCGGCACGATCTCGCCCGCGGCGAAGACCTGGATCTGGAACTTGTTGTCGGTCGCTTCGGCGACCCGCTTGGCCAGCACCTCGGCGCCGCCGAAGAGCGTGTCGAGGCTCTTCGGGAAGCTCGAGGTCATGCGCCACTTCACTTCAGGCATCGACTGCGCGATCGCCGGCGCGGCGACGACGCTGGCCGCAGCGCCGACGCCGGCGGCCTTCAGGAATCTACGTCTCTCCATGGTTTCCTCCGGATATCGAGGTTCTTGGTTACCCAGGCCCTCGCCACCCTCCGGCGCGCATTACGAGCCTGTCGTCGAGGATACTTACACATCGGCAATGGCTTAGGTAGATGGAGAAAAGTCGATGCCCAAGGATTGGGCAGCCGTCTCTACTTCCCGTAGACGGCGGGATCGAGAGCGAAGACCAGCCCTTGCCAATCGTCGTCGCCGACATCGCGCCTGGCTGCGTTTTCCCGCGCGATCCGGCGGAAGTGCGCGAGCGCCGCGCGATCGTCCAGGTGTCGGGTTTCCTCGCCCAGGTGCTCGGCCAGCAACTCGCAGCGGAGCGCTCGCACGCATGCCGGATCCCAGAACGAAACGTTCATCTCGGTATTCCGGAACAGCGAGCCCGCATGCAGATTGCACGAGCCGATCGTTCCCCACGCGTCGTCGACGAGCATGACCTTGCTGTGGACCGAGACGCTGCGCCGGCCGCCGGCACCGTCCGGCGCGGCGAGCCCGGCCATCGCGAAGCCGTCATGCCGTGAGAGGGCCTCGATGCGTTCGAAGAACGCGTCCCATTCGGCATCCTTGCGACGGGCGCGAACGATCGCCTCGGGTTCCGGCGGCACCAGCAGCACCACCTCGACACCGCGTGCGAGCGCCGCCTCCAGCTTCTCCGCGATCTCGACCACCGGCAGCGCCTGATGCTCCAGGTAGATCGTGCGCCGCGCCGCTTCGATCGCGATCAGGTACTGCCGAAAGATCGACTGCTCCCCATCGGGAAGATCGCCGTGGCGACCGGCCATGATCGTTCGCTGTACCTGGACGACGGCGTCGCCGCGCGGCGACGACGCGCGCGCCGGGATCGGAAGCTCGTCGTCGCCGGTATGCCCCCAGGAGCCGTCGGCGGCGTCACGGTCGCTCGCGTCGTTCCAGCGTTGAACGAAGTTGTGATGGACGTCGCTCGCCGAGGGCCCGGAAAGCTCGACATAGAGGTCGTGGAACTGCGCGCCCCCGCCGAGATGGCCCGGTGTGCCGTAGGCGCCGCGCGACAGGTTCATCCCCCCGACGAAAGCGACCTCGCCCGGTTCTGCGGCATCGATCAGCCAGCACTTCTGATGATGGCAGCCGGTGCCCTCGTGCCTGTCCCATCGGATGCGGAACCTCGATCCGCGCTGCCTGAGCATCTCGAGGTGCTCGCCGGTTCCCGAGAAGGTCGGGCCGAAGCCCATACCTTCCGGCGTCGGCCGCCAGATCAGCACACGGACGTCGATGCCCCGGCCGACGGCGCGATCGAGAAGATCGAACAGCGAGCCAAGACCGTCGGGCATGCGGAAGTCGGGTTCGATGAAGGCGATCACCACCCAGACGCTTCGCCGGGCGGCCTCCACCGCCTGGCCGATACGTCGAAAGGCCGGTACGCCGTCGATCAGCGGGAAGAGCGCGTTCCCCTCCCTCGCCGGATAGGAGCCGGAAGGCACGAAGGGAACATGCGGCACGGGCCCGGTCGGGCCGGACTGCTTCATCTGCGCTTTCTCACAGCGATGGCTGGCGGGTTCAAGTTCCGGCGTCGGCGTCGATCTGATAGAAGAACGGCTTCCTCCTACCAGATTCACGGTCAAGCCATGTCCAGAAAGCCCCTTTCCGCCGCCCTCGCCATCGCCGCCGTGCTCGGTCTCGCCACGACCGCGGACGCCGCCGACAAGGACAACCTCATCTACATGGAGCTGAAGACCGGCCGCGTCGTCATCGAGACCCGACCCGACCTGGCGCCGGGCCATGTCGCCCGCATCAAGGAGCTGGTGAAGCAGGGGTTCTACGACGGCGTCGTCTTCCATCGCGTGATCGAGGGCTTCATGGCCCAGACCGGCGACCCGCTCGGCAACGGTACCGGCGGCTCCGGCAAGAAGCTGAAGGCAGAGTTCTCGAAGGAGCCGCATGTCCGCGGCACCGTGTCGATGGCCCGCGCCCAGGATCCGAACTCGGCCGACAGCCAGTTCTTCATCTGCTTCGCCGACGCCAAGTTCCTCGACAACCAGTACACCGTCTGGGGCCGCGTCATCGAAGGCATGGACAACATCGACAAGGTCAAGAAGGGCGACCGCAACCAGAACGGCTCGGTCCGCGACCCCGACAAGATCATCAAGATGCAGCTCGCTTCCGACGTGAAGTAAGGCTGCTTCGATGACCGCGGAGAACGTCTGCTTCTCCGCCGACTATGCGGAGGCGCGCGAGAAGTTTCTCGCCGCCGCCCGCATCGCCGGCGCCGTCACCAAGTCCTATCCCAATCCGCTGAAGGGTCCGAAGGGCGAGAGCCTCTCGACCGACGTTGCTTATATCGGCGACCGCAAGGCACCGAAGGTACTGGCGATGTTCTCCGCCACGCACGGCGCCGAAGGCTTCTGCGGATCGGGTGCGCAGGTCGACCTCCTGACCTCCGGCCTGCTCGAGAGCCGGTCGAAGGACACGGCGATCCTGATGGTGCACGCGATCAACTGCCACGGCTTCGCCTGGATCCGGCGGACGACCGAGGAGAACGTCGACCTCAACCGCAACTGGTCCGACTATTCGAAGCCGCTGCCGGAGAACAAGGGCTACGACGAGATCGCCGACTGGCTGGTGCCGTCGTCGCTTTCGGGATCCGTCTTCGACGAGGCCGAGAAGAACCTTCAGGCCTGGCGCGAGAAGAAAGGCGACACTGCCTTCGCCAACTGCGTCAGCGAAGGCCAGTTCAAGCATCCGAAGGGCCTCTTCTACGGTGGCACCGGCCCGACCTGGGCGCGCCGCACGCTGGAAGCGATCCTCACCGAATGGGCCGGGCATTCGTCCCAGTTCGCGGTGATCGACTATCACACCGGCCTCGGCCCCTTCGGCTATGGCGAGCTGATCTGCGATCACGAGCCCGATCAGGCCGCGACCGCGCGCGCCAAGGCTTGGTGGGGCGAGTCCGTCACCGAGCCGCGCAAGGGCACCTCGTCGTCGAACGTGAAGGCGGGAACCGCGCCGGCGGGGCTCGAGCGGGCGCTGCCGAAATCCGACGTGACCTACATCGCGCTCGAATACGGGACGTATTCGCGCGCTCAGGGGCGGAAGGCGCTGCGCGACGATGCGTGGCTGCATGGCTACGGCGATCCGCTGGGGCCAGAGGCGCCGCGGATCAAGGCGCAGATCAGGAAGCAGTTCTATCCGGACACCGACGATTGGCGCGAAGCGATCGTCTGGCGTTCGCGCCAGGTGGTGCGCCAGGCGCTGGCCGGACTGGCCCAATCCAACCGCTAGTTGGCGAACCGCTGACTACTGCTGGCGCAGTCCGGGAACGTTGAGCTCGCCGGATTCGATGGCGCGCTTCAGCGCCTCGACGCCCTTCTGCATTTCCTCGGACATCTCGCGCATCTTGGCGAGTTCCTTGGTCTCGGTCTCGCCGAAGGGTCGCTTGGCCGCGATCTGGCCGGCATCGAGGATGCGGGCGAGGTAGCGGCCACGGAGACGGGCGGAGAGGTTGATCGCGGCCTCGACCTCGGTCGGGGTCACGGTCATCACGGCCTTGGCGATCTCGGACTTGGCTTCGCCGCGGGCGAAGCCGGCAAGCTCGCGGAGATACTGCGCCGGGCTGACCGCGTGGCGGTTCGGATCGACCGCGGCGGGCTTGGGCTCGGGTTTCGGGGTGCCAGCGATGGTCGGGCGCGTCGCGGCCTTGATCGTCGCCTGCACCCTGGGCGGGATCGCCGGCGGCGGCGAGGCCGCCTGGCCCCGTGGCGGCAGGCTCGAATTCGCGGGTTCGGGATACGGTTCCCAGCCGATCGCTTCCTTCGCCTCCTTGGCGCGGTTTCCGATCGAGGTGGTCGCCTGGCGGACCAGGCCTGCGAGAGAAGCAGCCATGCGCGTCGTCCCTGTTACTCATATCCGGGCCGAAAGCCGGCCCATCCGATGCGTCGGGCCCCTCATTGCAACCCACGTGCCGGACCCGGACCCTGCGGATTCCGGGGTTTTCGGGCTTTCCCGGCAAGACTTGCCGCACCGGGCCAGGGGCTCGGGAAGGACCTGCCGGCGTTGACAGGAAAGCAATGACCCCCGAGATGTGGGGGTATGCGCCCCCTCCTCTCGCTGGTTCTAGCCTTTTTCCTGGCCCTGCCGGCCGCCGCCCACTCGTACAAGACCGGCAACGTCATGATCGGCCATGTCTGGGCGGCGCCGACCGCGGGCAACGCGACGGAGGTCTACGTCTCCCTCCTCAACCGGGCGCCCCAGGCCGACCAGCTGGTCTCGGTGCTGGCGCCGACCGCCCAGGCGGCGGTGTTCGCCGATTCCGCCAACAAGCGAATCGGCGCCATCGATCTGCCGCCGAACCGGCCGGTAGCCCTCAAGCCCGGGAGCTTCCGGATCGTGCTGGCCGGCCTCGACCGCCCGGTCAGGGTCGGCGACAAGATCAAGCTGACGCTGGTCTTTGCGCGTGCCGGCCAGGTCCAGGTCGAGGCGCTGGTCGAGGCGGGACCGTCACACGGTTGAGCAACTGCCCCTGCGGTCGCTAGAGTGCGGCTGTCGAAGCAGGGGAGCCCCGAGCCATGTCCACCGTCAAACCGCCCGTGGAAGAGCCCGGCTGGCTGAAGCGCCTGGCCGGCCTCGGACAGGCCCTGCTCGGGTCGAGCTCGGCCAACCGCCGCCGCTATCGCCGCTACGAGGTCGCCGCCCTCGCCCAGGTCGCCGCCGGCGACAAGACCTTCGAATGCGAGGTCGCCAACGTCTCGACCGGCGGCGCGCTCCTGATGCCTGCGCTGCCCTTGGGCGACGGCACCGCCTTCACGCTGACCCATCCCTCCTCGACCATCAGCCTGACCGGCCGCGTGATCGCGAAAGCCGACGACGGCACGCGCATCGAGTTCGACCAGCCGACCGCCGGCGCGATCGTCTCGGCGTGGATGCGCGCAAGCTGAGTTTCCCGACAGCAGGCGGCGTTTCCGATCCGCAAGAAAACGGCCGTTTCGTTGACCCCGCTTGGGTGAGCCCCTAGCATCCGGGCCAACAGGGAGCGGCTTCGGCCCAATGACAACAACGACGTTACGCCGGCTAAGGCCCGGGCGCTTCGCGCTGCCCGCGACGGTGCTGCTGGTCTATCTCTACATCCTGGCGCCGGTGATGTTCGTCGCCTGGATCGCCTTCTTCGACCAGGACATCATCGTCTTCCCGCCCGAGGGCTATACGCTCAAGTGGTTCGCACAAGTGTGGGAGCGCCGCGCCTACCAGCGGGGCTTCGTCACCTCGTTCCAGGTGGCGGCAGTCGCGATGGTGTTCGGCGTCGCCTTGGGCACGCTCGCCTCGATCGCGCTGGTGCGCTACCGCTTCCCCGGCCGCGAGGCGATCAACACGCTGCTGCTCTCGCCGCTGATCGTCCCGGGCATCGTCGCCGGCACCGCGATCTACGTGTTCTTCGTGTATCTCGACAACACGTTCGAGTGGGAGATGAAGGGCACGCTGCCGGGCCTGGTCGCAGCCCACGTGATGCTGACGCTCCCGTGGACCGTGCGCCTGATCTCGGCCAGCCTGCAGGGCATCGATCGCGCGGTCGAGGAGGCCGCGGCCAATCTCGGCGCCAATCCCTGGACCGTCTTTCGCCGCGTCACCTTCCCGATGATGCGCGCCGGCATCGTCGCCGCGGCGCTGTTCAGCTTCATCACCTCGTTCGAGAACCTGGAGCTGACGCTGTTCCTGGTCGGCCCCGGCCGCACCACGCTTCCCGTGGTCGTGCTGGCGGCGCTCGAGTTCAAGGTCGATCCGACCATCGCCGCCGTCGCCTTCGTGCAGATCGTGATCATCGGCGCGCTGATGCTGATCACCGACCGCTACGTCAAGCTTTCGAGGATCGTCTGATGGCTCGTGTAACCCTCGACCACCTGGTCAAGGTCTACGGCACCAACCGTGTCGTCGACGACGTGTCGCTGACCGTCGAGCAGGGCGAGCTGGTGGCCCTCCTGGGTCCCTCGGGCTGCGGCAAGACCACGACGCTCCGCATGATCGCTGGCTTCGTCGAGGCGACGTCGGGGCGCGTGCTGATCGGCGACGAGGATGTGACCGAGCTTCCGCCCTATCGCCGCAACACCGGCATGGTGTTCCAGGGCTATGCCCTCTTCCCGCACATGACCGTGTTCGGCAATGTCGCCTTCGGCCTCGAGATGCGGAAGGTGTCGAAGGCCGAGACCGAGACCCGCGTGCGCCGCGCCTTGGAGCTCGTGCGCCTCGATCAGCTCGCCGACCGCTACCCGCGCCAGCTCTCCGGCGGCCAGCAGCAGCGTGTCGCCCTCGCCCGCGCGCTCGTGGTCGAGCCCGAGGTGTTCCTGCTCGACGAACCGCTCTCCAACCTGGATGCCAAGCTTCGCAGCGAGGTGCGCGTCGAGATCCGCCAGCTCCAGCAGAAGCTCGGCCTCACCACCGTGTTCGTGACCCACGACCAGGAAGAGGCGCTGACGCTGGCCGATCGCCTCGTCGTGATGAGCCAGGGCGTGATCCAGCAGATCGGGACGCCGAACGAGCTCTACGAGCGGCCGGCCAACGCCTTCGTCGCCGACTTCATCGGCAAGTCGAACTTCCTCAAGGGGCGGCTTGCCTCGTCCGGGCGCTTCGTCACCGAGGGAGGCCTCGAGATCAAGGTCGCCGGCGGCGAGGCCGCCTCGACGCTGCTGGCGATCCGGCCCGAGAAGATCGCGCTGGGATCGCCCGCGATGGGCCTCGACAACCGCATCCAGGGCACCGTCGACATGGTCACGTATCTCGGATCGCTGACCGAGTACCGCATCCGCCTCAACCCGGCCGAGACGATCACGATCTCGAAGCCGAACACCGACCGGGCGGACATGCACGCGGCGCAGGGACAGGCCGTGGTGCTCGGCTGGCGGGCCGAGGCCGGGCTGTTGCTGCCCGAGCCGGCAGGTCGGTAGTATCGAACAAAATCGAACATGGAGGACGTCATGCACCGTTCACTCAACCGTCGCCAGATGCTGGCCTCGACCGCACTTGCGGCGGGCGGCCTCGCGCTC
>JAEULB010000131.1 GCA_016792585.1 Rhodospirillaceae bacterium
GTCGTCGTGCGCCGATCCTCCGACATCCCAAACCGGTCCCAGCCGGCGCGCCGTCGCGCGCCGCGTACGAAAATCTTGAGTGAGTGGAGAGGTGAAATGGCTGAAAGATCCAAGAACCTCGACGACATGGTCCGCGCCAACCGGGCCGAGATCCTCGATGAGTGGCTCAAGCACCAGACGGCGATCTCCAAGGTCTCGGACCTGGTCGGCGCCAAAGAGCTGCGCGATGAGTCGAGCAAATTCCTGGAGGCTTTCGCGACCGGGCTTGCCTCCAACCAGAACGACATCACCGGTGGTGCCTGGGGCGAGGTCCGTGCCCAGCTCGCCGACCTCTCGCGCTCGCGCGCCAGACTCGGCTTCACGCCGGCGGAAACCGCCACCTTCGTCTTCTCGCTCAAGCAGGCGATGTTCGACCGGCTGGTCGCTGGATCGAAGGACCCCGGAAAGCTCGCCGCAGACCTCTGGGTGGTCAACCTGCTGCTCGACAAGCTGGGCCTCAACTCGATCGAGGTCTTCATGGAGAGCCGCGAGGAGATGATCCGCCGCCAGCAGCAGGACCTTCTCGAGCTGTCGACCCCGGTGGTCAAGCTCTGGGACGGCGTCCTGGCGCTGCCCGTCATCGGCACGCTCGACAGCTCCCGCAGCCAGTCGGTGATGGAGGCGCTGCTCCAGGCGATCGTCGACGAGGAGGCCGAGATCGCGATCATCGACATCACCGGCGTGCCCACCGTCGACACGCTGGTCGCCCAGCACCTGCTGAAGACGGTCTCGGCCGCCCGCCTGATGGGGGCGGACTGCATCATCAGCGGCATCCGTCCGCAGATCGCCCAGACCATCGTCCATCTCGGCGTTACGCTCGACGTCGCGACCAAGGCAACGATGGCGGATGCTTTCGCGCTCGCCCTCAGGCGCGTCGGCCTGACGACGATCGCGCGGAAGGGCGCGGCAAGGAAGACCGACGGCGTCGGCGCCGATGGATAGGATCCCGATCCTAAAGTTCGGCTACTCGCTGCTGGTCACCATCCAGGTCGACATGCACGACCAGCTGGCGATGACGCTGCAGGACGATCTGACCTCGCGCCTGGTCAAGGAGCGCGCGAGGGGCGTCCTGATCGACATCTCGGCGCTCGAGATCGTCGACTCCTTCATGGGGCGGGTCCTCAACAACATCGCCGCGATGGCGAAGATCCTGGACGCGGTCACCGTCGTCGTCGGCATGCGTCCGGCTGTCGCCATCACGCTGGTCGAGCTCGGCCTGGACCTGCCGGGCGTCAAGACCGCGCTCAACGTGGAGCGCGGCATGGATCTGATCCGGGCGAGCGTCGAGGACTTGTCGGCGGCCGATGACGACGCTGAGTGAACGGCTGGCGATCCGGGCGCCCGAGGACATCGTCCGTGTCCGTCAGATCGTGCGGACCAAAGCCGCGGCCGCAGGCCTCTCGATCGTCGACCAGACGAAGATCATCACCGCAGCCAGCGAGATCGCCCGCAACACGCTCGACTATGGCGGCGGCGGCGAAGTCGAGGTCGAAGGCGTGGCCGATCAATCGAGGGTCGGTGTCCGCCTGACCTTCCGCGACCAGGGCCCCGGCATCGCCGACGTCGAGCAGGCGTTGCGCGACGACTACACGACAGGCGGAGGCCTGGGTCTCGGTCTCGGCGGCGCCAAGCGCCTCTGCAGTGAGTTCAGGATCGACAGCAAGCCTGGGGTCGGCACCACCGTGGTGCTGGCACGGTGGAAGTAGTGATCCGGATCGAGCACGCTTCCGACGTCGGCATGGCGCGACGCCTGGCGCGCGAGCTCGCGGATGCCGCCGGCCTCGACGAGGAGGACGTCGGCCGCGCCGCCCTGGTCACGACCGAGGTCGCGACCAATCTCGTCCGCCACGCCGAGAGCGGTACGATTTTCGTTCGCCGGCTCGACGATGCCGAGGGCAAAGGCGTCGAGATCCTGGCGGTCGACCGCGGCCCGGGCATGGCGAACGTCGCGAGCTTCATGGCCGACGGCGTCTCGACCCGAGGGACGCCGGGCCAAGGGCTCGGCGCCCTGAAGCGGATGGCCGACACCTGCACGATCGACTCCCGTCCGGGCGAGGGCACGATCGTGGCGCTGCAGGTCCGCAACGGGACGGCTTCGCGGATGCCGATGGCGGTCGGCGGTCTTACCGCTCCGATCGCGCCGGACGGCTGCGGCGACGCCTTCGCCGTCGATGCGAAGGGAGCCGGCGGCGGCGTGATCATGATCGACGGCCTCGGCCATGGCGCCGACGCGGCGGCGGCGGCCGAACGGGCGGTCGAGTGCTTCCACGTGCGGATCCAGGTCGATCTGAAGACGCTGTTCGAAGACCTCAACCGCGCGCTGAGCCAGACCCGCGGCGCCGCCATCGCGGTGGCCGAGATCCAGCCGCGCGATAGGATCGTGCGCTACATGGGCGTCGGGAATATCAGCGGCCTGCTGATCTCCGGCGGCCGTGTCCGGAACATGGTGTCGCACAACGGTATCGTCGGCCACACCATGCGGCGGTTGCAGCAGTTCGAGTACCCGATCGAGACCGACGTGACGGTGATCCTGCATACCGACGGGATCGGCACGCGCTGGCAGGCGGCTTCGCTGGCTGAGCGCGGCCTCGTGCATCCGTCGATCATCGCCGGCCATTTGTGGCGGAGCGAAGCGCGCGGCCGGGACGATGCCGGAATCGCGGTGGTGAGGGGACGGACGTGAGCGATCTGGTGCTTGCCACGCGGGTGGCCGAGGAAGCCGATGTCGTGAAGGCACGTCAGCAGGCGCGGCGGATCGCGAGCCTGCTCGGCTTCGAGAACCATGACCAGGTGCGCGTCGCAACGGCGGTCTCCGAGGTCGCGCGGAGCGCGCTCGAGCATGGTCACGGCGGCACGATCGAGTTCGTGGTCGAAAGGCGGACGACCCCCCAGAGGCTCGCGGTGACGGTGACGGACGCCGGAAGGTGGGCCGGACCCGACCGCTCGGCCGAGCGGGACGAAGGATTTCTGGGCGCGCGCCGCCTGATGGACAGGGTGGAGGTCGAGACGACCGAAGGGGGGGTGATCGTCCGCCTGTACAAGCGCTTTCCACGCCAGGCGGCCGCCATCACGCCGAAGGTGCTGGCCAAGATCGCTGCCGCGGTCGAGGGCGAGCACAGCAACCCGATGGTCGAGCTCGCCCGCCAGAACCGCGAGCTGATGCAGTCGCTCGCCGACAACAAGCGCAACAGCGACGCGGTCCAGCAGCTCAACCAGGAACTCCAGGAGACCAACCGCGGCGTCGTTGCCCTCTATGCCGAGCTCGACGAGAAGGCAGCGAGCCTCAAGC
>JAEULB010000202.1 GCA_016792585.1 Rhodospirillaceae bacterium
GACGTAGAGATCGCCGCTCTCGAAGACGCGGCGGACCTCGTCGATCATCGGCTGCTGCACCTTCTTCATCGGCCTGCCGGCCTGCATGGCGAGAAGTTGCACCTTGCAGACCTCTTCCAGGAAGTAGAGCCGGTCGAAGGCCTCGGCCATGGTGCCGCCGGCAACCAGAGGTCCGTGGTTGCGCATCATCATCGTGGTGTTGTCGCCCATCAGCCTGGCGACCCGCGTGCCTTCCTCGTAGGAGAGGGCGAGGCCGGAATAGTCCTCGTCGTAGGCAGTGCGGTCGATGTAGGGCAGCGCCGACTGGTTCACCGGCTCGATCCGCCCGTTCTCGATCAGGCAGAGTGCCGTCGCATAGGGCATATGCGTGTGGAGCACCACCTGGTGCTTCTTGTTGGCGCGATGGATCGGGGCGTGCAGGTAGAACGCCGTCGCCTCGACGGTGTTCGAGCCCTCGACGACCTTGCCGTCGAGATCGCAGACGACCAGGCTCGAGGCGGTCACCTCCGACCAGTAGAGCCCTTCCGGATTGACCAGGAACAGTTCGTCCGATCCGGGAACCATCATGCTGAAGTGATTGCAGACGCCGGTCTGCCAGCCGAGTCGGTAAGCCCACCTGAGGGCGGCCGCGAGATCGATCCGCGCCTGCCCGATGTCGTTCCGTCGCATTTAAACCCCAGTTTAGACCAAGCCAGCGAAAAGGCGGCCGGCAGATTGGCTTTTCGTATGCGAAATGGCAAGCCGTGCCGACCCGGCTGCGACGCTTAGCCCGCCTGGAAAACCGGGTCGAAGCCGTCCTCCATCGGGAAGCACGGGCGGTCCAGCCGCTTCCAGCCGACTGAGGCGAGATTGCACGTGGTCGGGCCGGGGGTGTCCAGCACAAACATTGCCGCAGCCCCGGCATAGGCCTGCTGGTAATTCATCGGGTTCTTTACCACGACGAACTTCATCTTCCGGGCCTCGATGCCGAGCGCCAGGAACGGCTCGTCGGCATATTCGTAGGAGGAGAGCGAGGCGCAGAGGACCTTGATCGGGCCGATCGCGAGCACCGCGGCATCGCCGATCCGGGCCTCGACCCCGCCCATCAGGCCGCCCGAGTAGCGGAAGCTCGCATTCGGCTCGACTCGCTCGACCAGGACCTCCGCCTGGAGCGGCGGGCCGCCGAGCTTGGCGGTGTGGTTGCCGAGCTTCGCCCGGAAGCGCTTGCCGACGCCGACCCGCTTCGCCTCGATCACCGTCTCGGGGTCGACGATGTGGATCGCCGCTGAGAGGTCGGGGGCGTGCTCGAGAAGGGCACGGAGCACCACCGAGGAGTCGCCGGAGGCGCCGCCGCCGACGCAGTCGGCCGCGTCCGCCAGAATTACCGGCCCGCTCGCGAGCGCGCGGCCCTTGGCGATCGCGTCCGCCGGCTTCTCGGTCGGGACCAGGAACTCGCGGCGCTTCGCCCAATGCATCCGGACCATCTCGCCGGCGACCCGGTCGGCGGCCTCGGCATCGCCGTCGGCGACCGCGACCGCGGTGACGCCGACGCCCGGTAGATCCAGCCAGGGCTGGACGCAGAAATAGCTCGCTGCGAGCACGGTGCCGTCGGCCTCGCGGGCCCGTGCCAGGTCGATGATCTCGCGCATGGGCCCATCGCCCTTGGTGCGCTGGCGTTGCGCCGGAAGGATCATCGGCGCGCGACGGAAGCGGCTGACCGGCCTGATCTGGCCCTTCATCGTGCGCAGCAGCAGTCCGGCGCAGCGGGCTCCGGTCTCGCGCGTGTCGTCGTGCGGGTACTCGCGGTACCCCACCAGAATCTGCGCATGGCGCGTCATCTCGGGCGTGATGTGGCCGTGCAGATCGCACGAGACCGCGATCGGCACTTCGTGCCCGACGATCGCCCGGACCGCAGCCAGGATCTCGCCCTCCGCATCGTCGATGCCCTCGGCGATGAACGCGCCGTGAAGCGCCAGATAGATGCCGTCGACCTTGCCGGCGGCCTTGAGGCGCTCCAGCAGCTCGTCGCGGAACTCGACGTAAGCCTTGGCCGCGACCCGGCCGCCGGCACCGCCATGGGTGGCGATCAGCGGCACGATGTCGACGTCGGCCGAGCGGAAGACCTCGAGCGCGCCGCCGACCTCGGTGTTGGTGGCGGCGAGCTTGGCGGGGATCGCATCGCCGGACTCGAGGTACTTGCTGGCGAAGTCGGCGCGGCCGGTCACGACCGGCGAGAGCGTGTTGCCTTCGAACAGCAGCGCGCCGAGCGCGACCCTGGGCCGGCTCATGCGCGGGCTCCGTTGAGCAGGCGATGGAAGACCTCGAGATCGGTCGCACCTTCGCAGGCGACCGCGACGATCCTCGATTTCGCATCGATGCCGAGATCGCGGCGGATCGACTCGTCCTCGGCCGCGACCACCGTACCGGCGAGGCCGGCGATGCCGGTCTCGCCGATCACCAGCGACTGGCCGCCTTCGTGCGCAAGGCGCATCGCCGTGACCGCCGGCGGATCGGGTATACCGAGGAAGCCGTAGGCGCCGCCGTCGAGCACTTCCCAGGCGAGGTGCGAGGCGGTGCCGACCGAGAGCCCGTCCATCACGGTCGCGAGCGAGCCGTCGGTGCGCGAGAGCTTGCCCTTGGCGGCGCTCTGGTAGACCGCGTCCGCGGTCAGCGGCTCGACCACGACCACGCGCGGCCGGTCGGCGCCGAGGCGTTGCCAGAGGCGGCCGGTGATCGCGCCGGCGAGCGCGCCGATGCCGGCGCCGACGAAGACATGGGTCGCGTCGTCGGCGCCATCGGCCAGCTCCTGGCCCAGCATCGCGTAGCCGTGCATCGTGTGCGCCGGCACATCGGGATATGCGGCCTGGGCGACGTCCGAGATCACGTAGCTGCCGTCGTTCTCGGCATCGTCATGGCAGCGCGCCAGGGCATCGTCGTAGGTGCCGGGGACGCGGATCACGGTCGCGCCATAGGCTTCGATCGCCCGCGCGCGTCCGGGGCTCACGCCCTCGTTCATGTAGATCCGGCAGGAGACTCCCATCCGCTGGGCGGCCCAGGCGACGGCGCGGCCGTGGTTGCCCGACGTCGCCGAGGAGAGGATCAGCGGCGGCTTCGCCTGCTCGACCAGACGCTGCGCCGCATAGGGCGGGCCCAGCGCCTTGAAGCTCTGCACGGCGAAACGGGCGCCCTCGTACTTGATGCGGACGGAGCCGACGCGAAGCCGCCTGGCGATGTCCGGACGGTCGACCAGCGGGGTCGCCGCGTATTCCGGCCAGTCGAGGATCGCGTGCTCCGCCGCCTGGAAATCGTCCTCGGACAGCACGGCGCGCGGGCGGTCGCCGTAGGCGCCTTTTTCGAAGCGTGGATTGACGATCAACCGGGCTGACATCGACGAGACTCGTGCGTCGCTTTTCCTATTGGAACATTGTTTTATGATAGGGTTGCGCCGAGGGGAAGGCTTGTCTTATGGTCCGCGCCTTCGGGTGCAAATAAGATCAAGGGCACCAAGAGGAGGGGGGCGGGACGGGCCGATGCTGCGTTACTTGGTCTATCGACTGCTCTCGGCGATTCCCGTCCTGGTCGTCGTCTCTCTCGTCACCTTCCTGATCATCTTCCTGGTCCCGGGTGACCCCGCCTCCGAGATCGCCGGTCCCGGCGCCTCCGGCGACGAGATCCGGCGCATCCGCGAGGGTCTGGGTCTCGACCGGCCGTTCCTCGAGCAGATGATCGCCTACTACACGCGGCTTGCGCACGGCGATCTCGGCCAGTCGATCCTGCTCAACCGCGGCGTCGCCGAGGCGATGGTCGAGCGCGCGCCGGTGACGCTGTCGCTCACCGCCGCCGGCCTGTTCATGGCGATCTTCGTCGGCATGACGCTCGGCGTCGCCGCCGCCGTCCGCCAGAACACGGTCGTCGACCAGACGGCGATGACGATCGCGCTCCTGGGACTGTCTGTACCCGACTTCTGGCTTGGGCTGGTGATGATCTATCTCTTCGCCGTCTCGCTCGGCTGGCTGCCGACCGGCGGCTTCGTGCCCATAGACCAGAGCTTCACCGGCTGGCTGCGCTCGATGGCGATGCCGGCGCTGGCGCTTGGGCTGACCCAGACGGGCCTGATCGCCCGCATCACGCGCGCCACCATGCTCGAGGTCCTCAGGCAGGACTATGTGCGTACCGCGCGCGCCAAGGGGATGCCGGAGTGGGTCGTCGTAGGCAAGCACGCGCTCACCAATACGCTGATCCCGGTCGTCACCGTGATCGGCCTGATCGTCGGCATCCTGCTCGGCGGCTCGCTGGTGATCGAGCAGGTGTTCTCGCTTCCCGGGGTCGGGCGCCTGATCATCGGCGCGATCCTCAGGCGCGACTTCCCGGTGATCCAGGGCGGCCTGCTGCTGACCGCCTCGATCTTCGTGATGGTCAACATCTGCGTCGACATCGCCTACGCCTATCTCGATCCGCGGGTGCGCTATGACTGACACCCCGATGAACGAGGCCCGCTTCCAGCTCTTCCTCGACCGGATCAGGCGCTCGAGCCTGCCGAAGCGGCTGTTCACGCACCGGCTGTTCCTGACGGGATTCATCCTCTTCCTCGGCGTCCTCACGATGGCGGTGCTGGCCTCGTACCTGGCGCCGCACGCCCCGAACCAGAACAACTTCCGCTATCGGCTCGGCGAGCCGAACGCGACGCACTGGCTCGGCACCGACAATTTCGGCCGCGACGTGCTGTCGCGCGTGATCTACGGAAGCCAGGTCAGCCTCCGCATCGGTTTCATGGTCGTGATCATGAACGCGGTGTTCGGCACGCTGATCGGCGCCTCGGCCGGCTACTTCCGGAAGCTCGACAACCCGATCATGCGCGTCATGGACGGGCTGATGGCCTTCCCGGCGATCCTGCTCGCGATCGCGCTCGCGGCGACGCTGGGCCCGTCGGAGTTCAACGCCGTGCTGGCGCTGACCGTCGCCTACACGCCCAGGACCGCGCGTATCGTCCGCGCCTCGGTCCTGGTCGTACGCGAGATGGACTACGTGCAGGCGGCGCTGGCCTCCGGAGCCGGTCACACGCGGATCCTGTTCCGGCATGTGCTGGTGAACTCGATGGCGCCGCTGATCGTGCAGCTGACCTTCATCTTCGCGGTCGCGGTGCTGGCGGAAGCGGTGCTGTCGTTCATCGGCGTCGGCCCGCCGCCGCCGACGCCGACCTGGGGGAACATCATATCCGAGGGCCGCAACTACATCCGCGAGGCTCCCTGGATCTCGCTCTATCCCGGCATCGCGATCGCCATTACCGTGCTCGGCCTCAACCTGCTCGGCGACGGGCTTCGCGACGTGCTCGACCCGCGCATGAAAGTGGAGACGCGATGACCACGCCGCTGCTTTCGGTCAAGGGCCTCTCGACCGCCTTCGGCTCGGCGACGGTCGTCGACCGCGTCAGCTTCGATCTCGCCGCCGGCGAAGTGTTGGGCATCGTCGGCGAGTCGGGTTCGGGCAAGAGCGTGACCGCGCTGTCGATCATGCGTCTGATCGCGCATCCGGGCCGGATCTCCACCGGCTCGGTGCATTTCGAGGGCGAGGACCTGCTCGCTAAGCCCGAATCCGAGATGCGGAAGATCCGCGGCGCCCGGATCTCGATGATCTTCCAGGAGCCGATGACCTCGCTGAACCCGGTGTTCACGATCGGCGACCAGATCATGGAGACCTTGCGCCAGCACCAGGGCATGGACCGGGCCGCCGCCAAGCGCCGCGCGGTCGAGCTGCTCAAGCTGGTCGAGATCCCTTCGGCCGAGCGCCGCGTCGACGAGTATCCGCACCAGCTCTCGGGCGGCATGCGCCAGCGCGTGATGATCTCGATCGCGCTCGCCTGCTCGCCGAAGCTGCTGATCGCCGACGAGCCGACCACCGCCCTCGACGTCACCATCCAGGCGCAGATCCTCGACCTCCTGCGCGGGCTCCAGAAGGAGCTAGGCATGGCGGTTATCCTGATCACCCACGACCTCGGCGTCGTCGCCGAGTTCGTGCAGCGGGTGATCGTGATGTATGCCGGGCGGGTCGCCGAGACGGGGCCGGTCGGCGGTCTGTTCCGCACGCCCCAGCATCCCTATGCCGAGGGCCTGCTCAAGTCGGTGCCGCAGCTCGACCACGTCGTCGACCGCCTGCCGGCGATCGAGGGCACGATCCCGAGCCCGCACGACTTTCCGCCGGGTTGCCGCTTCCATCCGCGCTGCAGCTACGCCAAGGCGCCGTGCGCGGCGATCGTGCCGAAGCTGATCGAGCTGATGCCGGAACATCGCGCCGCCTGCATCCGGCACACCGGCTACGAGGACCGGCAATGACCGCCGCCCGGAAGCTGCCCGCGGCCGGCGACGCGCCGTTCATCGAAGTCGACAACCTCGTCAAGCACTTCCCGGTCCGCAAGGGCTTCTTCTCCTCGGGCGACGTCGGCGTCGTGCGCGCCGTCGACGGCATCAGCTTCACCGTCGCCCGCGGCGAGACCCTGGGCCTCGTCGGCGAGTCCGGCTGCGGCAAGTCGACCACCGGCCGGCTGATGCTGCGCCTGATCGAGCCGACCGCCGGCGCGCTCCGCTTCGACGGCACGGACCTCGCCAAGGTTTCCGCGAAGGACATGCGCGAGCGCCGGCGCGAGCTGCAGATCATCTTCCAGGATCCGTTCTCGTCGCTGAACCCGCGCATGACGGTCGAGAGCATCATCACCGAGCCGCTGGTGATCCACGGCATCGGCAACGCGGCCTCGCGCCGGGCGCGCGCGCACGAGCTTCTCGACATCGTCGGGCTGGCGCGCAGCTACGCCAACCGCTACCCGCACGAGTTCTCCGGCGGCCAGCGCCAGCGCATCGGCATCGCCCGCGCGCTCGCCCTCAGACCGCAGTTCATCGTCTGCGACGAGCCGGTCTCGGCCCTCGACGTGTCGATCCAGGCTCAGGTCATCAACCTGATGCAGGACCTGCAGAAGGAATTCGGTCTCACCTATCTCTTCATCAGCCACAACCTCGCGGTCATCAGGCACATCGCCGACCGCGTGGCGGTGATGTATCTCGGCAAGATCGTCGAGCTGACCGACAAGCACAGCCTCTACGCGACCCCGAAGCACCCCTATACGCAGGCGCTGCTGTCGGCGATCCCGATCGCGCGTCCGGACCAGAAGCGCACCCGCGTCGTCCTCGGCGGCGACGTGCCGAGCCCGCTCAACCCGCCGGCCGGCTGCCGCTTCCACACGCGCTGCCAGTACGCCGAGGCGAGGTGCAAGACGATCGAGCCGCCGCTGGTCGACGTCGGCAGCGGGCATCACGTCGCCTGCCATCTCGTCCAACCGTCAGCCTAGAGTCTTTCCCATGGGTTACTCGCTCGGCGATTTCCGCGCTGCCCAGGCGCGCATCAAGGGGCTCGTCCGCCGCACGCCGATGATGGCGACGGCCTCGCCGGTCACATCGGGGCCTGAGCTCGCGCTCAAGCTCGAGTACCTGCAGATCACCGGCTCGTTCAAGCCGCGGGGCGCGGTCAACGCACTGAAGAGCCTGCCGGACGCCGCGATTAGGAAAGGCATCATCACCGCTTCCGGCGGCAACCACGGCAAGGCGGTCGCCTATGCCGGCTGGATCGCCAAGACCCGGGCGATCGTCTACCTGCCGTCCAGCGCTCCGCCCGAGAAGGCGGCGACGATCAAGGCCTTCGGCGCCGAGCCGATCAGCTTCGGCGAGGTCTGGGACGACTCGAACGCGGAGGCGATGCGCCATGCCGAGCGCGAGGGCCTGACCTACATCCATCCCTTCCGGGACGAACCGGTGATCCTGGGCCAGGGCACCGTCGGCCTGGAGGTGCTCGAAGACCTGCCGGACGTCGACATCGTGCTGGTTGCGATCGGCGGCGGCGGCTTCGCCGCCGGCGTGGCTGCGGCGATCAAGGCGGTGAAGCCGAGCGTGCGCATCATCGGCATCGAGCCGGTCGGCGCGCCGACGCTGCACGACAGCGTCAAGGCGGGGAAGCTGGTCACGCTCGACAAGATCACGAGCAAGGTCAGCACGCTCTCGGCCAAGCGCTCGGATCAGGTCAACCTCGACCTGATCGGCCGCCATGTCGAGAAGATCGTGCTGGTGACCGACGAGGAGATGCGGGAAGCGGCCCGCTGGTTGTGGAAAGAGCTCGGCATCGCTGCCGAGCTCTCCGGTGCCGCCTCCGTCGCCGCCGCGCTCCTCGGCAAGGTCGAGCTGCCGAAGGGCGCCAGGGTCTGCGCCATCGTCTGCGGCGCAGGGACCGACGGCATCGCCTAGTCCACGACGAAAAAGGGCGCCGCCCGAAGGCGACGCCCTGTTCTCTCGCTCAGGTCCGACCGGTCAGCGCGAGTAGTACTCGACGACCAGGTTCGGCTCCATTTGCACCGGGTAGGGCACGTCCTCGAGCGCGGGCTTGCGCACGAACTTGCCCTTCATCGCCTTGTGGTCGACCTCGATGTAGTCCGGCACGTCGCGCTCGGGAAGCGCCGAGGCCTCGAGCACGATGTTGAGCTGCCGTGACTTCTCCTTGACCTCGATGGTGTCGCCATCCTTCACGAGGTAGGAGCCGATGTTGACCCGCTTGTTGTTGACCTTGATGTGGCCGTGGTTGACGAACTGGCGCGCGGCGAACACCGTCGCCACGAACTTCATCCGGTAGACCACGGTGTCGAGGCGGCGCTCCAGCAGCTCGATCAGGTTGGCGCCGGTGTCGCCCTTGCGGCGCACGGCCTCCTCGTAGAGCTTGCGGAACTGACGCTCACCGATGTTTCCGTAGTAGCCCTTGAGCTTCTGCTTCGCCATGAGCTGGATGCCGTAGTCGGACGGCTTCTTGCGGCGCTGGCCGTGCTGGCCGGGGCCGTACTCGCGACGATTGACCGGGCTCTTCGGCCGACCCCAGAGATTCACTCCGAGACGTCGGTTGATCTTGTACTTCGCGCTTTCACGCTTTGCCATGGTTGCTCCGTATTGGGCTGTTGTTGTCCCGGTAGGGCCATTGGCCGGAACGCATCTCGTTGGATACGTTCACGTTCCCGGAAAGAGGCGCGGAGTATAGGGACGGGGA
>JAEULB010000231.1 GCA_016792585.1 Rhodospirillaceae bacterium
TCATCAGCACGAGGCCGAGCCAGAATGACGGCATCGCCTGGCCGAGCAGCGCAACCAGCGAGATCAGCCGGTCGACGGGCTTGCCTTCGCGCAGCGCCGAGACGACGCCCAGCGGCAGCGCCACGCTGAGCGCGATGCCGAGCCCCACCAGGCCCAGGGTCAACGTGATCGGCAGCCGGCTGAAGATCAGCGTCGAGACCTTCTCGCGGAAGAAGTAGGAGCTGCCGAAGTCGCCGACCATGGCGCGGGCGACCCAGTCGAAGAACTGGGTGATCAGCGGCCGGTCGAGGCCATAGGCCTTGCGCACGATCTCGATGTCGGCGGCGGTCGCGTTCGGCCCGGCGATGGAGATGGCGAGATCTCCGGCGAGCCGG
The DNA here is from genome assembly GCA_016792585.1 of Rhodospirillaceae bacterium. GTDB lineage: Bacteria > Pseudomonadota > Alphaproteobacteria > SHVZ01 > SHVZ01 > SHVZ01. The sequence continues at coordinate 375 of JAEULB010000231.1, forward strand.
GTCAACGCGAACGCGAAAGTAAGCACGGTGAGGCAGACGAGGAGGGCAACCAGAAGGCGGCGCGCCAGGAACTGCAGCATGGGGAATGCTAGCCGTTGCCGGCGGCCCGAGACAAGATGCCCTCCCCACACAATTTGGGGCCGCCCCTATTCCTCACCGTCCCCAAGGAGCGGCAGCACGATCTGCGAGGGCCGCTCCCGGTCCAGCCAGAGCGTGTTGCGGGTCTTGACCGTCTGCGTATGCCGGCCGAGCGGCTCTCCGGTGCCGGGATTGACGTCGAAGCGCGGGAAGTTGCTGGAGGCGACGTCGACGCGGATCCGATGGCCGACCGCGAACAGATTGGCGACCGGCGGCAGGCGCACCTTGATCGGATAGACCTTGCCCGGCTCCAGCAGCCGCTCCTTGTCGAAGCCGCCGTGGAAGCGAAGCCGAAGGATGCCGTCGACGAGCGGCATGTGGAAGCCGTCGGGGTGCGCCGTGGTCGGCGGATGGACGTCGATCAGCTTCACCGTGATGTCGGTGTCGCGCGCCGAGGAAGAGACCCAGAGCTCGGCCTCGATGTTGCCGGCGATCTCGACCGGCCAGGTCAGAGGCTCGGTCTGGAACACCATCACGTCCGGCCGCTCGGCGAGAAGCGGCCACGGGGCCCGGCAGGCGACCTGGTCGGGCCGCTCCTTCTGGTGCAGCGGTCCGTCCGGCACCAGCGTGCGCATGCGGCCGCGCGGGTGGACGTAGCGGGCGTCGAGATCCTTCGGGATCAACGACCATTCATAGAAGCCGGTGACCGCCGCCCCCAGCGTCGGCACCGGATGCTCAGGGTCGTGCACCCACTCGACAGATCCGCTTTCCGCCGGTGCCTCGGTCGAAAGACCGCCGCCCGGGCTCAAGTACCATGGCGTCGGCCTTGCCCCCGGCAGCGGCCAGGTCCTCGCCTCGATCCAACGCCCGCCGTGGCGGATGCGGCCTTCCCGCGTGCGTGTGCCGTTGCCGCCGCCCATCACGAAGACGCGGACCGGCGGATCGTCCTCGACGCCCGTGGCGTTGTCCCGAAGCCAGCGCTCGAACCAGCGGAGCCGCTCGCGATTGTAGACGGCGTTGCCCCAAGCGGCGGCCTCGCCGAACTCGACCTCGCCGACGTGGGAGACGCCGTCACCCTTCATCGAGCCGTGGTTCCAGGGACCGAGCAGGAGCTGGGTCACCGACTTGTTCTTCTTCGAGAGCGACGCGAACTGGCGCGAGGCGTCGAGCGCGAAGGGATCGTACCAGCCGCTGGAGAGGATCACCGGAATGTCGGCGAAGCGGCCGATGTTCGGCTCGAGGTCCATCACCGGCATCTTCCACCAGTCGTCCTTGACGCCGTTGCACTGGTAGCGGAACAGCAATTCCTCGAAGTTCGGATTGGGCGTGAGCGGCGTGTGCCCGGGCTTGAACGGGATCCGGTAGAGCTGGTCGCGCAGCGTCTCGACCGCGGTCTCGAGCCGCTTGCGTGCCGCCGGGTCATCGCGGATCTCCTGGGCGTCGAAGCCGTGCAGGAAGAGCGCGCCGAACATGTGGAGCGCCTGGGCGCCGCCCTCGCGGGCGCAGCCGTCGAAGAAGTGCGTCGGCGCCACGTCGACCCAGAGCGCCTTCAGGTGTGGCGGCCGTTCCAGCGCAGCGGCGTTCTGGACGATGCCCATATGCGAGCTGCCGCACATGCCGATCCTGCCGTTGCACCAGGGCTGATTCGCCGCCCACTCGATCGTGTCGTGCCCGTCCTTGCCTTCGTTGATGTTGGCGACGTGGAAGTACTGCCCCATCCCTTCCGACTTGCCTCGGCCGCGCAGGTCCTGGAGCAGGCAGACATAGCCTCTCGGCACGAAGAATCGCGCCACCGGCTCGATATGCGCGATCGGGTTCGATTTGTCGTAGGAGGTCCGGTAGACGATGGTCGGGAACGGTCCCGGCAGCGGGTTTCCGTCCTCACCCATGGGGCGGTAGATGTCGGTCGCGAGCCTGACGCCGTCCCGCATCGGGACCATGACGTTCTCGGCGACGATCATTCCATAGGTGGGTTCGGGCAGGCTCATGTGATCCCCCAGGGCGCTACCAGTCCAAGTCCTTCTCGTAACCGAGCTCGATCAGCGCCTCGCCGATCAGTTCCTTGGCACGCTCCTTGACCTTGGGCGTGAAGTGATTGCGCCAGTCTCCGACGATCCCCTTGCGCAAGCCCGTGAAACCCGACGCCGACGAGAAGTAGGCGTCGGACTTGCCCTCGGTGTGCTGCCCGCCGGACTGCTTGGAGAAGTCGCCAAGCGAAATCGCGTACTCGAGCATCTCGTCGGGTACGCCCTTGAAGATCACCTTGTCGATGCCAAGCCACGCGAGCATCCGGAGATAGAGCTGACGCGGATTGGTCCGGAGCTCCTCGTAGGAGATCGGGAGAATGTGCGCGTGCTTGCGATAGTCGGCGAAGTTGCGCGCGACGATCGACAAGGGCGGGACTTGGCCGACCAGATCTCCCATCGGCGAGCGGGAGACCGTCCCCTCGAAGAACTTGAGCAGTCCCTGCTCCTTGGGCAGTGCTGCCAGCTCGGCATACAGACCGCTGTGATACCCATCGAGATGCCAGTGATAGGCAGAGACCACATAGTCACGTGGATCCCGATAGAGCGCGACGATCTTGCAGAAGTCGAGCCGCGCCAGCGTTTCCGTCGAGATGAAATCGTGGACATCGTCCCAGTAATCGAGATCCATCCGCTCAAACGCATGGAAATGGGCGTCGTCGAGCGCCTTCCGGACCGCGGGAAAATAGCCATAGCCGACCTTCGGCGCCTCGATCGAGGCAACCAACCGGCGATTGACGCTCGGCGAGGCTCGCCGCGGCCGGCGCTTCTCCAGGAATCCGAGGATCGTATTGACGCTCGGGCTCAGGCGGCCGGTTCCGCAATTGGGCGTCAGGCAGAAGACGATCGGGGTATCGTCGCCAAGCTCGGCGTTCACGAGCGGAGGCGGCGCATCTGGCGGCAGGCCGGACGCCGCGAAAGGAAGTACGACGGGCGGATGTCCGGGGAAGCGCTCATAGACTGTGCGCATCGCCGCGAGATAGGTCTGCGCAGGCGAGACCACGATAACGATGCCGATGCCCTCGGGAAGGCGACCGACCGCGGTGATCCCCCATCGGCGATCTTCGCTGACGGCGTGCAGCGTGCTGTTCAGGTAGAGGCAGCGCGCGGCGCCGACGACACCCTCGATGACCGCGCGCAGCGCAGCCCCGAGACCGTCGACATCCAGTATCGCGATCCGATGATCGGCGGGAAGAACGCGCAGGAATGCCGTCAGTCCCTCGGCGGTGGCTGCGGCGTGCTCGTGATCCGGCCACAGGGACAGAGGCACGATCCGGATCTGGCGTTTCATGTCCCTGCCCTGTCTCTCGCGAGTCCAGGCTGCCTCACGCCGCCTTGTACTCTTCCTTCTTGACCGTATCCGCGAACAGCATCTTCGCGCAGTCGTCGTCCGCGGTCTCGCCGACGTCGAACTTGTACATGGCACGGGTCGCGAGCGCCGTATCGATGTCGGCGATCACCAGCTCCTCGCGCTTGAGCTCCGACTGCGCCTTCACCACGCCATCGGGCGAGATCACCATGGTCCGGCAGTTCTGGTGCTGATCGTGGCAGATGTTGGTGGTGAGGAACCAGACAGTGTTCTCGGCCGCCCGCGTCGTCGCCATCGCATGGTGGACCGGGATCTTCCAGTCGTTCGGCCGCGTCGTGTTGTTCTGCGGATGGAACACCACCTGCGCGCCCTTGGCGACGCAGGCGCGCGTGGTCGAGGCGAAACGGAACGCCTCGTAGCAGATGACGACGCCGACCTTGACCCCGAACAGCTCGTAGACGTCGAAGCCGGAGCCGGCCGAGTAGGCGACCGCATCGAGCGGCGTCAGCTTGGTCTTGTGGTGGACGCCGAGGATCTTGCCCTCAGGCGAGATCGTCAGCGCCGAGTTGTAGGGCTTGCCCTTCAGCGGGTTCGACTCGAGCGGCGTCTCGGTGCCGAGGATGCAGGCCATCTTGAGCTCGCCGCAGCGCTTGGCTACCCGCTGATGCAGGTCGCGGAGCCGATCCGGCTCGACCGGCGCATCGGTCGGCGTGATGTCGACCCGGTAACCCACGGTCTGGGTCTCGGGGAAGCAGAGGATCTGGACGCCCGCCTTCCCCGCCTCCTCGATGAAGCGGAAGATCGTCGCCGCGTTCCGGTCGAAATCGGCGCTCTGACGCGTCTGGGCCAGGCCGACCTTGAGAATGGGCATGACATCCTCCCGATGATCCCTGGCCGAGACTATCGGCTGGGATGCGGCGGTCAATGTCGGTTCGCCGACGACGCAATCGGCGTGACGGCCCCGGATGCCGGTGAGATGATCGGCGCAATGAAAATGGAGGAAGCGCGCCACCGGCCCCGCCGGGACGGCCGTGCGGGAGCCCGGACGCGTGAGTGAGAACAGGCGGCCGCCGGTATTGGCGCCGTTCCAGACCCGCAGCTTCAGGTTCCAGTGGCCGGCCGACCTTGCTACCTCCTGGGCCCAGGAGATGGAAGGCGTCATCCTCGGCTGGTACATCCTGGTCGAGACCGGTTCGGTCATGATGCTGACCCTGTTCGGCTCGGTCATCCTCATCGGCACGCTGCTGGCGCCGATGTTCGGCGTCGTCGGCGACCGCATCGGCCACCGCAACCTGCTCTGCCTGATGCGGATCGGCTACACGGCCCTCTCGTTCACGCTGATGCTGCTGATCTTGACGGGAACGGTGTCGCCACTTTCCGTCTTCGTCGTCGCCACGCTGATGAGTTCGATCCGCTCCTCCGATCTCGTCATGCGGAACGCGATCATCGGCAACACGATCCCGCAGCCGCTGCTGGTCGGCGCGATGGGCATCTCGCGCATCACCGGCGATTCCGCCCGGATCGCCGGCGCGCTCGCCGGTGCGGCGGTCGTCGCCACGCTCGGCATGGGCCCGGCCTATCTCGTCATCACACTCTTCTATGGAACGAGCTTCCTCCTGACCCTCGGCGTTGCCGGCAGCGGCCCGGCCGCGCATACGATCGGCGAGATGTCGGGCCTGCCGGCGCGCTCGTCGCCGTGGCGGGACCTTGGCGAAGGTCTCGCCTATGTCTGGCGCACGCCGCACCTGCTGGCGGCGATGTTCATCGCCTTCCTGGTCAACCTCACAGCCTATCCGTGGTCGAACGGGCTCCTGCCCTACGTCGCCCGCGAGGTCTACCGCATCGACCAGACCGGCCTCGGCTATCTGGTCGCCAGCTTCGCGGTCGGTGCGATCACCGGCTCGATCGCGCTCTCGACCCATGGTGCCGCGATCCGGCCGGCACGGATGATGATCGTCTTCGCCGCGATCTGGCACGCGCTCCTGCTGGTCTTCTCCTTCGCCGAGACCGAGGTCGGCGGGCTCGTCATGATGACGCTGGCCGGCCTCGCCCAGAGCCTTTGCCTGGTGCCGCTCGCGGCGATGCTGGTCAGGACCTCGGAAGCGCGCTTCCGCGGCCGGGTGATGGGCGTCCGCATGCTGGCGGTCTACGGCCTGCCGGTCGGATTGCTGGCGACCGGGCCGCTGATCGAGTCCATCGGCTTCAGAGCGACCGGCATTCTCTATTCCGTCGGCGGCCTGCTCGCCTGCCTCGCGATCGCGGTCCATTGGTGGCGCGACCTCTGGCCGGCCGATGCGCCGGGAAACATACGCTAGGTCGACGAAGTCAGGCGCGACGCCGGAAAGGCAGTCCGCGCAGCGACCAGTTCGAGAAGCGGAACCCGGCCCCGTCGGCATCGAAGGTCAGCACGGAACCATATCGCTGCCAGGGCCCCGTCGTGCTCGGCCGCCAGACGCGGGGGCCGATGCACTCCATCGTGAACTCCGCTGCTCCGAAGCGCCCGACCGTGCTCAATCGTGCGCCGGCGCCCGTCACCGTGACGACCGCGTCGGTATCGGTAGCCTCCGATCGATAGCGCCCGGCAATCGATCCAGCGTCTGCGTCGCCGGGCCGCATCGAGACCAGATCGTCGAGATGGCCGAAATCGTCGAGCCGGAGCGACTCAGGCCTTTCAGGATTGCCGAGAAGCGTCAGCGCTCCGCCGAAGTGCCTCACCGTCACTGCCGGGCGCAATACGCCGTCCTCGTCCCACTCGAAGGGCAGATCGTTGCCGTCGATCGAGACGATCTGCCGACCGTCCTTACCCATGAGCTGGATCACCCGCCCCGTCGCCGGCGAGCAGAACGTGCCGATGGCGGGCGGGTGGGCTTGCCTTGGCAGGCCTGCGCCGAGTTCGGGAAGGCAGGTACAGAGGACGTCGAAAGCGAGCTGCGTCGCCGAGACGTCGTCGCGGTTCGCCATGATCGCGATGTCGAGGCCGGCACCTGGCGCCTTCATCATGGCAGCATTGCAGCCGATGCCGCCGCCCGAATGGTAGACGAGGTCGATCCCCCGGTAGCGCGTGACGCAAAGGCCGAATCCGTACTCGGTCGAAGCACCGTTCGGCAGCACGTGGGGCGTCTGCATCGCCGCCCAGGTCGCGGCGCGACCGACGGTCGGTGCCTCCATGTGGGCGAGCCAGCGCAGCATGTCATCGACCGTCGAGACGATGGCGCCGCCGCCGGAGAAGTTGTCCATCCCGTAGTTCGCGAGCATCCAGCCGCCGCCTCGACGCGTCATATGCGGCGTGGCGCTGTTCGGCACGAAGTCGGTGTCCCAGCGGCGAAGCAAGGTGTCCTTCATGCCCGCCGGCTCGAAGATCCGGCGGCGCAACACCTCCTCGAGCGGCTGGCCGCTGATCCGCTCGATCATCTCGCTCAGGATGAAGTAGCCGCCATTGTTGTAGATCCAGATCGTTCCGGGCGCCGCGGTCACGTCCTCGATCGTCCGGTACAGCGACATGAGGTCGCCGCTGGTGACCCGGCCCGTGTCGAGACCGCTGAAGTCGAGCTTGATCGCGCAGACGTCGCGAAGACCGTTGATGTGGGCCATCAGCTGTCGCGCTGTGATCCTTCGGGCGATGGGATGCAGCTCTGGCAGGTAATATCCGACCGGGTCGTCGACCGAGGCCCGGCCCTCCTCGCAAAGGAGCATGTAGGCCAGGGCCGTGAAGTGCTTTGAAACCGACCCGATCCGCATGCGGATCGTCGGCGACAGGGATACCGGCAGCTCCATATGGGCGAGGCCGAAACCGGCCCGCCAAACAGGCTTACCGTCGAGGGCGACGCCGACCGCCACGCCGGGAAGACGGTCCTGGTCGAGTGCCGCAAACAGGCGGGCGATCGCCTTCTCGTCGAACCTGACCACGGGTTTCCGGCCACCCATGTCTCGCCTCCTCGCGACGGCTATGCCGACCCGGGAGCCTGTGCCGGCCGCCGGTTGACCAGATAGAGGCCGGTGAATATCAGCGCTGCACTCATGGCGACGCCGAGCCCAATGGTCTCGCCGAAGAACAGCCAGCCCCAGCAGAGACCGGAGAGCGCCACCGCATACGACGCCTGGCTGACGAACACGGCGCCGACACGCCGGAGCAGGTCGAAGTAGAGGATGTAGGAGCAGACGGAGACGAACATCACCGCGACCAGCGCCCACTCGCCCGGCACGAACGGCGGCAAGGGCATGTAGAGCTGATCGAGCGCTGTCGCCGCCGGGAGAAGGAAGCTGATCGCGCCGCCGAGCATGCCGGCCGCCATCACGATCGGCGCGTTGCGGTCGCTGGGCCTGAGCTTTACGCCGATGATATTGCCGAGCCCGTAGAGCGCCGGCGTCAGCAGGGCCTGAAGGATCCAGGGCAGAAGCTCGGCCGAGGGCAGCGCCACGCCCGGACTCGCCAGCACGACGACGCCCGAGAGCCCGACCAGGATGCCGAAGGCCCGCACGGCGGAGAACGCCTCGAGCCGGATCAGGACAGCGAGCGCATAGGTCACCACCGGAGACAGGTTCACCAGCAGCGACATCAGGCCGGCCGGGATGTGCTGCACGCAGAGCGCCATGTTGGCGTTGGGCAGGGCGATGCTGAAGATTCCCATCGCCAGGTAGAAGCGGATGTGCTGCCAGCCGAAGCCGAACTGGAGGTCGCGCCAGAAAGCCAGCAGAAGAAGGAGGATCCCCGCCCCGGTCGACTGCCACAGCGAGTAGCTGAGCGGCGGCACCCCGGCCATCGACGCCATCTTTGCCAGCGACATCATCAGGCCCCAGAGCGATCCGAGGCAGACGATCCCGATGACGGCGTGGAGGGGGCTGGTGGAGGGAGAGGACATGCGCCGCCCCGAAATAGCAGATATCCGGCCGGGCGCCATCTCCGGACTGATCCGCGGCGACACGATCCGGGTTCCCTAGCGCATGCCCTCCACGTAACCTCGGGGCATGGCAAACGCACGTCTCGAAAGTCTCCGCGACTATCCGTTCGAACGGCTCGGCCGCCTACTCGACGGGCCGCCGTTTGGCAATGCGCCGCCGATCAACATGTCGGTCGGCGAGCCGCAGCACGAGCCCCCCGCGGTCGTCCGCGAGCTGGTCGATCGCGGCCATCCAAGCTGGAACCGCTATCCGCCGATCAACGGCACGCCCGAGTTCCGCCGCGCCGCCCTCGGCTGGCTCGAGCGCCGCTATCGCGTGCCGGCGGGCATGATCGATCCGGACGCGATGATCGTTCCCTGCGCCGGCACGCGCGAAGGCCTCTATATGTCGGCGACGGTCGCGATCTCGCCGTCCGAGACCGGCGGGGCGAAGCCGCTCGCGCTGATGCCGAACCCGGTCTACCAGGTCTATGTCGGCGCCTCGACGCTGGCCGGCGCCGAGCCGGTCTACCTCCCGGCGACGGCGGCCAACGGGTTCCTGCCCGATCTCGACGCGATCCCGGCGGAGACGCTGGCCCGCACCCAGATCATGTACCTCTGCACGCCGAGCAACCCGCAGGGCGCGGTCGCCGATCTCGGCTACCTCAAGAAGGGGCTCGAACTCGCCCGCCGCCACAACTTCCTGCTGGTCGCCGACGAGTGCTACGCCGAGATCTACTCGACCGACCGTGCACCGCCCGGCGCGCTGGAGGCCGCGGTCGAGCTCGGCGGCTCGCTCGACAACCTGATGGTCTTCCACACGCTGTCGAAGCGCTCCAGCGTGCCCGGTCTACGCTCGGGCTTCGGCGTCGGCGCGAAGAAGGAGACGCAGCTGATGCAGCGGCTCCGGACGTATGCCTCGGCGGCGACGCCGATCGCCGCCCTCGACGCGGCGACAGCGCTCTGGCGCGACGATGCCCATGTCGAGGCGACGCGGGCGCTCTACCGGCGCAAGTTCGACATGGCCGAGAAGGTCCTCGGCGGGCGCTTCAGCTTCTATCGGCCCGCGGGAGGCTTCTATCTCTGGCTGGATGTCGGCGACGGCGAGGCGGCGGCCCGCCGGCTTTGGGAGAAGGCCGGCGTCAGGACGCTGCCCGGCAGCTACCTGACCAAGCCGGAGGCAGACGGCACCAACATCGGCACTCCTTATATACGTATCGCGCTGGTCGCCGACCTGGAGTCGACGGAGGAAGCACTCAACCGCATCTCGCGCGTGCTCTGATGCGGCTGGACCCGGTCGACGTCGTCGTGGTCGGCGCCGGCTTCGGCGGCGCGGCTTTCTCGGCCAGGCTCGCCGCCAAGGCGCCGAAGCTCCGCATCGTCTGCCTGGAGCGCGGGCCCTGGGTCGACCGCAAGGCGATGCCGTCGCTCCGAGAGGACTGGCAGAGCGCGTCGTTCGGCGCCTGGGCGACGCCGCCCAATGCGCGCCTCAAGTCGGGGCAGACGCTGCAGAGCGCCGACTATCCGATCGACGACGAGAACTCGGCCTTCAAGCCGCTGATGTGGAACGGCGTCGGCGGCTCGACCGTGACCTGGGCAGCGCACTTCCCAAGACTTCATCCCTCCGACTTCAGAACCAGAAGTCTCGACGGCGTCGGCGACGACTGGCCATTCGACTATTTCGACATCGAGCCCTACTACGACGAGAACGACCGCATCTGCGGCGTCGCGGGCCTGAACGGCGATCCGGCCTATCCGCCGAAGTCGCCGCGCCAGATGCCGCCCTTCCCGCTCGGCCGGCTCGGCATGACGGCGGCGAAGGGCTTCGACAGGCTGGGATGGCACTGGTGGCCGGTCGATGCGGCGGTGAACTCGGCGCCCTACGAAGGCCGCGCCGCCTGCAATCACTGCGGCCCCTGCCTGCAAGGCTGCACGATCGGCGCCAAGATGTCGGTCGACCAGGCCTACTGGCCGAAGGCGCTCGCGGCCGGCGTCGAGCTTCGCCCGAGCTGCATCGTCCAGCAGGTCGAGATCGAGGCTGGACGCGCGACCGGCGTCCGCTATCGGGATCCCGACGGCAAGGAGGTCGTGCAGCCGGCATCACTGGTCGTGGTCGCCGGCAACGGCATCGGTACCGCGCGCCTCTTGCTGGCCTCCGGCGTGGAGAGCCCGGCGCTGGGCCGGAACCTGATGTTCCACCCCGCCGCCTATCTGCGCGCCAACTTCGCCGAGGAACTCGACGGGCCCGTCGGCCCCGTCGGCTGCGCGCTTTACAGCCACGAGTTCTACGAGACCGATCCGAAGCGGAGTTTCAAGCGCGGCGTCCACATCCAGGTGACCAGGGAGAACTCGCTGTTGAGCCAGGCGATGCGGATCACGCCGAGGGCCTGGGGCAAGGAGCCGCAGGAATTCCTGAGGAAGGAGTTCAAGCACTCTATGGCCGTGCTGGTCCTGGCCGAGGACCTGCCCGAAGACCACAACCGCGTGACGCTGACGAACAAGACCGAAGCCGACGGCCTGCCCGGCGTGAAGCTCGACTACACGCTCTCGGAGCATTCGCGGAAGAGCCTCGACTTCGGCCTCGACCGCGGCGAGGAGTTCCTGCG
>JAEULB010000012.1 GCA_016792585.1 Rhodospirillaceae bacterium
CGTCTACGACAACCCGCATGACCTGACCGACAAGACCTGGACGCTGATGAGGTTCACCGAGTTCGACAACAAGGGGAACCTCGAGTGGCTGATCCGCAAGGACGGCTGCATGCACTGCGAGGACCCGGGCTGCCTCAAGGCATGCCCCGCCCCCGGCGCCATCGTCCAGTACCAGAACGGCATCGTCGACTTCATCTCCGAGAACTGCATCGGCTGCGGCTACTGCGTGAAGGGGTGCCCCTTCAACATCCCGCGGATCAGCACGGCCGATCACAAGGCCTACAAGTGCACGCTCTGCTCCGATCGCGTCTCGGTCGGCCAGGCGCCGGCCTGCGCCAAGGCGTGCCCGACGCAGGCGATCTACTTCGGCACCAAGGAGGAGATGAAGGTCCACGCCGACGGCCGCATCGCCGATCTCAAGGAGCGCGGCTACGCCAATGCCGGGCTCTACGACCCGGCCGGCGTCGGCGGCACGCACGTCATGTACGTGCTGCACCACGCCGACCAGCCGCAGCTCTACTCGAACCTGCCGAAGGAACCGAAGATCAGCCCGCTGGTCCAGTTCTGGAAGGGCGGCTTCAAGGACGTGGCGCTGTTCGGCTTCGGCCTCACCGCACTGCTGGGCTTCTTCCACTACGTGACCAAGGGCCCGAACGAGGTCGAGCGGAAGGATGAAGAGGCGGCCAAGCGCCTCTCCGGAGATCGCCGATGAGCGACGAGGACAAGAACATCCTCGCCCGCTACACGGGCGGGGCGCGCATCAACCACTGGGCCAACGCGATCATCCTGATCCTGCTGGCGATCAGCGGGCTGGCGCTCTTCCATCCGGGCCTGTTCTTCCTGACGGGCCTCTTCGGCGGCGGGCCGGAGACTCGGGCGATCCATCCGTGGTTCGGCGTCGCGGTGCTCTTCACCTTCGCCGGCCTGTTCATCCGCTTCGTCCGCTACAACTTCTGGACCAGCGACGACACCAAGTGGATGGCCAAGGTCGGCGACGTGGTGAACAACAAGGAAGAGAACCTTCCCGAAGTCGGCCGCTACAACGCCGGCCAGAAACTCGTCTTCTGGGGCATGTCGCTCTGCATCCTGGCCCTGTTCCTCTCCGGCCTCGTTCTCTGGGACACCTACTTCTTCCAGTACACGACGATCGACCAGAAGCGGCTGGCGGCGGTGATCCACGCGCTCGCTGCTTCCGGCATCATCGTGATCGTGATCGTCCACATCTACGCGGCGATCTGGGTACGAGGCACCGTGCGTGCGATGACCCGCGGCTCGGTCACCGGCGGCTGGGCCTGGCGTCATCACCGGAAGTGGCTGAAGGACGAGGTCGCCAAGCCGGGCAATGACGATTAAGGCGCCCATCGCCGATCCGGTCGACATCGGAAAGGCCGCTTCGGCGGCCTTTCTTCGTCTTCCGGACGTGCCGATCCTGTTCGCGCGTCGGGCCACGCGCTTCGCGGCGCTTGCCCAAGGCCATCCGATGGGCGGCTTCCTTCAGTTCATGGCCCGCTTGGCCGAGGCGCAGGCAGACGCGGTCCGCGCGCTCAAGCCGGGCGGGCTGCCGGACGCGGCCGAGATCGAGGAGGCCAAGCAGGCGGCGATGCCGCCTCTGGGAGGCGACGGACTTCTCGATGGCCCGCAATGGCGCGACGTGCTCCAGGCGATCCTGAGATGGGTCGCCGTCGGCGGAGCCCCTCCGGCAACCCGCCAGGTGATCGCCGAGCTCCAGGCCGAGGCGCCCGAGATCCTCGACGGCCGCGCCCGCGCCGTGCTCTCGGGCGACGTGCCGGACCTCTCGCGCGGCGCCGCGGTCTTCGTCGCCGCCGCCCTCCAGGTCCGCTGGGCCGTGGCGGCGAGCCTGCTGAGCGCCGATGGCTTCCAGCAGATCGACGACGGCAAGCGCTGCCCGGTCTGCGCCCAGGCCCCGCTGGTCAGCGTGATCGGACCGGCGGCCGAAGGCCAGTCGACCCGCTACCTCCACTGCCGGCTCTGCGCCTCGGCCTGGAATTACGTCCGGATCAAATGCGCCGCCTGCGGCTCGACCGAGGGTATTGCCTACCACGCGATCGAGGGCAGCGACGGGACGGTGCGCGCCGAGACTTGCGACAAGTGCCACGGGTACGTGAAGATCCTATCGACGGAGAAGGAGCCGACGCTGGACCCGATGGCCGACGACCTCGCCTCGACCGGGCTCGACCTGATGGTCGCCGAAGCCGGCTGGGAACGGCCGGCTCCCAATCCCTTCCTTCTGACCAGCTAAAGGGAAACGCCCGATGCGTGCCGCGGTGCGGTCGACGGGAGAACAGAGGTGACGGCGGACGCGCGGGCGCGACTGCCGTCGATCGACCGGCTGCTGGGATCGCCCGAGGCCGAGGCGCTGATCGCATCGCATGGCCGTCCGCTGACGCTGGAGGCGCTGCGTGTAGCCCTCGATGGCCTTCGCGCCAAGCCGCCGAAGGATAGCGCCGACCCGGCGGCGCTGGCGCTAGGCGACGCGGCAGCCCGGCTCGCGCGCCTCGCCCGCCCCTCGCAGCGCCGGGTCTTCACCCTGACCGGCACGGTGCTTCACACCAATCTCGGCCGCGCGCTCCTGCCCGAGGAGGCGATCGAGGCGGTCGCGGCGGCGATGCGCGAGCCCTCCAATCTCGAATACGAGGTCTCGAGCGGCCGGCGCGGTGAGCGCGACAGCCACATCGTCTCCTGGCTCACCCGCTTCTCCGGCGCCGAAGCCGCGACCGTCGTCAACAACAACGCCGCGGCCGTCCTGCTCGTGCTCAACACGCTGGCGAAGGGCAAGGAGGCGGTGGTCTCGCGCGGCGAGCTGGTCGAGATCGGAGGCGCCTTCCGCATTCCCGACGTGATGGCGCGCGCCGGCGCGAAGCTGGTCGAGATCGGCACCACCAACCGGACGCATCTTCGCGACTACGAGCAGGCGATCGGCGACAGGACCGCGCTGCTGATGAAGGTGCATACCAGCAACTACCGGATCGACGGCTTCACCGCCTCGGTTGCGGCGCGCGACATTGCACCGGTCGCCAAGGCCAGGGGACTGCCGCTGGTGGAAGACCTCGGCAGCGGCACGCTGGTCGACCTCAAGCCCTACGGCTTGCCGCACGAGCCGACCGTCGCGGAGTCGGTCGCGGCCGGTGCCGACCTCGTCACCTTCTCCGGCGACAAGCTTCTGGGCGGCCCGCAGGCAGGCATGATCGTCGGCCGCGCCGACCTGATCGCCAGGATCAACAGGAACCCGCTGAAGCGCGCCCTCCGCCTCGACAAGATGCGGCTGGCCGCGCTCGAAGCCGTCCTTCGGCTCTACGCCGATCCGGAGAAGCTGCGCCGCCGCCTGCCGACTATCCGCCATCTGGCACGACCGAAGGCCGAGATCGAGGCGCTGGCGGTCCGCCTGCTGCCGGCCGTCGCCGCCGCCTTCGCCGCGCATGCGACGGTGACCCTCGCCGAGTGCGCGAGCCAGATCGGCTCGGGCGCGATGCCGGTCGAGGACCTGCCCAGCGCCGGGCTCAAGTTTAGCCCTTCGTCGGGCGGCGCCGACCGGCTGGCCAAGCGGCTCCGCGATCTTCCAATCCCGGTGATCGGCCGCATCGCCGAGGACGCGGTGATCCTCGACCTCCGCTGCCTCGAGGATGAGGCGGCGTTCCTGGCTCAGCTCCGGCCGTGATCGTTGGCACCGCCGGGCACATCGACCACGGCAAGACCGCGCTGGTGAAGGCGCTGACCGGCATCGACGCCGATCGGCTCGCCGAGGAGAAGCGCCGCGGCATCACGATCGACTTAGGCTTCGCCTATCAGCCGATCGAGGGCGCCGAGATCCTGGGCTTCATCGACGTGCCCGGCCACGAGCGTTTCGTCCACACGATGCTCGCCGGCGTCTCCGGCATCGACGCGGTGATGCTGGTGATCGCCGCGGATGACGGCATCATGCCGCAGACCCGCGAGCACCTGCAGATTGTCGACCTGCTCGGCCTCGACCGTGGCGTCGTGGCGCTCACGAAGCGCGACCTCGTGGGACCCGATCGTCTTGCCGAGGTGACCGCCGACATCAGGAACCTGCTGGCCGACACGTCGCTGGCCGGCGCCGAGATCCTTCCGGTGTCGTCGGTCACCGGCGATGGCGTCGCCGACCTGGCGCTCTGGCTCCAGCTCGCCTCGACCGAAACCCGCCGTGCCGCCAAAGGCCGATTCCGCCTCGCGGTCGACCGTTCCTTCACCATCGCCGGCGCCGGCACGGTGGTGACCGGCACGGTCTTCTCGGGCTCCGTCCGCGCCGGCGATAACGTGCTGGTCTCGCCGTCGGGTTTGGAGGCGCGTGTCCGCGGTCTTCGCGCGCAGAACCGCGAGGCCGAGTCCGGCGTGGCGGGCCAGCGTGTCGCGCTCAACCTGACCGGCCCCCGCGTCGACAAGGATGCGATCCAGCGCGGCGACTGGATCCTCGATCCGGCCGCGCACAGGCCGACCGAGCGCATCGACGTGCATCTGAAGCTGCTGAAGAGCGAGCCGAAGGCGATCCGTCATTGGCTTCCGGTGCATGTCCACCTCGCCTCGGCGCATGCCACCGGCCGCGTGGCACTGCTCGAAGGCGAGACGCTCGCACCGGGCGAGGAGGCGCTGGCCCAGCTCGTCCTCGACCGGCCGCTCGGCGCGCTGTCCGGCGACCGCTTCGTGCTGCGCGACCAGTCGGCACAGCGCACCTTGGGCGGCGGCTACGTGATCGATCCTTTCCCGCCAGCCCGCGGGCGGCGAACGCCGGAGCGTCGCGCCTGGCTGGACGCCGAGCGCGCCGCCGACCCGGCAAAGGCGCTGACCCGGCTGCTCGGCGTCGACCCCGGCATCGTCGATCTCACTACCTTCCGCCTGCGCCGCAACCTCACGCCGGACGAGGCGGCCGCGATCGAGAAGGACGCGCCGATGGTCGCGGCCGGTGCCTTCGGCTTCGCCGCCCAGCGCTGGACCGGGCTTCGCCAGCAGACGCTCGACGCCCTCAAGACCTTTCACCAGAAGAACCCCGAGCTTCCCGGCCTCCAGGTCGAGAAGCTGCGCCAGGCGATGCCGGTGCGCCTGCCGGTACCGGCTTTCGCCGCCGTCGCCGAGGTCCTTGTCCGCGCCAAGTCGATCGTGCTCGACGGCGTCTGGTACCGCCTGCCGAGCCACTCGGTCCGTCTCCAGCCCGACGACGAGAAGCTCTGGGCCCGCATCCGCCCGATGCTGGGCGCAGCGCAGCGGTTCAAGCCGCCGCGCGTCCGCGACATCGGCAACGAGATCGGCGTGCCGGAAGTCAAGGTCCGCGGCCTGATGAAGCGCCTGACCCGGATGGGCCAGGTGGTCGAGGTCGCGCACGACCATTTCTTCCGCACGCAGGCCGTCGCCGAGATGATCCAGATCGCCGACCGGCTGGCAAAGGCGAGTGCCGACGGCTCGTTCAACGCCGCCGCCTTCCGCGACAAAGTCGACAACGGCCGCAAGGTCGCGATCCAGGTGCTGGAGTTCTTCGACCGGCACGGCGTCACCATCCGCAAGGGCGACATCCGCAAGATCCGTCCCGACCGGCTCGGCCTGTTCGGACGGCATGATGCCGCATAAGATGATCCTGGAAGAGAAACGTTCCCGGTGGGGCGGCCGGACTTCAAATCCGGTAAGGGTCGCCAGACGGCTCTTCGTGGGTTCGACTCCCACTCTCTTCCGCCGGCTCCTGCTTGAGCCTTTGTCGGTAATCGTGGCATATCGCCGTGCCGGCTCTCGAACTCTCAGGCGACAGCGTTGAGCATTTCTTCCTCACCAGAAGCGCAAATGCAGGCAGCCTGGACCAGCTACAGCCAGGGAAACCTCGGCGGCGCCGTATCCACTTTGCACCGCCTCGCCGCGGAGCTTCCCGGCAACGGCGCATGCTGGCATCTCCTCGCCGTGATGTTCTGGCAGACGGACGCGGCGCTGGCCGAGCGATATCTGCGCCGAACTCTCGCCCTCGATCCTCGCAGCGTCGCCGCGCTCAACGCCCTCGCCGCTACGCTGATGACGACCGACCGGGCAGCGGCGGCCCAGGCACCGCTGCGCAAAGCTCTGGCTCTCGTACCTGCAGACACGTTGACCCTCGGCAACTTCATCAGCACTTCGACGCAAGGCTCCACCGAATGGGCTTGGCGCGCTTTTCACCTCCAGCCCGGCAACTCTCAGTTGGCTCTAGATCTTCATGCGCGGTTCTTGATCCGCGGCAACGTCGAGTCCGCAGCGAAGGTGCTTAGGCAAGCGATATCCGATTCTCCGGCACTCCACGCGTCGCGCATCTGCGTCTCGTATCTCCAGGAAGGAGCAACGGCGAAGGACGCGCTTGCCCTCGCGAGAGACTTCGATCGCCGCTTCGCCCGAGCCTTGCCGGCCACCCGCCACAATCCGAGGGGTCGATCGAAGCGCCTTCGGATCGGATACTCGCTCAACGACGGCTTCCGACTCCACACCGCGGCGCTGTCGATGCTGCCGCTGGTCGAAGGCCATGATCGCACCAAGGTCGATGTGTTTTGCTATTCGGACGTACCAGCGGCCAGGCGAGACTCGATCACGGACAGGTTTGACGCGGCTTCGACTTTCAGGGATCTCGCCGGACGCGACGATGCTGCCTTCGCTGCCGCGATCGCCGACGACCGCATCGACGTTATGATCGATACCCACGGATACGCTCGCGGGTCTCGGGTCCTGGCATTCGCCCGCAAGCCCGCCCGGGTGCACGTCTATTGGCCGCCGATGGGAACCATGGGCCTGGATTCGATCGGCGTCATCCTCGGCGACCGTTGGACCATTCCCGTCGGCACGGAGGCGGACTTCAGCGAAAGGGTCGTCCGCATGCCCTTCGCGTTCCACTACGATCCCTTGCTGCCGACCCCGGAAGTGGCGATGCCGGGAACCCGAGAGGTCGTGTTCGGCAGCTTCAATCAGCTGGCCAAGCTCTCACCGAGGACGACGCGCCTCTGGTCGCGGATCCTCGGAGCGGTACCGCGGTCGCGCCTGGTGCTGAAGGCGGGTGGTTTCACGGACCCCGGAGCTGTCGACAGGATCCGGAGCATCTTCGCCAGCGCCGGAATCGATCCGGACCGGATAGAATGCCGCCCACAGACGGCTGACTTCGGCGGCCACCTCGCGAACTATGCCGACATCGACATCGGGCTGGACCCTTCGCCCTATGGCGGCGTGATCACGACGCTCGAAGCGATGTGGATGGGTGTTCCGGTCGTCACCCTGATCGGCGATCGACTTCTCGGACGCTACGGCCATGCCTTCGTCAGTGCGGTCGGCCTGCCTGAGTTCGCAGCGCCAAGCGAGGACGCCTATGTCGAGGCGGCTGTCGCCTTGGCCATGGATCGGGAACGGCGAACGAGTATCCGCGGCAGCTTGCGCGCACGCATGCAGGCGTCGGCACTATGCGACGTCCGAGCATTGGTAGCCAACATCGAGTCCACTGTCGCGGGGCTCTTGAACGAGCCGCAAGCCGCTCGAAGAAGCTAGACTATGCGACTCTATCCGCCAGTTCGGGACTGATCGCGTCATAGCGGCAGTCATTCAGCAGGGTTCCGCTCTTGCGCCCCCAAAGCAGAACGCGTCGCGCAAACTCCACGGGGTCGGTCGTGACGACCTTCGCCGCGAAGGTTGCGTCCTGCGGCTGATGGAGCAGAGGGACCGGCGAATTGCCGAACAGTCGGTCCATATACTCGGGGACATTGGTCGAAAAGCTGTGGATCCCCGAGGCCTCGTCGGAAAGACTGGGGACGCGCAGCTCCTGATAGCGCATCACATCGTCAAGCTCCGTCTCGTCGACGACGAGGTCTCGCTCGGCAAGGAACGTCCGCACCAGGGTGGCAATCTCGCCGTAGAAGCACCGCTTTCGCTCGGCTAGGCGGAGAAACCCGGCCTCCTCGACATCCCAATAGAGAGCGCCGTACTTCGGGAACTCTACGCCCCGACCCTGGCCGTCCATCAATCCGTCGATATAGCGTTCGTAATGGTCGATCTCTTCGGCGATGAGGGTTCCAGCGATCCTTTCGCGGCTTTTCTGCAGGAACTCGATGAAGGACACATACTCGATGCCGTACTTCTCCGAGAGATAGGACAAGAGAAACATACCGAGCTTAAGGCTGTGAAGCAGCATCACCAGGATCGAGAAGACGTGCATCTCGCGCCAGACCGCGTTGGTCATGCTTGCGGTCTCGCAGACGAACTCCTGATACTCCGTCACCCACTCACGGTCGCGGATTGTGCCGTGGATCTCGCGTAGCTTGCCTCGGCGGGTCCGGATCCCGAACTTCTCGCGATAGCCCGGGTCCGAAAGATCGGTGTTGGGATAGACCTCGCAGATATAGATCATCAGCTGGTTTTTCAGGCCGCTACGCAGCGTCTGCTCGATGCCGGCACGCCAGCTCTCGGCGGTCTCGCCCGGCAAGCCGAGGATCAGTTCGGTGTACACGGCGATGGAGTGGTCGTTGAAGATCCTCTGCAGATTCGTGTAGGTCTGATGCTTGATGTTGCCGCGCTTGATGTTGACTAGAACCTGCTGCGAGTTGCTTTGCCGGGACAAGGTGATGCCCTTGTCAAGCTGATGGTCGTGCAACAGCTTCGCGATGCTGAATATCGACTCGTCTGTGTTCTTTCCCCAGCAGGTGCGGAACTTGTCAGGGAATCCGAAGCGGGCCTTGGTCGCCACTAGGTGCTGGGCGATCTCGACGTCGCGCTTGTGCATGCCGAAATTCGAGTCGGCATTGAACAGGTAGAGGATCCGGTTCTTTCCAGCCCACGTGATCTCATCCAGGACGCGATCGAGGTCGTGATAGCGGTACTTCCGGGTAGTCCCGCCGCGTCCCCAGTAGCAAAAAGTACAAAGGAACGGGCAGCCTCGATTGGTCTCAATGATCGCCTGGAAGTCGATGTTCGGGTGCCGCGCGAGCAGATCGTCGAACTTCCCCGTCAGATAAGGCGAGGGATAGGAGTCGAGGCTGCGCTCGAAATCCGGGTGTTCGAGGTTGTGCATGAAGGCCCCGCTCTCGGGGCTGCGGTACGAGACGTTCGGGACGCCGGCAAAGTCACGGGAGGAAATGAACCGCCGCATGATGCCGATGAACGCCTCTTCCCCTTCGGCGCGAACCGTGACGTCGATGAAAGGATGCTGCTCGAAGTAATCCTTGGGATAGTGCGGAACGTGGCAGCCGCCGAACACCACCAGGCAGTCGGGCCAACGCCGCTTCAGCTCGCGGGCCACAGCGAAACTGAGCTGCTCGTTCCACATCGCGACGGAGAAGGCGGCCACCGCCGGCGGGACGGTGTACTGATCCAGGATTGAGTCCAACCGGTCCATGCTGAATATGAACGGCATGAACTCAAAGTGTTCGCGGATTTCGGAATCTGTCTCCGCATAGGCCTGGAGTATCCCCGAGACCAACGGAAGATAGGTCGCGGCTCCCATCCGGACGTTATATTCGTTGAAATAGACGGCCTTTTTCACGACGAGAAGCTTCCAGACATTGGGGGCCGGCCGACGCGACGGAGAGTACCTTATCGCTAAGGCAGAGGAACCTATTTGTTCGACAAAGCCAGGGCCGCCGGCGCAGGGGCCCGGTTTCCCCGAGCTTTCGCGGCGTGGCGAAAGGCGATTGCAGTTCACTGCCAACACTCCACGCGAAATATTTAGTATTATCAAATGACTATGGCCGACCCTTCCGCCCCCGGTGAGGTCCCGATGAGCTTGATGGCGACACTCTCGGCGCGCGCCGATGCCGCCTCGACCGAGGAGACCGCCTATCGCCGCGAGTCGGCGCGGAGGATCGAGACGCTGGAGCGGAGCCGCGCCTTCGCCTATCGGCGTCTCAACCTGATCAAGAAGGTCGCCGAGACGGCATCAGGCGAAGCCGACGCGAGGAAGGCGGCCGATGCCCGCATCGCCGCCGCCTTCGTCGAGATCGGCTGGATCGGCGGCAGCCTCGCCGAGCTCGACGAGAGGGGTCGCGAGGCGGAGGCGAAGTTCCGCCCCGTGGCGGAGGCGATCGGTGCCGGCGACGAGGCGGCGATGCTGGAGGCTCTGGCCGGGTTCGAGGCCTGGTTCGCCGAGCGCTTCGGCCGCGACTTCTGCTCGGTCTTCGACCGCTACGTCCCGGATACGCCGAAGGTCGACTTCTGATGGCCGAGGCCGTGCGCGACCTGGTCCTGGTCGGCGGTGGCCATGCCCATGTCCACGTGCTGAAATCCTTCGGCATGCAGCCGATGCCGGGCGTGCGGCTCACGCTCGTCGCGGGCGAGGTCGAGACACCCTATTCCGGCATGTTGCCGGGCTTCGTCGCCGGTCACTACACGCTCGACGAATGCCACATCGACCTGGCGCCGCTCGCGCGCTTCGCCCGCGCGCGGCTGATCCACGCGGAATCGATCGGTCTCGACCGCGACCGCAGACAGGTGCTGCTCGCCGGCCGGCCGGGACTTCGCTTCGACGTCGTCTCCCTCAATGTCGGCGCGACGCCGAGCCTCTCGGTGCCGGGCGCGGCCGAGCACACGATCCCGGTCAAGCCGATCCAGCGCTTCGTCGCGCGCTGGGAGGCGCTGCGCCTTCGGGTCGAGACCTCGCTGCGCCCGGTCTCGATCGCCGTGGTCGGCGGCGGTGCCGGCGGCGTCGAGCTGGCACTCGCGATCCGCCACCGCCTCGGCGACAAGGCAAAGGTCGAGCTGGTGACACGCGGCAATCTGATGGAGGGCCATGCGCCTCGGACCGCCGCTCTGCTTCGCCGCGCCATGGCCGAGCGCGGTGTCGCCTTTCGCGAGGAGATCGAGGTGGAGGCGGTCGAGCCGCACACGATCCTCCTCGCCGGCGGCGTGCGGGTTCATGCGGACGAGATCCTCTGGGTCACCGAGGCGGCGCCGCCCGCCTGGCTCGCCGCGACCGGCCTGGCACTCGACGGCCGCGGCTTCCTCGCGGTCGACGACACGCTCCGCTCGCTCGACGACGCCCAGGTCTTCGCCGCCGGCGACTGCGCGACGGTGATCCCGCATCCCAGACCCAAGGCCGGCGTCTTCGCGGTCCGCCAGGGACCGCCGTTGGCCGCGAACCTGCGCCGCGCGCTCGCCGGCCAGCCGCCGAAGCCATTCGTTCCGCAGAAGCACTTCCTCAGCCTGATCGGCACCGGCGACCGCCGTGCCGTCGCCTCGAAAGGACCATTCGCCTTCGAGGGCGCATGGCTCTGGGAGTGGAAGGAGACGATCGACCGCAACTGGATGGCTGGATACACCGAGCTTCCGGCGATGGCGCCGATGCCGATGACGACTCCGGAGGAGATGCGCTGCGGCGGCTGCGGCGCCAAGATCGGGGCGACCCCGCTCTCGCGCGCGCTCGCCCGGCTTCCCCGCCGCCCGAACCGCGACGGCGTGCTGATCGGTCTCGCCGAGCGCGACGACGCGGCAGCGATCGCGGTGCCCCAGGGACAGGCGCTGCTGCAGTCGGCCGACTTCTTCCACGCGCTGGTCGATGATCCCTATCTCTTCGGGCGGATCGCCGCGGTCCACGCGCTCGGCGACATCCATTCCAAGGGCGGCATCGCGCATAGCGCGCTCGCGATCGCGGTCGTGCCCTACGGGCCGCCGGTTATCGTCGAGGACGATCTGGCGCAGATGCTGGCCGGCGCCGAAGGAGCCCTGGCGGAAGCCGGTGCGGCGCTGATCGGCGGCCATTCGAGCGAAGGAAGCGAACTCGCCTTCGGGCTTTCGGTCAACGGAACGATACCGCCCGATGCGATCCTGCGGAAAGGCGGCGCCAGGCCGGGTGACGCGCTGATCCTGACCAAGCCGCTCGGGACCGGTGCGATCTTCGCCGCGGCCATGCATGGCAAGGCACACGGCCGCTGGCTCAAGGCGGCGCTCGCCTCGATGACCCGATCGCTCGCACCATCCGCGGATGCGCTGCGCGGGCTCGGCGTCCAGGCGATGACCGACGTCACCGGCTTCGGCCTGATCGGCCATGCGCTCGAGATGGCGCGCGCCAGTCATGTCGGCATCCGTCTCTACCCGGCGGCCGTGCCGGCGCTCGACGGGGCGCTGACCCTTCTCGCCGACGGCATCGCCAGCACGCTGGCGCCCGAGAACCGTCGCGCGCTCCGCATGCTCGGTGACGATGGTGGCTGGACCGGCATGCCGGAACTCGACCTGCTGGTCGATCCTCAGACCGCCGGCGGGCTGCTGGCGGCCGTACCTGCAGAGCGTGCCGAGGCTTCCCTTGCCGCGCTCCGCGGGCTCGGCGAGACTGCGGCGGTCGTCGGCTCCGTCACTCCCGAGGGCGACCCGGCCCGTCCGGTCAGCCTCGCCCCCGCCCCCACCCGCACATAGAGGTCGCCATGGATCTGAAGCTCGCCGGCAAGGTCGCGCTCATCACCGGCTCCAGCAAGGGCATCGGCTTCGCCACCGCCCGCGTGCTGTGCGAGGAGGGTGCCCGCGTCGTGCTCTCCGCGCGCAACAAGGACGATCTCGCGGCGGCGAAGGCCAAGCTGCCGGCCTCCCAGATCACCGCGATCCAGGCGGACGTGACGGATCCCAAGGATGCCGAACGGCTCGTCAGCGAGGCCGCGTCCTGGGGCGGCGGTATCGACATCCTGGTCAACAACGTCGGCGGCAATTCCGGCGGCATCAAGGTTCTGGACTCGACCGACGACGACTGGCGGAAGACGCTCGAGATCAACCTGTTCCAGACCGTGCGCATGATGCGTCATGCGATCCCGAAGATGTCGAAGCGGCCGGGAGCGGCGATGGTCAACATCTCCTCGATCTCGGGATGGACGCCGCAGCTGGTGGGGTCCGGGCAGTACGGCGCCGCCAAGGCAGCGCTGATCTTCGATGCCGAGCGCTGGGCGCTCGAATGCATCCCCCATGGCATCCGCGTGAACACCGTGTCGCCCGGATCGATCTGGGGCGAGGGCAACGGCTGGGACCGCTACAAGAAGTCTGACCCCGAGGGCTACGACGACTATGTCCGCGGCGGCTTCCCGATGGGCCGCCTCGGATACCTGGAGGAGGTCGCCGACGTGATCTGCTTCCTGGTCTCGCCGCGCGCCCACTGGATCAACGGCAGGAACGTACCCGTCGACGGCCTGGAACAGCCTTATCCTCGCCGGGATCGCCGGCCTTATTGATGCCACGGAGCCGGCCTAGGCTTTTGGGAGCGACATTCGGAGGTTCCATGCGCCAGTTCCGTTTCCTTGCCCTCCTCGCTCCCCTGCTCATGGCCGCTGCGCTCGTTTCCGGACGGGCCATGGCCCAGGACAAGGTCATGCTCCAGCTCGGCGAGTCGGCCGAGCGCATGGTGATCCAGGATCGCATCCGCGCCACGCTCCGGGTCGAGCTCGGCGGCAGCGATCCGCGCGCGCTCCAGGGCCAGGTGAATCAGAAGATGGCCGCCGCCCTCGACCGCGCGAAGGCGGTGGCATCGGTCAAGGCCGAAACCCAGGGCTATTTCGTCTACGAGGACAAGACGCTGAAGCGCGGCCAGCGCTGGTGGGGCAGCCAGAGCCTGATGCTGACCTCGTTCGAGTCCGGCGCGCTGCTGGCGCTGGTCGGCCAGCTCCAGGAGGACGGATTGCTGGTCGGCGGCCTCTTCTACGAGCTGGCGCCTGAGACGCGTCGGAAGATCGAGCGCGAGCTGGTGCCGGAAGCGATCGCCCGGATCAAGGATCAGGCCGCGGTCGTCGCCAAGTCGCTCGACTTGCCGAAGGTCGACATCGTCAGGATCCGTCTCGGCGAGACCCAGGCGCCTCCGACTCCGCGTTTCGGCGGCGCCCCGATGCTGGCGATGGCCGCCGACAAGGCGATCGCCCCGCCCGTCGCCGAGCCCGGCGAGACCCAGGTCGTGATCCGGATCGAGGCCGAGGTCGCGATCAGCCGCTAGGCGACGGCGACCGGCGCGTCCAGCATCTGCTTCACCAGCTCGGCGAGCTGCTTGAGGCCGAACGGCTTCGGCAGGAACTGCGTCGAGGGATCCGAGGGAATGCGCTGGCGGAGCGCGTCCTCGGTGTAGCCTGAGATGCAGATCACCTTGAGGCCGGGGCGATGCTCGCGCGCGATGCGGATCAGCGTCGGTCCGTCGATGCCGGGCATCATCACGTCGGTGATCAGCAGGTCGATCGGCTCGCGCGCCGCCGACTCCAGATACTCGACCGCCGCCTCGCCGGTCCGCATCTCCACCACCTTGTAGCCCTTGCCGCGCAAGGCGCGCGCGCTGAACAGGCGGACCGGATCCTCGTCCTCGACCAGGAGGATGGTCGCGGCACCGGTGAGATCGGCGGGCGACCGGCGTTCGGCTTCCGGCTTCGCTTCGGCCTCGGTCGGACCGGTGTAGGCCGGGAGCCAGATGGTGAAGGCGGTTCCCTTGCCGAGTTCGGATTCGAGAAAGACGTAGCCGCCGGTCTGGCGGACGATGCCGTAGACGGTCGACAACCCGAGGCCGGTGCCGGCGCCGATCGGCTTCGTCGTGAAGAACGGCTCGAACACGCGGGCCAGGTGCTCGGGCGAGATGCCGCTGCCGGTGTCGCGCACCTCGACGGTGACCCAGTCTCCGGCCGGGATCGTCTCGGGGCCCCGTGTCTGCAGCGCCGCCAGGGACAGATGCGCGGTGCGGATCGTCAGCGTCCCGCCCTCCGGCATC
Organism: Rhodospirillaceae bacterium; assembly: GCA_016792585.1. Taxonomy (GTDB): domain Bacteria; phylum Pseudomonadota; class Alphaproteobacteria; order SHVZ01; family SHVZ01; genus SHVZ01. The sequence continues at coordinate 14,666 of JAEULB010000012.1, forward strand.
GCGTCACGGGCATTGACCGCCAGATTGATCACCACCTGCTCGAACTGCCCCTGGTCGACCTTGACCGGCTTGAGGTCGCGGGCGTGGACGACGTCGACGGTGATCCGCTCGCCCATCAGGCGGGCAAGCAGGTGCGAGAGCTCGGCGATCACGTCAGTCAGGTCGAGCACGCGCGGGCGCAGCGTCTGCTGGCGTGAGAACGCCAGCAGCTGGCGCACCAGGTTCGCCGCGCGGTTGGCGTTCTGGCGGATCTGCATGATGTCGGGGAATGAGGGATCGCCGAGGCGGTGGCGCTGCAGCAGCAGGTCGCAGTAGCCGATGATCGCGGTCAGCAGGTTGTTGAAGTCGTGGGCGACGCCGCCGGCGAGCTGGCCGATCGCCTGCATCTTCTGCGACTGCACGAACTGGCGCTCGAGGCTGCGGAGCCCGGTCACGTCGAGCAGGTGGAGGACGAGGCCGACCGGCGTCCCGCCCGGCCCGTCGATGCGGCCCACATAGACCGAGGCGACGCGATCGCCCGGACCCGCCAGGCGCACCTCGTCCGGCCCCTTGGCGGCACCGCCGTTCCAGGCCTCGGCGAGGCGGGCCGAGATGCGGACGCCGTCGTCGGCCTGCAGCAGCTGGACGAAGACGCGGCCGCGCAGCGCCCGGATGTCGGTGCTG
>JAEULB010000017.1 GCA_016792585.1 Rhodospirillaceae bacterium
ATTCCTGCTAGTGCAGGTGGCCGTCGCGGCGGATCGTCAGTTTCAGTTATTCGGACAGCGCTTTGACGACCGACACGCCGACGCCGTGCAGGCCGCCCGACGTAGCGTAGAGCTTGTTGTTGAACTTGCCGCCCGAGTGCAGCATCGTGAGGATGACCTCGAGCGCCGATTTGCTCGGGTACTTCGGGTGCTTGTCGACGGGGATGCCGCGGCCGTTGTCCCTGACGGTGCAATAGCCCTCGGTGTCGAGTTCGAGGTCGATCCAGGTCGCGTGGCCGGCGACCGCCTCGTCCATCGAGTTGTCGAGCACCTCGGCGACCAGGTGGTGCAGGCCGCGCTCGTCGGTACCGCCGATATACATGCCCGGGCGGCGCCGGACCGGCTCGAGCCCTTCGAGAACCTCGATGTCCTTGGCCGAATAGGCCTCGGCCCGGGCGGCCGAGCCCGACTGGAACAGGTCTTTCATGGCCGGCATAATGCCTCCCGCGGACACAAAATCAAGGCGACGAAATGCCCAGAAAGCCGGCGGACCCCCAAGATGTTGCTAGACAGCCTAAGGGCCAGATGGCGATCCGGACGCTCGCCATGCCGGCCGACACCAACGCCAATGGCGACATCTTCGGCGGCTGGCTCCTCTCCCAGATGGATATCGCCGGCGGGGTCACCGCGTTCCAGCGGGCGAAGGGCAGGGTGGTCACGGTCGCGCTCGACGCGATGACCTTCCATACCCCGGTCACGGTCGGCGATATCGTCTGCTGCTATGCCGAGATCAGGCGGATCGGGCGCACCTCGATCACGGTCGGGGTGGAGGCCTGGGCGATCACTGGCGCCGAGGGCAGCCGGCGACTGGTGACGGAAGGAACATTCACCTACGTTGCGATCGGGCCGGACAAGCGGCCGCGGCCGGTCCCGGCGGATTGAAATCATGAATTCATTTGTTGATCTGGTGATGGCCGAGGCGGCGCGGCCCGGCTTCGTCTGGGTCGCGCTCGGGATGATCGTCGCCGGCGTCGTCCGCGGCCTGGTCGGCTTCGGCGCGGCGATGATCCTGGTGCCGATCCTCTCGGCGGTCATAAACCCGGTGGTCGCGGTGCCGCTGCTGACAGTCGTCGACGGCCTTGTGACGATGCCGCTGTTCGTCGCCGCGACCCGCGAGTGCCGGTGGCGCGAGATCGTGCCGCTGACGATCGCCGGAGTGGTGGCCCTTCCGATCGGCATCGCGGTCCTGGTCCATGTGCCGACGGAGACGCTCCGGCTCGGCATCTCGATCACGATCCTGCTGCTGGTCGGGATCCTTGCCAGCGGGTGGCGCTATCGGGGCTCTCCGTCGCTGCCGATCACTCTCGGCGTCGGCGCGGCATCGGGCGCGCTCGGCGGCTCGACCGGCATGATCGGCCCGCCGGTGATCCTGTTCTGGCTCGGCGGCCAGAACAACGCGGCGCTGGTGCGTGCCAACATCAACGCCTTCTTCGGCCTGATGATCCTGATCACCACCGCCGCCTATTGGATCGGCGGGCTGTTCACGGCGGAGATCATGGCGGTATCTGTGCTGCTGGCGCCGATCTATGGGCTCGCGGTCTGGGTGGGCGCGCGCGGCTTCCGCCACACCTCCGATGTCCTCTATCGCCGCTTCGCCTTCGCGCTGATCACGCTGATCGCGATCTCGAGCTTCTTCGTCTAGGTAGCGACCCGGTTGCGACCGGCCTGCTTGGCGCGATAGAGCGCCTGGTCGGCAGCGGTAAAGAGTGCCTTGAAGTCGCCCTGGCCGGCGGACTTCTCGGCGACGCCGACGCTGACGCTGCCGGAGACCGACGAGCCCTCGATGCGGAGGCCATCCACCGAGCGCCGGATCCGCTCGGCCGCATAGGTTGCCGCCTCGAGTCCTGTCTGCGGCAGCAGGATCACGAACTCCTCGCCGCCGTAACGGCAAAGGATGTCCTCGCGCCGCAAGAGCCCGCGGGTCATGTCGACGAAGGTCTTGAGCCAGACATCTCCGGCGTCGTGGCCGTGAGCGTCGTTGAGCGTCTTGAAGCGGTCGAGGTCGAGAACCAGCACCGACAGCGGCAGGTCGTGGCGCACCGAGCGCGACCACTCCGCCTCGGCGAGGCGTTCGAAGGCGCGGCGGTTGAGCGCGCCGGTCAGCATGTCGTAGCTCGCCTGCCGGTCGAGCTCGATGCTGATCCGCTGCGTCGTCATCAGCACCAGGCCGGTGAAGGTCAGGGTAACCACGGCAATGCTCTGGATGAACCAGAGAGCCTGAATCCAGCCGGGCGCGAATATGTCGTCGCGCGCCTGGACCAGCACCGAAAAGGCCTGGATCACCGCGAAGACCGCATGGACCAGGTACAGGATGCCGATCGGCCAATGGGTCGCGCGGAGCGGGCCGCGCGGCACGTCGAGCAGGAGGCCGGCGATGATCAGGGAATATGCCGCGACCGACAGCGAATAGATCGCGATGCGGATCTCGGTGCGAGGCGCCACGAAGAGGAAGAAGGTCATGAAGGCCACGGCGGCCACCGAGAGCCCAACCAGCACGGTCAGCGGCACGCGCCGCCCGAGGAAGCGCGCGAAGGCGCTGGCGCCGAGCGCATGCCCGACGACGAGACACGCGCTCGCCGTCAGGTGCGTCAGGACCAGCGGCAGATGCGGACGCGACGCGCCGAGCGTCGCGCCGATGGCGACGATCGTGGCGCTCAGCGCCAGCTGGATCACCGAGCGGTCGCGGAGCTGGACGTGCCAGACGTAGAAGCTCGCCAGCGCCTGGACGGCGCAGATGAATGCGGCGGCGACGGCGAAGGACTGTCCGTCGAGCGACACGGTCAGTGGCCCTCCGACTCGACGCGGTTGCGTCCCGCGGCCTTGGCATGATGCAGCGCGCGATCGGCGGCGCCGATCACCGCCTTCAGGTCCATCCGGTCGGCCGTCTTGGCGGCGACGCCGATGCTCACCGTCGTGCCGATCTGGCCGTACTCGCCGGCGAGGCTCAGCCCCTCGGTCGCCCGGCGGATGCGCTCGGCCGCCTGGAGGGCCTGCTCGAACGTCGTCTGCGGCAGCAGGATCAGGAAGTCGCCGCCGCGATAGCGGCAGAGAAGGTCCTCGCGCCGAAGCAGCCCCCGCGTCATGTCGGCGAAAGCCTTGAGCCAGGCGTCGCCGGCTTCGGTCCCGGAGGTGCGGTTCATCGCCTTGATGCGGTCGAGGCCGAGCATCAGGACCGAAAGCGGCAGGTCGTGGCGCGTGGCCCTCGACCACTCGGCCTCGGCGGCGCGCTCGAAGCCGGCGCGGTTCAGCGCACCGGTCAGGAGATCGAAGCTCACCTGGCGGTCGAGCTCGAGCCTGGGCCGCTGCGTGATCATCATGGTCAGGCCGAGGAACGTCAGGTTGACGAAGAGGATCGCCTGGCTGAACCACATCACCTGAAGCCGGTTGGTCTCGAAGAGGTCCGTGCTCGGATGCTCGTTCATCACCCAGACCGCGCGGAGGACCGCAAGCAGCGCCTGCAGCAGGTAGAGCACGCCGACCGGCCAATGGGTGATGCGGATGCGTCCCCGCGAGGTGCCGAGCAGCAGTGCTGCGATGAGGCCGGACGAGGCGGCGATGCCGAGGGAGTAGACGACGATGCGGATGTCGAGCCGTACATCGATGTAGAGGTAGTAGGAGATCGCCGCGCCGACGGCGAGCGGCACGCCGAGGACGAACGAGACCGTCACGCGCCTGTCGATGAAGCGGCCGATCCCGAAGGCGATATAGGCCTGGCCGCCGGTAATCAGCATGTTGGCGATCGGGTGTGTGATCAGCGGATCCAGATGCGGCCGGGCGAAGGCGAGGGCGACGCCGACGGCGGTCGCCGCGGAACCCAGGAAAATCTCGAAGACCGCGCGGGTGCGGAACTGGCCGTACCAGACATAGAGCATCGCCACCGCCTGGAGCGCCGTGGCGAAGAGGGCCGCGATGGCGAGCGTCCCGGCGTGAAGCCCCATGCTCGTGGCCGGCCGGTCTTACAGGTTCTCCGAGGACTCTACCCGGTTCCGGCCGGCGGCCTTGGCCCGGTAGAGCGCTCGGTCGGCGGCGGCGATCATCGTCTTGAGGTCCGTCACGGTCTCGTTCCATGTCGCGACGCCGATACTGACCGTGACGGCGATGTCCGTTCCGTTATGCGAGATGCGCATGCCCTCGACGCTGCGGCGGATGCGGTCGGCGACCTGCATGGCCGCATGCACCGGCGTCTGCGGCAGGAGGGCGATGAATTCCTCGCCGCCGTAGCGGCAAAGCAGGTCCTCGCGGCGGAGCAGCCCGCGGCACAGCTCGGCGAAGGACTTGAGCCAGACGTCGCCGGCATCGTGGCCGTGGGTGTCGTTGAGCATCTTGAAGCGGTCGAGATCCAGGACCAGGACCGAAAGCGGCAGGTCGTGGCGGACGGCGCGCGACCACTCGCCCTCGGCGATGCGCTCGAAGGCGCGGCGATTGAGCGCGCCGGTCAGCCCGTCGTAGCTCGCCTGGCGGTCGAGCTCGAGCTGGAGACGCTGGCTGATCATCAGGATCAGGCCGAGGCTGACCAGGTTGATCGCGGCGAAGCTCTCGAGGAACCAGGCGGCAGTGATCGCATTGCTCGCGAAGAAGTCGGCCGGGGTCCCGCCGACCGCGGTCGCGATGCTGCGCGCGATCGCGAAGACGCAATGGAAGGTGAGGACGATGCCGACCGGCCAGTAGGTTCTTCGTGTCGGCCCGGGAGGTGCGGAGTAGAGCGCCAGCATCGCCGGCAGCAGCGACAGCGGGATCAGGATCGAGAGCACGATGACCCGGATGCCGATGTTCGGGGAGGCGAAGGTGAAGATCGTAAGGATGCCCGCGGTGAAGGCGGCGAGCCAGATCGGGAAGGTCATCGACAGCGGCCGGCCGGCGAAGTCGCAGATCGCCAGCGAGCAGACGGCCTGTCCGGCGATGACCAGGGAGTTGCCCGTGACGATGGTCAGGATCGGCGGCAGCATCGGGCGCATGGCGATCAGCGCGGTCCCGATCGCGATCAGCGCAAAACCCACGGTCAGCAGCCCGACCGAGCGCTCCCGGAGCTGCATCCGCCAGACATAGAACATCGCCGCAGTCTGGACCGCGGTCGAGAAGGTGACGACCACCAGAAGGGTTCGATTGTCGAGTTCCATGCCACGTCCGAGAGTGGGCGGCCACCATAAGGGAGAGCCGGCGCCAGCCGCAACCTGTGGAATATGCCCGCCGTTGCGCCCTAGACCCCTGATATGCTGCTGTGGCTTGGGGATATATTGAAAGCGAGATAAATGCGGTTCACCGGCACCAAGAGCTACGTCGCGACACCCGACCTGATGACCGCCGTGAACGCCGCGATCGCGCTGAAACGGCCGCTGCTGGTCAAGGGCGAGCCCGGTACGGGCAAGACCGTGCTGGCCCGCGAGGTCGCGGCGGCGCTGGGCAAACCGCTGATCGAGTGGCATGTCAAGTCGACCACCAAGGCCCAGCACGGCCTCTACGAGTACGACGCGGTGGCGCGGCTCAGGGACGGCCAGCTCGGCGACGAGCGGGTCCGCGACATCCGCAACTACGTGAGCCGCGGCAAGCTCTGGGAAGCCTTCACCGCCGACGAGACCTGCGTGCTGCTGATCGACGAGATCGACAAGGCCGACATCGAGTTCCCGAACGACCTGCTGCTCGAGCTCGACCGCATGGAGTTCCATGTCTACGAGACGCGCGAGACGGTGAAGGCAAGGAATCGCCCGATCGTCTTCATCACCTCGAACAACGAGAAGGAGCTGCCGGACGCATTCCTTCGGCGCTGCTTCTTCCACTACATCAAGTTCCCGGACCGCGAGACGATGGAGCGGATCGTCGACGTCCACTTCCCCGAGGTGAAGAAGGCGCTGGTGCGGGAGGCGCTGACCGTCTTCTACGAACTCCGCGAGGTGCCGGGCCTGAAGAAGAAGCCTTCGACCTCCGAGCTGCTCGACTGGCTGAAGCTCCTGATGGTCGAGGACCTGTCGCCGGAGGCGCTCAAGGCCAAGGACGCCAAGTCGCTGATCCCGCCGCTGCACGGCGCGCTGCTCAAGAACGAGCAGGACGTGCACCTGTTCGAGCGCCTCGCCTTCATCGCGCGCCGCGAGAGCCGCGGGGACTAGCCTGCCGTGTTCACCGACTTCTTCCTGAAGCTGCGCGACGCCAAGGTGCCGGTGACCTTGAAGGAGCACCTGACGCTGATCGAGGGGCTGCAGACCGGTGTCTGCGACTGGTCGGTCGAGTCCTTCTACTATCTTTCTCGCGCGACGCTCGTGAAGGACGAGATCCACCTCGACAAGTTCGACCGCGTCTTCGGCGAGGTGTTCAAGGGGATCGAGACGCTGGATCCCGAGGCCTTGATTGCGAACATCCCGGAGGAATGGCTGAAGAAGCTCGGCGAGAAGTTCCTGACCGAGGAGGAGAAGCGCCAGATCAAGGCGCTCGGCGGCTGGGAAAAGCTGATGGAGACCTTGCGCCAGCGCATGGAGGAGCAGAAGGGGCGCCACCAGGGCGGCTCGAAGTGGATCGGCACGGCGGGCACGTCACCCTTCGGCGCCTATGGCTACAACCCGGAAGGCGTGCGGATAGGCCAGGACCGGAACCGCAACAACCGAGCGGTCAAGGTCTGGGACAAGCGCGAGTTCAGGAACCTCGACGACAACGTCGAGCTCGGCACGCGCAACATCAAGGTCGCCTTGAGAAAGCTCAGACGCTTCGCGCGCACCGGCGCCGCGTCCGAGCTCGACCTGCCCGACACCATCCGTTCGACCGCGAACAACGCCGGCTGGCTCGACTTGAAGCTCGTGCCCGAGCGCCACAACGCCGTGAAGGTGCTGCTGTTCCTCGACATCGGCGGCTCGATGGACGAGCACGTCAAGGTCTGCGCCGAGCTGTTCTCGGCCGTTAAGTCCGAGTTCAAGCACCTCGAATACTTCTACTTCCACAACTGCCCCTACGAGGCGATGTGGAAGGACAACAGCCGGCGCTGGTCGGAGAAGCTGCCGACGGCCGAGATCCTCCGCACATACGGGCCCGACTACAAGGCGGTGTTTGTCGGCGACGCCTCGATGAGTCCCTACGAGATCGTGCAGCCCGGCGGCTCGGTCGAGCACTTCAACGAGGAGTCGGGCCAGGTCTGGCTGACGCGGATCCTCGAGCATTTCCGCCGCTCGATCTGGATCAATCCGGTCGAGGAAGGGCGCTGGAACTGGACCCAGTCGGTCACGATGATCGAGCGCCTGATGGGCCACCGGATGTTCCCGCTGACCCTCGACGGCCTCGACCGCGGCATCAGGGCGCTGAGCCGCTGAAAGGCTGCCTCAGTTCCCGTAGAGGAAGTTCGGCAGCCAGAGCGTCATCCCCGGCCAGATGTACATGCAGACCAGGCAGACGATGACGATGCCCATGTAGGGCATCATGCCGGCGAATATCTGGTTCAAGGTTACGTGCTTGGGCGCGACACCCTTCAGGTAGAAGGCCGACATCGCGACCGGCGGCGACAGGAACGCCGCCTGCAGGTTGACCGCGACCATGATCCCGAACAGCACCGGGTCGACCTGGAAGTGGGCGAGGAGCGGGATGAAGATCGGGATGAAGATCACGATGATCTCCGTCCACTCCAGCGGCCAGCCCAGCAGGAAGATGATCGCCTGCGCCAGGATCAGGAACTGGAGCGGCGTCAGGTCGAGTCCCAGTACCCAGCGCTCAATGATGCCCTGGCCGCCATGCAGCGCGAACACCGCCGAGAACAGCGCCGAGCCCACGAACAGCCAGCACACCATCGCGGTGGTCTTGGCGGTGAGGAAGGTTGACTCCCTCAGCGTCTGCCAGAGCTGCTTGCGGGTCGAGAGGTCCCATACCCACGGCACCAGCGTGCCGAACATCACCGCGCCAAGCGAGCCAGAGACGATCAGCGTGATCAGGTCGCCGCGCCAGGATCCCAGCGCCATGCCGATGAGGAGGCCGGCGAGGCTCGGCCACAGGGTCATCCGCTTGTACTTCTGGTAGCTCGCGAGATAGAGCGCGCCGACCGCGCCTATGCCGGCCGATTCCGTCGCGGTGGTGATGCCGAACAGGATCACGGCGAGCACGACGAAGGTCAGCACCGCGAGCGGCACGACCGACGACTCGAGCATCTTCAGAATCTCGAGCTGCTCGCCGTCCATCCGCCGGTAGTAGATGACGAGCAGCATCGCCGCGAGCGCGGCGAAGCCGCCGTACCACTCATAGAACCCTTCCGGCACCTTGCCGAGTTCGGCATCCGCGCGCTGTCGTGCCTGCAGGCCCGCCTGGCTGGTGACCTCCTGGGCTCCGATCGTCGGCGCCGACTCCGTAAGGGTGGTCTCGGCCTGGCCAAGCTCCTCGGTGTCCTCGTCCGCATCCGGTTCGGCGAGGCCGCTCTGGGCCATTTCGTCGCTCTGCGCCGCCTGTCCGATCGGCACCGCCATCGTTTCGGTCGACGGAGCGTTGTAGATGATGACGTACCACCAGGCGGAGGCGAACAGCGCCACGGTGAGCGCGATCGGGATCAGCGCCGCCAGGACGTTCTTGATCACCAGGCCATACGTGGCGGGGCGGCCGTCGGGGGTCGTGCCGGCAATCGAGCCCGGGCGGAACGCGGCGCCCATCAGGGCCACGAACACGCGTTTCTGCGGTCCGCGCTGAAGGCGCTGGATCCAGTCGGGAACCGGAACGCGGTACTGGTTCTCGGGTAACCGGGGCGCGACCTTGGGATTTATCAGCGCCCAGCCGATGATGTAGACGAGATAGAGGAAGGTCAGGAAGAAGCCCGGCACCATCGCCGCGGCATAGAGCTTGACGATCGACTGGCCGGCGACCGCGGCATAGACGATCAGCATCACCGAGGGCGGGATCAGGATGCCGAGCGTGCCGCCAGCGGTGATCGCGCCGGAGGCGAGCTTGATGTCGTACCCGGCGTTCAGCATCGGCCGGAGCGCGATCACACCCATCAGCACGACGACCGCGCCGACGATGCCCGACGCGATGCCCCAGAAGGCGCAGACCAGCAGCGTCGTCACCGCCAGCGAGGCAGGCAGGCGCCGGAAGGCGAGCTGGACCGAGAAGAACATCTTGTCGACCAGCGCCGCGCGCTCGATCACGTATCCCATGAACACGAACAGGGGGATCGACAGCAGCGTGTCGTTGTTCATGGCACCGTAGGTGCGCTGGACCATCAGGTCGAAGACTTGGTTCGCCCACCAGTGCTTGTCCGGATCCCAGAAGGCGACGAACCCGAACAGCATGCCGAGGCCCATCATCGTGAAGGCCGTCGGGAACCCCATCATGATCGCGGCCACGATGAGGCCCAGCATCGAGAGGCCGAGGATCGGATCGCTCACGGCTTGCCCCCGCGGCCGGTGTCGTCGCCCATGCCGCGCTGGTGCGCGGCCTTCTCGATGTCGGCGGCCTGCGACACCGCCTGGTTCCGGGACTCCTCGTCGATGAACTCGCTGTGCGCGAGCTGCTCGCCGACGACGTCGATCTCCTCGACGTCGCGCTCCCGCTCGGGCCACTCGCCGGTCTTGAGGCAGACGATGCAGCGGACGATCTCAGCCGCGCCTTGGATCATGACCAGCGCGCCGGCGATCGGGATCACCGCCTTGAAGTGATAGACCGGCGGGCCGTTGGCGGTGACGTTCGAGTGCTCGTCGATCAGCCAGGAGAGCTTGGCGAAGCCCCAGCCCGAATAGACCAGCGCCAGTATGCCGGGGATGAAGAACAGGAAGTAGAGAGCGAGGTCGAGCCCCGCCTGGGTGCGCGGGCGCATCGAGGAGTAGAGGAAGTCGCCGCGGACGTGTCCGCCCTTGGACAGGGTGTAGGCGCCGCACATCATGAACAGCGTGCCGTAGAGCATGCTGTTGAGATCGAAGATCCAGGCGGTCGGCGCGTTCAGGATGTAGCGCTTGAACACCTCGACGCAGACCACGATCGTCAGCACCAGGATCAGCCAGGCGAAGGCCTTGCCGGATACCTCGCTTATGCGGTCGACGCCGTTGAGGAAATGTTGGGCGGTCATCGCGGGCAATGCTCGGGAAAACGGGAGTGCAGAAAAAAGAAAGCGAGACACCATGCTGGGCATGGTGTCTCGCTGACGGCGACGCCCAGGGTCAGCCCTTCTTCGGGGCCGGCTTGGCGAAGTAGTGGTTGTAGGCCATCTCGCGGCGGACGTTGTTGTCGAAGTCCCACTTCACGACGCGCTCGGCGAACTTCTTCTGCGAAGCCTCGATCTCCTTGAAGAGGGCATTGCCTTCGCCCTTCTTCGCCGTCGCCTGGTCGTAGGCCGTCAGCTGCGCCTGCAGGATCGAGTTAGGCGTCTTGTAGAAGCGGACCTTGTCCTTGGTCTGCAGCTCGATGTAGTCCTGCGAGTAGCGGTCGATCGACTTCCAGACGAGGTCCTGCGAGGCCGCCTCGACGCCGTTGTCGATGATCGCCTTCAGCTTGGCCGGCAGCGCGTCGTACTTGGCCTTGTTGAACAGGATCTCGAACTGCTCGGCGTTCTGATGGTAGCTCTGCAGCATGCAGACCTTGGAGACGTCGGGGAAGCCGAGGATGCGGTCGGAAGTCTGGTTGTTGAACTCGGCCGCATCCAGCAGGCCGCGGTCCATCGCCGGGACGATCTCGCCGCCGGGCAGCGCATTGACCGCGACACCCATGGCCGTGAACACGTCGATCGAGAGACCGACGGTGCGGTACTTGAGGCCCTTCATGTCGTCGGCCTTCTGCACCGGCTTCTTGAACCAGCCGAGCGGCTGGGTCCACATCGGGCCGTAGGGATAGGACTTCACCTGGGCGTTGATCGAGCCGTAGAGCTTCTCCATCAGCTCCTTGCCGCCGCCGTACTTGTGCCAGGACATCAGCTGCTGGGCGTCCATGCCGAAGGCGGGACCCGAGCCCCAGAGCGCCAGCGCGTTCTGCTTGCCGTAGTGATAGACCATCACGCCATGGCCGCCGTCGAGCGTGCCGCTGGAGACCGCGTCGAGCAGGCCGAACGCCGGAACGACGGCGCCGGCCGGAAGCACCTCGATCTTGAGGTCGCCGCCGGTCATGTCGTTGATCTTCTTCGCGAAGTCGTTGGCGTATTCGTGGAAGATGTCCTTCGC
>JAEULB010000045.1 GCA_016792585.1 Rhodospirillaceae bacterium
GGGAACTTGTACTTCCCGAACATCGCGCCGGCGGCCAGCGAGGTGACGCAGACGCTGATCGTCGCCACCACCGAGAGGCCGACCGAGTTCAGGAAAAACCGGTCGAACGGCGCGTCGATGAAGATCCCGCGGTAGTTCTCCATCGTCCATTCGACCGGCAGGATCTGCGGCGGCCACAGCGACACTTCGGTCGGCGGCTTGAACGAGGTGAAGAACATCCAGATGATCGGCAGCACCATGATGATGGCGCCGAGCAGCAGGATGGCATGGACCAGGATGTGAAGCGCCCAGCCGACGGGCGTGCGGGTCTCAACCATCCATGCCCTCCTTGTTCCGTGCGATGCGGAACTGGATCAGCGTCAGGCCAAGCACGATCAGGGTCAGGTTGACCGCTTCGGCGGACGCGTAGCCGAAGCGGAAGTACTGGAAGGCGTTCTGGTAGATGTCGAAGACCAGAACGCGGACGGCCTGGCCCGGCGCCGACTGGGAGCCAAGCGTCATCACATAGACCTGCGTGAAGACGTTGAAGGCGGTGATGCTCGAGGTCACGAAGACATAGAGCAGGATCGGGCGGAGCAGCGGCAGCGTCACGTAGCGGAAGCGCTGAAAGCCGCTGGCCCCGTCGATCGCGGCAGCCTCGACATAGGTCGACGGGATGTTCCTGATGCCCACCAGCAGCAGGATCATGTTGTATCCCACCACCTTCCACACCCCCATGATGATCAGCGCGTAGAGCGCGATGCCGGGATCGGTGAGCCAGGCGACGGCCGGAATCCCGAACACCGACAGAACGTAGTTCAGGAGCCCGTGGTTGTAGTCGTAGATCCACTTCCACGCGATCGACACCGGCACCATCGGCGTGATGAAGGGCAGGAAGTAGATGGTCTGGTAGATCGCCGAGAGCCGGCTCTTCTGCGCGAGGAAGACCGCGAGGGGGACTGCGATCAGCGTCGACAGGATCACAACCGAGAAGGCGTAGATCGTCGTGTTCTTGAGCGAGAGCCAGAAGTTCTCGTCCTGGAACAGCTCCTCGTAGTTGGCCCAGCCGATGAACGGCTTGATCGGATTGATCAGGTCCCACTTGTGGAAGCTGAGGATCAGACTCTCGAAGATCGGCACCATCCGGACGTAGCCGAACAGCAGCAGGACCGGCGCCAGCACGATGTAGACGAACAGGACGATGCGCCAGTTGCCGCGCGAGAAATGCTCGTTGGCCCAGTAGCGGACGCTCTCGGAGACGCGAGCGGCCATTATCAGATCCTGATGCGCTTGAGGAAGGGAAGTCCCGGGCGCAGGCGCGCCCGCGCCCGGGACTTGGGGGAACGATCAGGCGGTGCCGTAGGCGCCGGCCTGCTTCAGCACGTTGTCGCAGATGGTGGCGAGAGACTTGATCGCCTCGGCCACCTTCGCCGGATTGCCGTTGAGCGCCGGGTCGATGAACATGCCCGGCAGCCGGTCGGCGATGCGGGTCTGGATCTCGTCCCAGAAGGGCAGGATCGGATCGGAGAACAGCACGATGTCCTGCGGCGGCTTCACGAACGACTCGAACTGCGGCGTTTCCTTGAGGAGCGGGCCCCAGTCGACGCCTTGGCGGGCGGAGACCCAGCCGGTCATGTTGGTGATCTGGAAGGCGTTCGCCGGCTGCGTCAGGAACTTGATGAAGTCCCAGGATGCGTCCTTCTGCCGGCTCCTTCCGTTCACGTAGATGCCCCAGGGCTGGATGATGCCCTTGACCGGGCCCGAGGCATCCCAGCGCGGGATCGGCACCACGCCGTAGTCGAGGCTCGGGTTCTTCTTCTTGATGTCGCCGATGACCCACGCCTCGCGGAACAGCATCGCGGTGTGGCCGTTGGCGAAGGCGTCCGCGTCATGCGGCACCTTGGGGTCGTCGACCTTGTCCTTCTGTACGACGTCGACATAGAACTGCAGCGCCTTGCGGCCGGCGTCGTTGTCGAAGCCGTTGTGGTACTTGCCGCTGGCGGTCTTGACCAGCAGCGTGCCGCCGGCCGGCTCGAGCACGAAGCGGAACTTCTCGGTGATGCCGCTGCCCTGGCCCGAGAGACGCATCGAGATGCCGCTGCGCGTCATCTTGCCGGTGGCGTCGAACTTGGTGAGCTTCTTCGCAAACGCCATGATCTCGCCGAAGTCCTTCGGCGGCGCGGAGAGGCCGGCTTCCCTGAACATCGCCCGGTTCCAGAACATCTGGGCCCGGCCTTCGAGCAGCGGCAGCCCGACGGTGGCGCTGCCCTGGGTGAACCAGTCGACCGTGAACTTGTTCCAGGCGCCGCTCTTCAGATAGGCGTCAACATCCGGGGGGTTGTTGTCCAGCAGCTTCGCCTGGATGAACTTGATCGCGATGCCGCTGCCGATGTCGAAGATGTCGGGGCCGGTACCGGTCGGGATCGCGGCCGACAGCTTCTGCTCCATCTCGCGCAGCGAGCTCGACAGCAGGTTCACGGTCACGTCCGGCTTGGTCTTGGCATAGGCCTCGGCGACCGACTTGTAGTAGGGCACCAGCTCCGGATAGCCGGTCCAGATATTGAGCGTGGTGGCAGCGCGCGCCTTCTTCGACATCGCGATGCCGCCGGCTGCGGCGATGCCGGCACCCGCCGCGACCTTCAGGGCTGCGCGGCGGTCGAGGCCGGCGCTTCGGGACTTGCTTGCCCTCATGACCATCACTCCCAGGTTGTGGATGGGAGGATCGTAGCCCCGAATTTTGTTTGCGGGCAACCGGGACCGTTCAGGGGCCGAACCCGCCCGGCATGTCGAGAATCTGGAGCGCGAGCAGATGGTCGATCGTCCCGTCCGGCCCGGCGAGCGGCAGCACCAGGGCTTCCGTGGTCATGTCATGGCCGAACAGGCGTCGGACCGAGAGCCGTCCGTGCGGCTTGCCGGTGGTCACGACGGCGGTGAAGTTGGCGAGGATGCCCTTGCGTGCGACCGGATCGGGGTGCTCGTCGACATACTTGCCGGTCATGTCGAAGCCGAAGCGGCGAACCAGCTTTTGGCTGGACACCAGATAGAAGAATCGGAGCGGATTGCGCTCGACCCGGTAGACGAACAGCCATTCCATCAGGTCGCCGAACTTCCCGGGGTCGATGAATTTCTTCGGAGGCGGCTTTCCGGACGCAGTCGCTTCCGTCCAGAGCACGAAGAGGCGCTGGAGCCTCGCATCCCTGAGCTGGCCGGGCTCGTCGATCGGCGCCCAATAGAGATTCGTCGTCACGGCTCGCAGCTCAGCCGTCCGAAGGTGTTTCGTAGATCTGCAGCGCAAGCAGGTGGTCGACGACTCCTTCCGGACCAGCCAGCGGCAGGACGACCGCCTCGGTCATGATCATCTGGTCGAGCATCACGCGCCTCGACTCGCCCCGATGGGGGCGTGCGGTGGTGGCGACCGCTGTCAGGAGATTGCCGATCGCCTCTCGTGCCTCCGGAAGCGGATGCTCGTCGACATACTTGCCGGTGAGGTCGAAGCCGATCCTGCGGGCGATCTTCGGTCCGTAGAGCAGATAGCGAAAGCGCATCGGTTCGCGTTCGACCCGGTAGAGGAAGAGCCAGCCCATCAGGTCGCCGAACTTAACCGGGTCGACAATGTCCTTGGTCGGAGGCCGTCCGCCAGACGCCGCCGCAGCCCAATGCGCGAGCAGCATCCGAAGCCGGATGTCCTTGAGCTGACTCGGATCGTCGATGGGCACGTAGGTGCTGATGGTCATGACCGCGGCCGAACGCTAGGCGTCATCTCCGATGTCGAGGATCTGCAGCGCCAGCACATGATCGACGATCCCGTCCGATCCTGCCAGGGGGGCGACGACGACTTCCGTCAGCATCTCGCGGTCGAGCAGGCGGCGGCGCGACTCGACCCGATGCGGGACGCCGGATGTCACGGCCGCGGTCAGCGAGGCGGTGATGCCGTCGCGCACCTCCGGGTTCGGATGGTCGTGCACGTACTTGCCGGTAAGGCTGACGCCGACGCGCCGCGAGATCTTCGCACCGCACAGGATATAGAGGAAGCGAAGCGGGTCGCGCTCGACGCGATAAAGAAAGATCCAGTCCAGCAGATCGCCGAGCTCGGCCTTGTCGACGAACTCCTTCGACGGCGGCTGGCCGCGCTTCGCCGCAGCGGCAGACCAGTGCGCCAGCAGGAGCCGAAGCCGGATGTCCTTGAGCTGCCCCGGATCGACGATCGGCGCCCAGGTCGTCGTCATCGCGCGCGCACGCGTCCCGTCAGTGGTGGAACTCGGCGAGCGCGACGCGGCCGCCGGCCGGCGCCTCGCTTCGCACGACGAGCTTTTCGTCGTTGAATACGACGACGACCGCCTTGCCGGGCTCGGCGATCGCCATCGCCGCGGCCGAGGCGCCAGGCACGCCCTCGTTGATCCCGTCGGGAACCTTGCCGTCGATGGTGAAGGTGTCGCGGCCGTGGCCGAAATAGCCGCGCGGCCGGGTCATCGCGACGGCGGCGGCCGCGTCCTTCAGCTTCGGATCGGCCGGGCGCAGATGCAGGTGAACGTAGCGGCTCGATCGCGGGAAGGGCGTCCGGTAGACGTGATGCGTCGGGTATCCCGCCGCCGCGACCGCGAATTCGTAGGCGACATCTGGCTTCGCCGTGAACGGCCCCCAGCGGCCGTCGGAACGGGTGGTGGCGCGATGCACGGCATCGCCCCGTCTGGCCCCGGTCGAGGGATCGATCTCGAACACTTCGACCGTGGCGCCGATCACCGGCAGGTTGGTCGGGGCGCCGTTGGCGTATCCGGCGACAAGGCCGTCGAGGATCGGCGCCGTCTCGGGCGTGATCGTCGTCGACTCCGGCGCCCGGCCGGCGACGGCGCGGAAGATCTCGGTGAAGGCGCGCGCATGAAAGGCGATCTCGCGGTGGTCGAGGCCGGGGATCACGATGTTCTCGGCGCCGGCGAGCTGCGGGGCGTCGTACCCGATGCCGGTCGGCTGGCCGGGACGGCCGATGAACTCGCCGGTCGGTTGCGCGTACTTGTCGAGCTTGTCGCTCCTGAGCGTGACGAAGCGCACGCCCGGATGAACCTCGGAGCCCTGGTTGAGTCGCGTCATGAAGCGCCCGCCGCCGTTGAACTCGCTGTTGGGGGCGGTCGAGGTCGAGACATAGACGCCGTGGTTCACGCCGCCGGCAAGCACCGCGAGCGCGACATGCGCATGCCCGCCGCCGAAGCGGATGTAGTTGCGGATGGTGTTGGCGCCGCGCGAGTTGCCGACCAGCGCGACCTTCTCGGCGCCGGTCGCGATCAGGACGCGGGTGACGGCAGCCGCGAGCTGGGCGGCCTGGTCGGTGCTGGTCGAGCGGTTCTCTTCGGTCCTGGTGTCGTCGCCGGGCGCCACGGGCGCGGCCATGTCGACGGCGAAGAGCCGCGCGGGATCGTAGCCCTGCGACTCGAAGCGCCAGATCGTCGTGTGCCAGAGCGCGGCGCTGTCGCCGTTGCCGTGGACGAAGACGATCGGAAGGCTCTGCGCCCGGGCCTCGGCGCCGAGGCTGAGGAGGGCGATGACCGCGAGAACTCTTGCAATCAGTCCGGTCACGTTCTCCCCCTTCTGCACGTCTTGTTTGCCCGGACGATAGGGCTTTTCGCGGCTCTGGGGCAACCGTGGCGGAGCCTGCTATGCTCCCTTTCCCGCCCGGCCGACTGCCCCCTTTTACTCCCCTTCAGGAGCCTTACGTCATGGACGTCTCCCGCTTCTTCGCGCCCGACTATCAAGAGGCCCGCCGCAAGTTCCTGGCCTCGGCCGAGAAGGCGGGCGCGGAGCTCGACCATTTCCGCCATCCGACGGAGAAGGGCCCCGACGGCCGGCCGCTGTATATCGATACCGCCTGGTTCGGCCCGAAGGACGCGCCGGTCGTGCTGGTGGCGTTCTCCGGCACGCACGGCGCCGAGGGCTTCGCCGGATCGGCCGCGCAGATCCAGTGGATGGAGGAGGGGACGCAGAAGCGCCTGCCGAAGGGCGTCGCCGTGCTCAAGGTCCATGCGGTGAATCCGTTCGGCTTCAGCCACATGATCCGGGTCAGCGAGGGCAACGTCGACCTCAACCGCAACTGGGTCGACTATTCCAAGCCGCTGCCGCCGAACCCGATCTTCGACGAGGTCGAGGCAGCGCTGCCGACGCGCGAAGGCTACGACGACGAGCTGGTCGAGCAGCACATCGCCGCCGCCAAGCCGTTCTATGAAAAGTACGGCGACTGGAAGATGTCGGACGCTCTGTCGCGCGGCCAGTACACGCATCCGCAGGGTGCGCAGTTCGGCGGACTCAAGCGCGAATGGTCGACGCACGCGGTCGACTACATCATCCGCACCAAGCTCGCGAACGCCAAGCACGTCGCCTACATCGACTGGCACACGCTGATCCGCATCGGCGACGGCAAGCTGGTCTTCCTCTGTTTCAACGAGATCGGCGACCCGCTGCACAAGCGCGTCGGCGACTGGTACGGCGCCGACACGATCGACCGCAAGACGATCAACAAGCAGTGGAGCGAGGGTATCGCCCGCAGCGGCGGGCGTCCCGGCCGTCACGGCCTCCTGTTCTGGGGGCTCCAGCACATCCTGTCGCCGAACACCGACATCGCCGGGTCGGTGATCGAGTTCTGCGCCAAGAAGGAGGAGCACAACGATCCGCTCCGCCACAGGACCCAGCTTCAGCTCAAGTCGCGCTGGCTCTACCGGAACCGCAAGTATGACACCAAGGAAGGCAAGGCGATCGTCGAGGAGCTGCGCGACAACACCACGCCGCTCCGTCGCGACTGGGAAGCGTCGGCGATGGCCGCTGCCCACGACACCTACGAGAAGATCCTGAAGGGCGCCGGCGACTGGGCCAAGGAGAACGCGCCGGTGAAGGTCGGCAAGCTGACGCTCTCCGATCCGGGCGGCGAGGCGGCCTGAGGATGAGGGTCACCGCCGTCAAGGTCTTCCTGGTCGACGGCGCCCGCATCAACTGGGTCATCGCCAAGGTCGAGACCGACGCCGGTATCTACGGTGTCGGCGACGGCACGGTGGGACGCGGCGAGAAGGCGGTCGCGGCGACCATCGAGTATTTCTCCTCGTACCTGGTCGGCCAGGACCCGTTCCAGACCGAGATGCACGCCGATGCGATGACCCGGGACTCCTACTGGAGGACCGGCGTCGTCCACCGCGCGGCGATCGCTGCGCTGGAGGCCGCCCTGCTCGACATCAAGGGCAAGGCGCTCGGCGTTCCGGTCTACGACCTGCTCGGCGGCAAGTGCCGCGACCGCATCCGCTGCTACGCCAACAACTGGGGCCGGAAGACCGAATCGCTCGACGTGCTGAAGAAGCGCGCCGACGAGGCGTTGGGATACGGTTTCAATGCGCTCAAATGGGATCCGTTCGGCCCGGCTTATCTCCAGCTCCCGCCGCAGCAGCTGCGGAAGGCTCTGGAGCAGATCGAAACGGTGCGCGAGCATGTCGGCCCCGACATCGATCTCCTGATCGAGGCTCATGGCCGCTTCGACGTGCCGACCGCGATCCGGGTCGGCAAGGCCATCGCCGACTACGATCCGCTGTTCCTGGAGGAACCGACGCCGCCGGAGAGCATCGCCGCGGTCGCCAATGTCCGCGCGCATGTGCCGGTCCGGATCGCGACCGGCGAGCGCTACTACGACAAGCAGCAGTTCCAGGACCTGGTCACGCGCAACGCCGCCGACTGGATCCAGCCCGACGTCGTTCATGTCGGCGGCCTCTCCGAGTTCCGCCGCATCGCGGCGATCGCGAGCGCCGCGTATCTCCCGGTGCAGCCGCACAATCCGCTGGGCCCGGTCGGCAATGCGATGTCGACGCATCTCGCCGCCTCGGTGCCGAACCTGGCGCTGCTCGAGACGATGATGGTCGACGTGCCGTGGCGCTCGGAGATCGTCACCGAGCATTGCCGGCTGGTCGACGGTCACATGATGATTCCCGACGGGCCCGGCCTCGGCATCGAGTTCCATGAGGAGGCGGCGATGAAATACGCCTATCGCCACATCCCCGGCGGACACTTCAAGAAGGGCGATCCGTACCCGGAAGGCAGCAAGCCCTGGTTCTCGGTAGGCTGACGCAAGTCCGCAGCATTTCCCTCATCGAGCCGTCGTGATCGCTCCCTAGCATCCTGGGGCGAGAGTGGCATCACATCGTCGAAGAGAGCGCCGACCCGGACAACGCGAAAGGTTACAATGTCAACGGTCCGCGTAACATGGTCCGCATCCCAAGGATCATCCATTGGGCCATCAGCGGCCACTACTCTCGAGAGTCGCACGTGCCTGGACTCACCATACGAGAGTGGTTGCACACTCTGCCATTCGAGCGCCAACGCCAATACGGACTATGGATCCTTCGCTACTACGGAGCCATTCGATGACTGACGATGACTTCGCGCGGGAGCCGCTGGAGAAACTGGTCGCAGAAATTGTCGCCTTGGTGATTGAAGCGGATAGTAGTTTCATGGTGGCGTCCGTCAGGAAACGGAACCGGATGCTCGTTCGCTATAGAGCTATAGGCGATGAGATCCTGTCACGAGGTGAAGCCGGTGCGAGCGCGATGATCACCCTTATGAGTCATGGCGACACCGCTGTTCGTGGTGCGGCGGCAGCCAGGTGCTTGCTCCGCAATGTCGATCGTGACCACGCGATCAATGTCCTCGCCGATATTTGTGATCTGCGCGCCGGAAACGTCAGCATGAATGCAGCGGATGCCCTCATGTTCGCGGGTGAATTCGACATGGAGACGGGACCGATCCGTCGGCCAGCTAGGGCATAGGGGGACCAGAGACATGACCTCCAAAGTCGCGATCGTCACGGCAGCAGGAAGCGGGCTCGGCGCGGGGATCGCTAAGCAGCTGGCGAAGGACGGCTGGAAGGTTGCCGTCTCGTCCTCGTCCGGCAAGGGCGAGGCGCTGGGGAAATCGCTCGGCGGGCTGGGATTCACCGCGTCGAACGAGGATCCGGCGGGGCTCGAGCGCGTGGTCAAGGGAACGCTCGATGCCTGGGGCCGGATCGACGCGCTGGTCAACTCGTCAGGCCATCCGCCGAAGGGCGACCTGCTGGCGATCACCGATGCCGACTGGCATCGCGGCCTCGACATGATCCTGCTCAGCGTCGTGCGCCTGTCGCGCCTGGTCGTGCCGGTCATGGAGAAGCAGGGCGGGGGCGCGATCGTCAACGTCTCGACCTTCGCCGCCTTCGAGCCGGACCTGGCCTTTCCGGTCTCCTGCGCGCTCAGGGCCGCGCTCGGCAGCTACGCCAAGCTGTTCAGCGACCGCTATGCCAAGGCCAACATCCGGATGAACAACGTGCTGCCGGGCTTCTTCGACAGCCTGCCGGAAAAGGAAGCGGCCAAGCAGCGGGTGCCGCTTGGCCGCTATGGCAGGGTCGAGGAGCTGGCGAAGACGGTCTCGTTCCTGCTCTCCGACGGGGCCGGCTACATCACCGGCCAGAATCTGAGGGTCGACGGCGGCATCACACGCGGGGTGTGACGCCGCCTTCGCTGCCTACTTCTCGAACGTCGCGTACCAGACTCGGTCCTCGTTGACCTTGAAGTTCTTGACCGTGTTCGAGAGACCCATGACGCGGTTGGTCTGGAACAGGTAGGCGAAGGGGCCGTCCTGCATGTGGCGGCGCTGGAGGTCCTTGTACGCCTCCTCGCGCTTCTTCACGTCCTTCTCGAACAGCAGCTTCTCGCGCATCTCGTTGTAGTAGGGATCGAAGAAGCTGGCGCGCCAGGACGGATACTGGGCGTTGCCCTTGGCTTCCGGGTTGTTGTCCGGGTTGAAGGCCATCTGCTCGACGAAGCCGTCGGCATCCGGAACCGTGATGTAGTAGGCCGACATGGTCATGTCGAAGTTGCGCGCGCGATGGCGTGCCACGACCTGGCCGTAGGCCATGGTGACGACGTTGATCTTGACGCCGATCTTCGCCGCGTTCGCCTGGATGTGCTGGGCGAGGTCGGGGTAGGGGAAGGCGTTGCCGACGATCATCTCCTTCTCGAAGCCGTTCGGGTGGCCGGCCTCGGTCAGAAGCTGCTTCGCCTTCTCGAGGTCGAGCTTGAAAGGCTTGCCCTCCTCGTAGGAGAGCGCGCCGAAGGCGCCCATCGGCACCAGCGACTGGCGCGCGCGGCCTTCGTACTTCATCACCGTCTTCTCGAGGCCATCGTAGTCGACCAGGTATTTGATCGCCTGGCGAACCTTCGGCTTCGAGAGGATCGGATCGCCCATGTTGAAGGTTACGTAGTAGAACTGCGTGCGCGGCGTCTTCACCACGCGTGCAGCCTTGCCGGCTTCGATGCCGGCGAGGTCGTTGCCGTTCAGCACGCGACCCATGTCGATGTCGCCCTTCTCGAGCTGAAGGCGCTCGGCTGCCGACTCTGGCACATGGCGGACGATG
The DNA here is from genome assembly GCA_016792585.1 of Rhodospirillaceae bacterium. GTDB lineage: Bacteria > Pseudomonadota > Alphaproteobacteria > SHVZ01 > SHVZ01 > SHVZ01. The sequence continues at coordinate 10,388 of JAEULB010000045.1, forward strand.
ACGCGCCGCATCTTCGGCTGGCCGCGCCAATAGCCGTCGTTGCGCTCGAGCACGACCGTATCGTTGGCGGCCCAGCTGCGGAGCCGGTAGCCACCGGTGCAGGCGGTGTTGGCTCCCAGCCACTTGTTGGCCTTGTCGCCGTTGACCTCGTGCTTCATCGCCTCGACCGAGTCGAGCACGAAGCTGGCGCGGCTGGCGAAGACCACCGGGCCGATCAGCGCCTGCGGGTAGCCCTTGTCGAAGGTGACGACCAGCGTGTCGCTGTCCTTCGCCTGGATCGCCTGCTCGACGTTGTCCTTGTTGATGCCCCACTTGGTGATGATGTTCGCCGAGTTGAGGTTGAGCTGGACGACGCGGCGGAGCGACCATTCGGCGTCCTTGGCGGTCAGCGGGTTGCCGGACGGGCTGTGCTTCAGGCCCTTGCGGATCTTGAAGGTCCACTGCTTGCCGTCCTCGCTGATCGCCCAGCTCTCGGCGATGCCGGGAATGAGCTCGGAGGACTTTTCGTACGACGTCAGGATCAGCGGATCGCAGACGTTGTTCATGATCTCGTCGGTCGTCGTTTCGCCGATCTGGGCCGGATCGAAGGTGTAGAGGTTGTCCAAGTTCCAGGCGATGACGAGGGTGTCTTTGGGCGTCGCCGCGCCCGCGGGCGTCGCCAAGCTTGCCGCCAGGAGCGCTGCGGCGCCCACGGCTGTGCTGAAGTGTCGCATTGAGGCCATCTCCCCGATTTTGAGCCGTTTCCGGTCGGAAAGCCTGTCTTAACCGGGGCTTTGGCGCAACCCCGACCCGTTTATCCCTGGCAATTCGAGTGTCCTTACCCTATATGCCCGCTCAGAGTGCAGGTGCGGGTTCGCCCGCATGGTCGGCGCAAGAGCGAGTCTCGGGGCGTCGGATGCCCTCGGCCTCGACGGCTTCCATCTGGAACTCCCCCTCCTTCAACAAGAGCGGCCTCCCGGTGGTCTCGCTGCGTCCGCGCGGTTCGCGGACACTTGTCTCTTGCAAAGGTTCCTTTGACTCAGTTTTCCGACCTCGGCCTTTCGGCGCCGCTTCTTCAAGCGCTCGCCTCGATCGGCCACGACACCCCTACGCCCATCCAGTCGGGCGCGATTCCTTCCCTCCTTACCGGCCGTGACCTGATCGGCATCGCCCAGACCGGCACCGGCAAGACCGCTGCCTTCGGATTGCCGATGCTGCAGCGTCTCGCCGCGACGCCGACCAAGCGTCTGCCCCGCCGTCCGCGGGCGCTGATCCTGGCCCCGACCCGCGAGCTCGCCACCCAGATCGGCGACAGCCTGAAGAAGCTCAGCCAGCATCTGAACGGCACCCGCATCGCCGTCGTCTTCGGCGGCGTCGGCTACCGCCCGCAGATCGATGCGCTCCAGAAGGGCGTCGACATCCTCGTCGCCTGCCCGGGCCGCCTCCTCGACCTGGTCGAGCAGAAGGCCTGCGACCTGACCGGCATCGAGATCCTGGTGCTGGACGAAGCCGACCGCATGCTCGACATGGGCTTCATCCACTCGATCCGCCGGATCGTGGCGCTCGTGCCGAAGCAGCGTCAGACGCTGCTGTTCTCGGCGACGATGCCGACCGAGATCGCGGCGCT
>JAEULB010000060.1 GCA_016792585.1 Rhodospirillaceae bacterium
TCGCGCTCAACTACCTCGGCGGCGGCGAGGCGGGTGCGGCGCTGGCCGAGGTGCAAGCAGCCTCGCGCGCCGCGGGCTTCGACCGCCCGCATCTGCTGATCGAGGCCGACGTCGCCGACAGGAACCAGGTCGATGCGATGATGCCGACGGCGATCGAGGCGATGGGCGGCCTCGACATCCTGGTCAACAACGCCGGCATCCAGGCGCACTCGCCGAGCGTCGATCTCGACGAGGCGCAGCTCCGCCGCATCCTCGACGTGAACCTGATGGGATCCTGGCATTGCGCGCAGGCCGCGATCCGCCACTTCCTGAATGCCGGGCGGCCCGGCGTCGTGCTCTCGAACTCGAGCGTGCACCAGATCGTGCCGAAGCCGGGCTACCTCGCCTACGCGCTGAGCAAGGGGGCCATGGGCAACTTCACGGCCACGCTGGCGCTCGAGTATGCCGACCGCGGCATCCGCGTGAACGCGGTCGGGCCGGGCGCGATCGAGACGCCGCTCAATCGCGGATGGACCGGGGACCCTGAGAAGCGGCGCGCGGTCGAGGCGCATATCCCGATGGGCCGCGCCGGAAGCCCCGAGGAGATCGCCGCCGTCTTTGCCTTCCTCGCATCCGACGAGGCCTCCTACATCACCGGCCAGACGATCTACGCCTGCGGCGGCCTCACGCTTCACGGCGAGTTCAAGAGCGACTGGTCCTCGCAGTCAGGCCGGTAAAAGCCAGCGGATCAGGCGCGCTTGACTTGGGGGGACCCCCTCACTATGGTCCGCCGCCGCCGCCGGACCCCTGTCCGAGTTGATCGGAGGGAAGGCGGCGAACGGTTGCGAAGAGCGCCACGGCGGACAGATAAAAGTCCTTCGAAAACAAATACTTAATAACCAGCCGACCGGGCCCGCCCGGCAGCGGCCGGGGTTGTCGCAGGGGTATCGCGGGAAGCTTAGGGACTCATGGGTTTGGGACAGCGCGTCATGGAGATCGCCGATCTCGTCACCCCGGCCGGTGTCGTGCCGAGCCTGAAGGCGACGAGCAAGAAGCAGGCCCTGCAGGAACTGTCGAAGAAGGCCGCGGATCTCTCCAGGCTCGACGAACGCGAGATCTTCGACGCCTTGATCGAGCGCGAGCGCCTCGGCACCACTGGCGTCGGCATGGGCATCGCCATTCCGCACAGCCGGTTCGCCAAGCTCGACCGGCTGGTCGGGCTGTTCGCGCGTCTCGACAAGCCGATCCCCTTCGATTCGGTCGACGAGCAGCCAGTCGACCTGATCTTCCTGCTGCTCGCGCCCGAAGCGGCGGGAGCCGATCACCTGAAGGCGCTGGCGCGGGTCTCGCGCCTGCTTCGCGACAGGTCGATGTGCGCCAAGCTCCGCGGCTGCGACAGCGCGGACGCGATCTACGCGCTGCTCACCGAGACGCAGGCCTCCGCCGCCTGATCAGCGGTTGCCGCGCCGGCGCTGGATCTCGCTGTCGGCGTCCTGATCGACTCTCAGTTGAATGGCTTTCTTCTGACCGGGATCGAGATCCTGGAATGCCGCCTCGGCAAGGAGCAGGTCGAGCGGGTCGTCCGACTCCATTGCGCGGCCGAGATACCGCCCGACGTCGCTGCCCGGACCGAGGACCGCCTCGATCGCAGCAAGCAGGATGTGGTGGGCGGTCGCCATTGCTTCGCAATCTACATTCTATTTATTGTTAATATTACAAAACCTTCCCTAAATTTCCCAAAGCACTCGACAACAGGGCAGATTTCAACGTTAGATACGGGTGTTGGTGACGGTTTCGGCCGCTGCCAAATGCTGCGTCTCCGCGACCCTCGGATCGGACAACGGTGACCGCGACCTATAATTTTGAGCGAATCAGTCTGCTGATCGCCGATCCGAGCAAGTACATGAGAAGCCTGCTCGTGGGATTGGCGCGGAGCTACGGCTTCCGCACCATCTACGAGGCGACCGACGGCCAGACCGCGATGAACCACATGCGCGAGCGGCATGTCGACGTGGTGCTGATCGACGGACCGATGGCACCGATGGACGGCTTCGAGTTCACCAAGACGATCCGGACCTCGCCCGAGACCCCGAACCCGTTCCTGCCGATCATCATGGTTTCGGCCCACACCGAGCTCGGCCAGGTCAAGAAGGCGAGAGACGCCGGCGTCACCGAATTCCTGGCGAAGCCGATCTCGGCGAAGACGCTGCTGATGCGCTTCTGCTCGGTGATCGACAACCAGCGGGCTTTCGTGCGCTCGGCCAAGTTCGTCGGCCCCGATCGGCGCCGTCATGCCGACCAGGCCTTCCAGGGGCAGGAGCGGCGCGGCGTGCCGCAGCCGGCCCAGCCGGTGACCGGCGAGACGCCGCCCCTTCCGGAGGGACTGCCGCCGGGCGGTGCTTTGACCCAGGAGGAGATCAAGACGCTTCTGACGGACGACGACGACGCCGGCAAGAACGCGGCCTGAGAGCGGAGCAGCGATGACGACGGGAGACGACAAGAAGACCGTGGAAGGCGAAGTGGCGAAGGCGGAAGTCTTCACGCCGCCGAACCTGTTGAAGATCCGCGCGTCCGCCCCCGGCGGCAAGACCATGGAGGAGATGGTCGAGGCCGGGACCTCCGTGGTCGCCAAGGCCGCCAGGAACTACGCCGACGTCGCCAATGCCGACGTCAACGAGATCGCCGGCATCGCAGCCGCGATGCGCGATGCCCCCGCCAAGGCCGACGAGTTCCGGCCCGAGCTGATGCGCGTCGGCCTCAACCTCAAGGGCCAGGCCGCCACCATGGGCTATCCGCTGGTGACGGAAGTGGCGACCTCGCTCGTCGACTTCCTCGACGACCTGAAGAAGGCGAACCGCCGCCTTGCCGACGACCCGAAGACGGCGCTGCCGGCCGTGCAGTTCCATGTCGAGGCGCTGCGCCTGCTGATGGGCAAGGACGTCAAGGGCAAGGGCGGCCCGACCGAGCGCGCGCTCATCGACGGCCTGAAGAGCATCATCTCCAAGGCGCTGCCGGAGAAGGGCGCGGCCTAGTCTTCGGGGTCGCGCAGGATGGAGCCTCACGCGGGGTCAGCTCGCGAGCGTAAAGACTCCGGTCCAGTATCCCCACATCATCACCAGCGAAGCTATGACGGCGGCCGCGATCAGCACGATCGTCAGCCGTCTGGAATAGGGGCCGCCTCGGGTTATCGGCATCCGTCACCCGGTGGGAAGTGGGCATTCGCTTCGCTAGGCATGGAGGGCGGACCATCCTTGGAGGCCGACATAGACTCCGATGGCGATAATCAGCAGGCCCGACGCATAGGGAGCGCGGCGCGCAAACGCGCTGAACCAGGACCATCGCTGCTCGGCGTGCCGCACGCTCAGGGCGGCGGCGGCACCGACGATCACCAGCGTCAAGGCGAGGCCTATGCTGAAGCAGAGCACGAGGGCCGCGCCGAGCGTGATCGCCTTGAGCTGGAGGCAGAGCAGCAGCACGGTGATCGCAGCCGGGCAGGGAATGAGGCCGCCTGTCAGCCCGAACAGGACGATCTGCCAGGTCGTGACGTTGCGGTCGGCAAAGCGGCGGCGGATGTCGTTGGCATGCGCCAGCTGATGCGCGTCCTGGAAGCCGCTGGTCGCGACATCGAGGCCGCGAACTTCCTCGCGCATGTGGTCGGTGCCGTGGGCGTGCTCGACGAAGGCGAGGTCGTAGTCGTGGACGTGGCCTCCATGCGTGAGGCGCACCCGGGCCATGACCTCGCGGGGTTCCGGGATCTCCTCGACGGACTGGAGATAGCCGCCGAAGTCGGCGAACGTGAACACCTGCCGGCGACCGTCGGTGCGCTCCGTCTCGATCGTCACCTCCTCGGCCGACCAGCGCTGCCCGCGCTCGGAGCGGACGCGCCACTTCGGCGGCACGCCCTGCTCGAAGACCTCGATCGCGAGGATGCCGTGCCCGGTGTCGATGCGGCGGACGTCTCCGCCATGATGGTCATGGTCGTGGACATGCCCATGCCCGTTACCTTCTAGGCGCGCCTGCCGCTGATCCTGCCAGGTGCGCCACAGCATCCAGACGGCGATCGCGACGATCAGCACCGCGGAGGCGATCTGGAAATAGGGCTCGCTGGTTTCGGCATCGAGGTTCCGGCCGAGATACATGCCGCCGATCGCCACCGCCCAGACCACGGCGGTATGCGAGACGGTCGCCGCCAGGCCGAGAAGCACCGCCTGCCAGACCGTCCCCCGGATCGCGACGATGAACGCGGCCATCATCGTCTTCGAGTGGCCAGGCTCGAGCCCGTGCAGGGCGCCCAGCAGGATCGCGCTCGGCACGAAGAGCCAGGCGTTCGCGGTGCCCTGCTGGATCAGATCGGCGAAGGACGTCATGGCCGCGGAGATGTGAGGTGGATACCGGTGGGGCTCACTTCCATAACCTATGCCCCTGGAGAGGATAGCGCAGCGACCAATCGCTGACAGGCGGACGTGACCGCAGGCTGCGTGGCTAGTCTTGTAGGCGGCTTGCCGGCCGGCCCATGCCCGTGGCATAAGCGCCGTCTGGGCCGACTGCGGGCGCCCATTTAAGACGGTTTCCGTCCAAGACCCGCTCCGATCCCGATCCGGGAGGAGCGCGCATGGCGAAACCATCGGACGATCAGATCTTCGATGCACTGACCGGCGGCGGAGGCACAGCCGCCGCACAAGGTGCGCTGCTGCTTTCGCGCGCCGACATCGCGCGCCTGATGTCGCCCGCCGACTATCTCTCGGCGGTCGAGGCGGGATTCCGCGCGGCACGCACGGGAAAGGTGGATTCCCCTCCGCCCTTGCACATCGCGGCTCCCGGCGGCGGCTTCCATGCCAAAGGCGCGGCGCTGATGGGCGATCGCAGGGTGGTCGCGCTGAAGCTGAACGGCAATTTTCCAGGAAATCCCGGGCGCGGCCTGCCGACGATCCAGGGCGTCATCCTGCTCTGCGACGCGGAGAACGGCGTCGTGCTCGCCGTCCTCGACTCGATCGAGGTCACCTTGCGCCGCACGGCGGCGGCGACGGCGCTGGCAGCACGCTATCTCGCGCATCCGACATCGACCACGCTCGCCGTGATCGGTTGCGGCGCCCAGGCGCGTCCCCAGATCGACGCGCTGATGCATGGCTTCACGTTCGAGCGCTGCTTCGTCTTCGACAGCGACCTGGTCAGGGCAGCCGCCTTCGCCCGAGACACCTCGCGCTCGCTCGGCCTGCCTTGCGATTCCGTCGGCTCGGTACGCGAGGCGACGCTGCCGGCCCGGATCGTCGTCACCTGCACGACCTCGCGCAGCGCTTTTCTCGACGTCGACGACGTCGCGCCCGGAAGCTTCGTGGCCGCCGTCGGCGCCGACAATCCGGACAAGAGCGAGATCGCGCCGAGGCTGATGGCGCGGGCCAAGGTCGTGACCGATGTCCTCGATCAATGCCTGGTCATGGGAGACCTGCATCACGCGATCGCCGCCGGTGCGATGACGCGCGACCAGGTTCATGCAGAGCTCGCCGACGTCGTTGTCGGTGCAAGGCCCGGCCGCACCGGCGAGGAGGTGGCGATCTTCGACTCGACCGGCACGGCGATCCAGGACGTCGCCAGCGCCGCCGCGGTCTACCGGCGCGCGCTCGAAGCCGGACGCGGCGGACGCTTCTCCTTCGCATGAGGCTGGACCAGTGACCCCGAACGCACGGGGACCGCAGCCTTAAGCCGCCACCGTCTCCCAGCCGCCGCTGCGTGCCGAGGCGGCGATCGCATCGAGCGCCAGGACGATGTCGATCGACTCGGCCTCGCTGGCCCCGTTCCAGTGCGCCGGCCCCTGGCGCACCAGGCGGGCGAAGCTTTCCGCCTCGGCGCGGAAGCCGTTCACGCCCTCGACCTCCAGCCTCTCCAGGGGCACCGTGCCGAGGGTGCCGCGGCGGATGTTCAAGGACAGTTTTCCGTCGGGGCCGTGGTTGAGATAGCTCGTCTCGATCACGCCCCGCTCGCCGACGATGACGGCCGAGCGATGGAAGGCACCCGACATGTGACAGGAGACCTGTGCCAGCGCGCCAGAGGGAAACTCGACGGTCGCGGCGATGACCCGGTCGACGCCGCTCTCCGTCCATTTCGCGCTGGCCATCACCCGGGAGGGCCGCTCGCCCACGGCGATCCTGGCGAGGCTCATGGAATAGGTGCCGGCGTCGCGCAGGCCGCCGCCGCCCCGCGCGGGATTGAGCCGGATATTGGCGGGATCGCCGAGCGGCCTGCCCTCCGGCGTGGTCAGCGAGAAGCCGAACATCGCGGTGACCAGCTGCACGCGGCCGATCTCCGCCAGCAGCTCGCGCATGCGCAACGTCTGCGGCTGCGACATGTAGGGATAGGCCTCGACGAGATGAACGCCGTGAGTGCGGGCGGCGGCGTACATCGCGCGCGCCTCGGCCGCGGCCATCGCCAGCGGCTTCTCGCACAGGATGTGCTTGCCGGCCGCAGCGGCCTTGATCGCCCATTCCGCATGCAGGTCGTTGGGCAGCGGGATGTAGATCGCCTCGATCGCCGGGTCGGCGAGCAGCGCCTCGTAGGAGCCGTGCGAGCGGGGGATGGACTCGGCCTTGGCGAACTCCGCCGCCTTCGCGGCGTCGCGGCTGGCCACCACGTCCACCGAGACGAGCGGGGAGCCGGCGACGCCGCGCGCGAACAGCTTCGCGATGTTGGCGGCGCCGAGGACGCCGAGCCGAAGCGGGCTCATTTGATCGCGTCGTAGGCGGCGATCGCCGCCGAGTTCACCAGGTCCGAGGCGGTGGCGCCCATCTGCACGATCTGCGCCGGCTTCGAAAGCCCGATGATCAGAGGACCGATGACAGTGGCGCCGCCCAGCTTCTGCATCAGCTTGTAGGCGACGTTGGCGGTGTGCAGCGCCGGCATGATCAGCACGTTGGCGGGGCCGGTCAGGCGGCAGAACGGGTAGAGCTTGCGCAGCTCGTCGTCGAGCGCCACGTCGGCCGACATCTCGCCGTCGTACTCGAAGCTCACCTTGCGCTTGTCCAGCGCCTCGACCGCGTCGCGGATGCGGTAGGATTTCTCGCGGTTCGGATTGCCGAAGTTCGAGAACGACAGCAGCGCGACCCGCGGCTCGTGCCCCATCTGGCGGGCCTTCTCGGCAGTCTGGATCGCGATGTCGGCGAGCTCCTCCGGCGACGGCAGCTCGTGCATGTAGGTGTCCGACATGAACACGGTGCGGCCGCGCGCGACCACGATCGAGACCGCGAAGGCGCGCTCGCCGGGCTTCGGGTCGATCACGCGGCTGATGTCCTGATAGCAGGTCCAGAAATTGCGCGTGGTGCCGGTCACCATCGCATCCGCGTGGCCGAGCGCGACCATGCAGGCAGCGAAGACGTTGCGGTCCTGGTTGACGCGCCGCTGGCAGTCGCGGCGTAGATAGCCCGACCGCTGCAGGCGCTTGTAGAGGAAGTCGGTGTATTCCTGATTGTGGCTGGAGAGGCGCGCGTTGTGGATCTCTATGCCGGTTCCGTCGAGGCCCGCGGTCTTCATCGTCTCCTGGATGCGCTCCTCGCGGCCGACCAGTATCGGCTTGCCGTAGCCGGCGTTGCGGAAGGTGATCGCCGCGCGGATCACCCGCTCCTCCTCGCCCTCGGCGAAGACGACGCGCTTCGGGTTCGCCGCCACCTTCTCGAAGATGCCCTGAAGGCTGGCGGCGGTCGGATCGAGCCGCGCCGAAAGGCGCGCACGGTAGCCGCGCATGTCGGAGATCGGCTTGCGCGCGACGCCCGAGTCCATCGCCGCCTGCGCCACCGCCGACGACACATGCGCAATCAGGCGCGGATCGAACGGCGTCGGGATCAGGTACTCGGGACCGTACTTCAGCTTCCGACCCGAGTAGGAGCGGCCGACTTCGTCGGGCACGTCCTCGCGCGCGAGCTCGGCCAGCGCCTTGGCGGCGGCGATCTTCATCTGGTCGTTGACGGTCTTCGCCCGCACGTCGAGCGCGCCGCGGAAGATGTAGGGGAAGCCCAGCACGTTGTTGATCTGGTTCGGGTAGTCCGAGCGCCCCGTGGCGATGATCGCGTCCGGCCGCACCGCGCGCGCGTCCTCGGGCGTGATCTCCGGATCTGGATTCGCCATCGCGAAGACGATCGGCTTCGCCGCCATCGACTTCACCATCGCCTGGCTGATCGCGCCCTTGGCGGAAAGGCCGAAGACCACGTCGGCGCCCTTCATCGCGTCTTCCAGCGAGCGCGCCTTGGTCTTCACCGCATGCGCCGACTTCCACTGGTTCATGCCGTCGGTGCGGCCCTGGTAGACGACGCCCTTGGTGTCGCAGATCACCACGTTGTCGTGCGGCAGGCCCATCGCCTTCAGGAGCTCGATGCAGGCGATCGAGGAGGCGCCGGCGCCGTTCACCACCATCTGGATCGACTTGAGCGAGCGGCCGGTGACGTCGAGCGCGTTCAGCAATCCGGCGGCCGCGACGATCGCGGTCCCGTGCTGGTCGTCGTGGAAGACCGGGATGTCGAGCAGCTCGCGAAGCCGCTGCTCGATGATGAAGCACTCCGGCGCCTTGATGTCTTCCAGGTTGATGCCGCCCCAGGTCTTCCCGAGGTAGCGGATCGAATTGACGAACTGGTCGACGTCCTTGGTGTCGACCTCGAGGTCGATGCCGTCGATGTCGGCGAAGCGCTTGAAGAGGACGGCCTTGCCTTCCATCACCGGCTTGGCGCCGAGGGGTCCCAAGTCACCGAGGCCGAGGACCGCGGTGCCGTTGGAGATCACCGCCACGATGTTGCCCTTGGCGGTGTAGTCGTAGGCCTTGTCCGGGTCCTTGGCGATGTGGAGGCAGGGCCAGGCGACGCCCGGCGAATAGGCCAGCGAGAGATCCCGCTGGGTGGTCAGCGGCTTGGTCGGCGCGATCTCGATTTTCCCCGGTTTTCCGTGGGCATGGAGATCCAGCGCCTCCTGCTCGGTGACGCGATTGTTGGATTCCATGGACGCTTCTCCCGGAAGGCTTTTTCTTGAAGAGGGGAAGCATTGTGGGGCAGGACCGGCCCCGAGCGCAAATGGCCTGCCCGAACAAGCGTTTAGCCGCAGTGCAGCATGATCAGGAGAAGCGCAGCTTCCGCCGCAGCCGCGTCGTCAATTCCTTGAGAGTGGGCCGGCGCGGCTCGTCCTCGTCCTCGTCCTCGTCGACCAGCAGGCCGGCGAGCACGACGCGGCCGCTTTCGGTGCGCCTTGCCACCAGCACCGCAGGTCCCAGGCCCAGATGGTCGCCGATCCGGGGAGCGCCCTCGAAGCGGAAGGCGAAGAAGTCGGCGATCGTCTCCTCCGCCCGCTCGCCCTCGGGCAGCTCGATGCCGTAGAGCTGGCAGACCTGACCCAGCGGCGCCGAGCCTTCGAGCAGGAACTCGCCCGAAGCCTCGCGGTCGCGTTCGGCCTCGGCCGCCGGCGTGAACAGCTGGTCGAGCCGCTGCACCTTCTTCAGGGGCACCAGGAAGTAGGCATAGTCCTCCTCGACCAGGCGCCCGGCCTCGGCCGGCTCCAGGATCGCGTTCGAGCGGATCACCAGCACCGGCTTCGCCCAGTTCGGCACGCGCCCCTGGGCCAGCACGGCGGAGTCGGCCTGGACCGGATATCCGACCAGCTCCTGCTTCAGCTGGCCGGGAAGGTCGATCTCGATGCGTTTGGGTTCGGGCGCCGTCCGCGGCAGCGCCAATCCCAAGCGCAGCGCCGCCGGCCGGATAGTCCAGCCCTGGACCACCAGCGAGATCAGCACGACGAAGAATCCGACGTTGAAGAACACGCCCGCGTTAGACACGCCGGCCAGCACCGGGATCGAGGCGAGATAGACGCCGACCGCGCCGCGCAAGCCGACCCAGCCGACGAAAGCGATCTCCTTCGGCGTGTAGCCGAAGGGCAGCAGGCAGACCAGTGCCGCGAGCGGCCGGCCGACCACCATCAGGAAGATCGCGACGGCGACGCCGGGCACCAGGAACTTGATCAGCTCGTGCGGCGTGACCAGCAGGCCCAGCACCAGGAACATGACGATCTGGCAGAGCCAGGTGACCGCGTCGTGGAACGACAGCACGCTGGCGAAGGCGCGGACCGGCCGGTTGCCGACGACCAGGCCGGCCAGATACACGGCGAGGAAGCCCGAGCCGTGGATCACGGAGGCCAGCGCATAGATCGCGATCGCGCTGGCCACCACGAAGATCGGGTGCAGCCCGTGCGGCAGCTCGGTCTTGTTGGTGAGCCAGACGATGAGACGGCCGCCGCCGTAGCCGATCGCGCCGCCGATCAGGAAGGCTCGGGCCAGCTCGGCGAAGATGCGGACGTCCGCCTCTCCCTGGCCGACGGTCAGGATCTCGACCAGCAGCAGGGTCAGGAACACCGCGACCGGATCGTTGGTGCTCGATTCGACTTCGAGGGTCGCCGTCACCCGCTGCTTGAGTTCCAGGCCGCCGGAACGGAGCAGGAAGAAGACCGCCGCCGCGTCGGTCGAGGCGACCAGCGATCCCAGAAGCAGGCCTTCGAGCCAGGTGAGGTCGAGCACCATCAGCGCGAAGGCGCCGGTCAGCGTCGCCGTGATGATCACCCCGACGGTCGCCAGGATCAGCGACGGCGTCATCGCGTCCCGGACGGTGACCAGCTTGGTCCGCAGCCCGCCGTCGAACAGGATCACCGCCAGCGCCAGCGAGCCGATCAGGAAGGTGGACTGGTAATCGTCGAACTTGATGCCGCCCGGTCCGTCCTCGCCGGCGAGCATGCCGATCACGAGGAAGATCAACAGCAGGGGAGCGCCGAAGCGCTTGGCGACGAGGCTCGACAGGATGCCGGCCAGGACCAGCATCGCGCCGAACAGCAGAACCGCGTTGAGGACGGTCAAACTCGCCATGACCGACCTATGACACGGGCGCTCGGCGCCGGTAAACACTCTATCAATTAGGATGGATCACGATGCGTCATTACGCATCAGGCCGGGCCTCGATCGCGCTCGGCTCCCGCCCTCACCCGCCCCGGGACACGGGCGCCGCTTTCCGCTAAATCTCGCCCATGCCGATGGACCACAGCCCGCCGCCCCCGGCCGAGCTTTCGCCGGGGATGGCGCAGTACCTGGAGATCAAGGCCGGTCATCCGGACGCGCTGCTGTTCTACCGGATGGGCGACTTCTACGAGCTGTTCTTCGACGACGCGGTCAAGGCGGCCGGCGCCCTCGACATCGCGCTGACCAAGCGCGGCCGGCATGAGGGCCAGGACATCGCGATGTGCGGCGTGCCGGTCCATGCCGCCGAGGTCTACCTGCCCCGCCTGATCCGGAAGGGCTTCCGGGTCGCGATCTGCGAGCAGATGGAAGACCCGGCGGAGGCCAAGAAGCGCGGATCCAAGTCCGTCGTCCGCCGCGAGGTCGTCCGCATCCTCACCCCCGGCACCTTGACCGAGGAGACGCTGCTCGACGCCCGCCGGTCGAATTTCCTGGCCTCCCTCGCCGACGCGCAAGGCGCGATGGCGATCGCCTGGGTCGAGATCTCCACCGGTGAGGTCGGCGCCCGCCCTGTCGATGCGCGGAGCCTGGCATCCGCGCTCGCCCGCCTCGATCCCGCCGAGCTGCTGATCCCCGACCGTCTGATCCAGGCCGGAGGCCTAGCCGATATTCTCCGCGAGTGGCGGAACGCGCTCGTGCCGCTGCCTGGCGCCCGCTTCGATTCGACCAATGGCCGCAAGCGCCTCGAGGCGCTCTACGGCGTCGGCACGCTGGACGCGTTCGGCAGCTTCGACCGGCCGGAGCTGGCGGCGCTCGGCGCCGTCGTCGACTACGTCGAGCTGACCCAGAAGGGAAAGCTGCCGCGCCTCAAGACGCCGAAGCGCCAGGGCGACGGCGGCGTGCTCGAGATCGACCCGGCGACGCGGCGGAACCTGGAGCTGACCCGCACGCTCGCGGGCGAGCGCCAGGGAAGCCTGCTCGACGTGATCGACCGCACCGTCACCGGCGCCGGCGCGCGGCTGCTTGCCGAACGTCTCGCCGCACCGCTGACCGATCATGCTGCGATCGACCGGAGGCTCGATGCGGTCCAGCACCTGATCGCCGAGGAAGCGCTCCGCCTCGATCTCCGCCCGCAGCTGAAGCGCTGCCCCGATCTCGCCCGCGCGCTCTCGCGCCTCTCGCTCGGCCGCGGCGGCCCGCGCGACCTCGCCGCGATCCGCGACGGGCTGGCGGCAGCGGGCGACATCGCCCGGCGGCTCGCCGCACTCAAAGAGCCGCCGGCAGAGATCGCAGAGATCAATCGCGATCTCGGCCACCATCAGGTGCTGGTCGAACGCTTCGGCCGGGCGCTCGCGCCGGAGCTTCCGCTGTTCGCACGCGACGGCGGCTTCATCGCCGAGCGCTACGCCTCCGACCTCGACGAGCTCAGGCTGCTTCGCGACGAGAGCCGGAAGCTGATCGCCGGACTGCAGTCGCGCTACCAGGAAGAGACCGGCATCGCGTCGCTGAAGATCCGGCACAACAACGTTCTCGGTTACTACATCGAGGCGACGGCGAACCACGCCGAGAAGATGATCGGCAGGCCGGGATTCATCCATCGCCAGACGATGGCGAACGCCGCGCGCTTCACCACGGTCGAGCTCGGCGAGCTGGAATCGAAGCTGTCGTCCGCGGCCGACAAGGCGCTCGCGGTCGAGCTTCGCCTGTTCGAGGATCTGGTCGGCGAGGTGACGGCGCGGGCCGAGGCCGTCGCGCTCGCCGCCGACGCGCTGGCCCGTCTCGACGTCGCCTCGTCTCTGGCCGAGCTCGCGGTCGAGCGCCGCCACGTGCGTCCGATCGTCGATGCGTCGAGTGCCTTCGCGGTCAAGGCCGGGCGCCATCCGGTGGTCGAGGCGGCGCTGGCGTCATCGGGCGATCCGTTCGTGCCGAACGACTGCGATCTTGCCGAGACCCAGCGGCTCTGGCTCCTGACCGGTCCGAACATGGCCGGCAAGTCGACCTTCCTTCGCCAGAACGCCCTCATCGTCCTGCTGGCACAGATCGGCGCCTTCGTGCCGGCGGAATTCGCGCATGTCGGCATCGTCGACCGCCTGTTCAGCCGAGTCGGTGCCGCCGACGATCTCGCGCGCGGCCGCTCGACCTTCATGGTCGAGATGGTCGAGACCGCGGCGATCCTGAACCAGGCGACGTCGCGCTCGCTCGTGATCCTGGACGAGATCGGCCGCGGCACCGCGACCTTCGACGGGCTCTCGATCGCATGGGCGACCTTGGAGAACCTGCACGAGGTCAACCGCTGCCGCGCCCTGTTCGCGACCCACTACCACGAGCTGACGGCGCTCTCGTCGCGGCTCTCCGCGCTCGCCTGCCGGACGATGCGGGTCAAGGAATGGCAAGGCGACGTCGTCTTCCTGCACGAGGTCGCGGTCGGTGCCGCCGATCGCTCCTACGGCCTGCATGTGGCACGCCTCGCCGGGTTGCCCAATGCCGTGCTCGACCGCGCCGAGGAGGTGCTGCGCGCGCTCGAGACCGGCGAGCGCGCCGGATCGGCGGCCAGGCTCGCCGACGACCTGCCGCTGTTCGCCGCCTCCCGCCCGCAATCGGGCAAGCTCCGCGCCGAGCCGAGCGCGGCGGAGACCGAGCTGATGCGCATCAATCCCGACGAACTCAGCCCGAAGGAGGCGCTGGAGGCGCTCTATCGGCTGAAGGGAATGCTCGTGCCGAAGAAATGAAGCTCGTGATGACCCTCCTCGTCCGCGACGAGGCGGATATCGTCCAGGCGAACATCCGCCATCACCTGGACGCGGGCGTCGACTTCATCGTCGCCACCGACAACGGCTCGACCGACGGCACGATCGAGATCCTGGAAGAGTTCCAGCGCGCCGGCACGCTGCATCTTCGCCACGACGGCGACGACACCTTCGACCAGGCGCGCCTGACGACAGAGATGGCGGCGATCGCCCGCGAGCACTTCGGTGCCGACTGGGTCCTCTCCAACGACGCCGACGAGTTCTGGTGCGGCCCTCTGCGCGATACGATCGCGGCGACCGAGGCGAACCTGATGTTCTGCCGGCGTGCCAACCGGGTTGCGGCGCGCGAGGACGACTGGTCGTTCACGGCGGCACGTCACCTTGCGGTCTTTCCGAAAGCCGAGGTCGAATCCGAGCTGCTGCGCCCGATCCAGCCGAAGGTGCTGGTGCGGGCAGCCGATCTCGTCCGCCTGACCCAGGGCTGCCACAACGCCGAGATGGCCGAGGCGCGGCCGGCGATCGCACGCGAGATCCTGATCCGGCACTTCCCGATCCGCGGGCGCGATCACTTCATCCGAAAGGCGACCGCCGGCGGGGCCGCCTATGCGCGCAACGCCAAGCTCGATCCGAGGCTCGGCGGGCACTGGCGGCTTTGGCATGCCGAGATCCTGGCCGGCCGCGCCGACGAGGCCTATGCGGCGGTGGTACTCTCCCGAGCCGCGATCGACGCGGCGCTGGCCGAGGGAACCTTGATCGAGGACGATCGGTTGCTGCAGGGCCCATGACCTGGCTGAGAGACTGACGGTGAGCGACGGCAAGAGAGTATCGCGACGGTTCTGGAAGGCGCTCGGCCCCGGGCTGATCACCGGGGCGGCCGACGACGACCCGAGCGGCATCGCGACATACTCCCAGGCCGGCGCGCAGTTCGGCTACGGCCTCACCTGGACCGTGTTCCTGACCCTGCCGCTGATGGCGGCGATCCAGATCATCTCGGCCCGCATCGGCTGGCAGACGGGACGCGGGCTCGCGCGCAACATCGGGACGCGGCTGCCACGGCAGGCGGTTACCCTGCTGGTCGGGCTGCTGCTCGCCGCCAACACGATCAACATCGCGGCCGACCTCGCCGCGATGGGCGAGGCGGTGAACCTCGTGGTCGGCGGGCCGTCGGTGATCTATGCGGTCGGCTTCGGCGTGGCCTGCCTGGTCGCCGAGATCTTCATTCCCTATCACCGCTACGCCGGGTTCCTGAAGTTCCTGACCCTGGCGCTGCTGATCTATGTCGCCGTCGCGTTCAGCGTCGACATCCCCTGGGGACAGGTGCTGCAGACGACGCTGCTTCCCACTCTCTCGTTCGATCGCGACATGCTGCTGATGGTCGTGGCCCTGCTCGGCACCACGATCAGCCCCTACCTCTTCTTCTGGCAGGCCTCCCAGGAAGTCGAGGAATCGCGCCTCAGCCACCGCCACAAGGAGAGGGGCGAGGACAAGGACGATCTGGCGCACATCTCGATCGACACCTGGATCGGCATGGCTGCCTCCAACCTCGTCGCCTTCTTCATCATCGTCACCACGGCGGCGACGCTGCATGCCAACGGCGTGACCGAGATCGCGACCGCAGCACAGGCGGCCGAGGCGCTTCGGCCCATCGCCGGCGACTTCACCTTTCTTCTGTTCGCGCTCGGCCTCGTCGGCACCGGCATGCTGGCGGTGCCGGTGCTCGCCGGATCGGCGGCCTATGCGGTCGCCGAGATTTCCGGCATGCGCCGCGGCCTGGAGCTGCCGCCGAGCCGGGCTCCGGGATTCTACGGCGTCGTCGGCGCCGCGACGCTCGGCGGCGCCGCGCTCGCCACGCTGCACATCGACGCGATGACACTTCTGTTCTGGACCGCAGTGATCAACGGCGTCGTGGCGGCGCCGATCATGTTCGCGACGATGCTGGTGGTCTCGGGCGACGGCGAGCGGGCGCTGACGATTCCCCTCTGGCTCAAGGGGCTCGGCTGGATCGCCTCGGCCCTGATGGCACTCGCGCTGCTGGCCTCGATCTGGAGCTACGTCGCCTGAGCGGCGCGCCGCTTGCGGTGAATCAGCCAGACGGCATGCACCGTCGCCGCGAGCGCCAGCACCAGCACCACCACCGGCATGCCGGAACCAAGGATCGCGCCGGCGCAGACAAGGAGGTTGATCAGCGCGTGTCCCGGCATCCGCGCCAGCAGCAGCGCCAGAGGCGGCAGGATGCAGGCTAGGACGACGAGAGCGCTGTGCATCCTCAGTCCTTGAGGAATCCCACGATCTCGCTGGTCTTCTTCAGGATCGGCTCGGCGATCTCGGCCGCGCGCTCGCCGCCGCGGCGGAGAACCGCATCGACATGGGCGGGATCGCCCTTGAGGCGGCGCATCTCGGCGTTGATCGGACCCAGCACCGAGACGGCGAGGTCGACCAGCGCCTTCTTGAACTCCGAGAACGACTTGCCGGCGAACTGGCGGACCGCGTCCGCCGTCGTGATGTCGGCCAGCGCCGCATAGATCGTCAGCAGATTCTCGGCCTCCGGCCGACCCTCGAGACCTTTCACGTCGTCGGGAAGCGCGTTCGGATCGGTCTTCGCCTTCTGGATCTTGAGCGCGATCGTGTCGGCGTCGTCGGTCAGGTTGATGCGCGAATAGTCGGAGGCATCCGACTTCGACATCTTCTTGGTGCCGTCGCGAAGGCTCATCACCCGCGTCGCCTCGCCGAGGATCATCGGCTCGGGAAGCGGGAAGAAGTCGACTCCGAACATCGAGTTGAAGGCCTGGGCGATGTCGCGGGTCAGCTCGACATGCTGCTTCTGGTCCTCGCCGACGGGAACGCCGTTGGCGTGATAGAGCAGGATGTCGGCCGCCATCAGCACCGGATAGGCGTAGAGGCCCACGAGCGCGTTGTCGCGGTTCTTGCCGGCCTTGTCCTTGAACTGCGTCATGCGATTGAGCCAGCCGATGCGGGCGACGCAGTTGAATATCCAGGCGAGCTCGGCATGCGCGCGCACCCGGCTCTGGTTGAACAGGATGTGCTTGTCGGCGTCGATGCCGGCAGCAAGGTAGGCCGCGGTCACCTCGCGGGTCGCCGAGCGCAGCTCCTTCGGATCCTGAGGGACCGTGATCGCGTGCAGGTCGACGACGCAGTAGATGCACTTCGCCTGGCTCTGGAGCTTCACCCAGTTCTTGAGCGCGCCGAGATAATTGCCGAGGTGCAGGTTTCCGGTCGGCTGCATGCCGGAGAAGATCAGGGAGACGGACACGTGAGGCTCCTGGGACGGGCGGCCGCCGTTTATCCCCGCTTCGGCCGCTTGCGTCAATTGTTGCGAACCCCGGACGGACGCGGTCTGATCGCCTGACGCAAGAGGAGGTTTGGATGCCCGACATCGACACCAGTGCCTGGGGAATCTCGCAGAAGGCGGCCAAGATCCATCGCGAGGCGCTGGTCTGGGACGACCATTGCGGCTTCGCCTTCACCGGCCCTGGCTCGGTCGACGGGCTGGACCGCTGGCTCAACGCCGGCGTCGACTACCTCTCGATCAACGTCTCCTTTGACGTGACGCCGTGGGAGCTTGGGCTGGATGCGCTCGCCTACTACCGCAAATGGGTGCGCGAGCATCCGGAGCTGCTGGTCCAGGTCGAGCGCGTTGAGGACATCCACCGCGCCAAGCGCGAAGGCAAGCTCGCCGTCACCTACGACATCGAGGGCATGAACGCGCTCAAGGGCGACGTCGGCATGGTCGAGCTCTACTACAAGCTCGGCGTCCGCCACATGCTGTTCGCCTACAACCGCAACAACCTCGCCGGCGGCGGCTGCCACGACGAGAATGTCGGCCTGACCGACTTCGGACGCGAGGTGATCCGCGAGATGAACCGCGTCGGCATGGTGGTCGATTGTTCCCACTCCGCCCACAAGACCACGATGGAGGCGATGGAGGTCTCGACCAAGCCGGTGATCTTCTCGCATTCGAACTCCCGCAAGCTCTGGGACCATGAGCGCAACATCTGGGACGACCAGATCAAGGCGTGCGCGGCGACCGGCGGCGTGGTCGGCGTCACCGGCGTCGGCCGCTTCCTCGGCCCCAACGGCCCGACCGTGCAGCACCTGGTCGAGCACATCGACTACATGGTCGAGAAGATCGGGCCCGAGCATGTCGGCATCGGCATGGACACGGTCTTCAAGAAGGACGACTTCGGCGACTTCCTCGAGAAGCACCGCGCGTACTGGCCGGAGCGGCAATATGCCAAAGGGGCCGCGATCGGCTACATCCCGCCCGACGACTTCCCGAAGGTGACCCAGGCACTCGTCGACCGCGGGTACGACGAGACCGCGATCCGCGGCATTCTCGGCGGCAACTTCCTCAGGATCGCAAGCCAGGTCTGGAAGTAGCGGCTATTTCCGGAACGCTCGCTTCAGGTCGGCCACGCTGGCCGCTCGGGTGAGAAGCGCGAGGCCGGCGAAGGCGAGGCCGCCGAGCGCGATCAACAGGACCAGGCCCAGCGTTCCCTTCGGCATGTAGGCCTGCGCCGCCCAGACGACCCCGCCCATGATCGCCGAGATGAGAACGAGCTTCGGCAACGTCAGGCGAGCGCGCGCGTCGAGCGCGAAGTGACCGCGGCGGCCGAGCGTTCCCCACAGAAGCGCGACATTGACCCAGGCGGCGATCGAGGTGCCGAGCGCGATGCCGATATGGCCAAGCGGCTTCATCAGCGCGAGGTTGAGCGCGAGGTTGACCGCGATCGCGACCATGCCGAGCTTGACCGGCGTCGCCGTGTCCTCGCGTGCGAGGAACCCCGGGGTCAGTGCCTTGACCAGGACGAAGGCCGGGAGGCCCAGCGAGTAGGCCGCGACCGCCTGAGCCGTCGCCTTCGCCTCAGGAACGCCGAACGCGCCGCGGACGAACAACGCGATGACGATCGGCTCGGCGAGTGCCGCGAGACCCGCCGCCGCCGGCAGCGCCAGCAGCAGCGCCGCCTCGATCGCCCGATTGTGGGTGATCAGCGCATCCGACGGGTTGGTCTTGAGCTGCGATGAAAGCATCGGCAGCAGCGCGGTGCCGACCGCGGTGCCGACGACACCGAGCGGAAGCTGCGAGAGGCGGTCCGCATAGTAGAGATAGGAGACCGCGCCCTCGGCGATCAGCGTCGCCAGCACGGTGCCGACGACGAGGTTGAGCTGGGTGACGCCGGCGCCGATCACGCCCGGCCCCATCCGCGCGAAGAGACGACGAAGGTCGGCACCGAGGCTCGGCCTGGGCAGCACGAGCCGGATGCCTTCGCGCTGGCAGACATAGGCCAGGAACACGAACTGCAGGATACCGCCGCCGATCACCGCCCAGGCGAAGGCATGCGCGTCGTCGATCCTGAAGTAGAGCAGCACCGGCGGCACCGCGAGCAGCGCCAGGTTCAGGAGGATGGGGGCTGCCGCCATCGCGGCGAAGCGGTGATGCGCGTTCAGCACCGCGCCCTGGAACGCGGTCAGCGAGATCAGCAGCAGATAGGGAAAGGTGATGCGGCCGAGCTCGACCACGAGATCCATCTGTCCCGGGCTGTCGGCGAAGCCGGGCGCCAGGCCCCGCATGATCCACGGCATCGCCCATTCGCCGATCACCACGAGGACGGTAAGGATCGCCACCATCGCCGCCAGCGTGTCCTCGGCGAAACGTTGCGCGGCTACGCGCCCGTCGACCAGCAGGCGCGCATAGATCGGGACGAAGGCGGCAGAGAAGGCGCCTTCGGCCGAAAGCGCGCGGAACAGGTTCGGCAGCCGGAAGGCGACGACGAAGGCGTCCGCTACCGGACCCGCCCCCAGGATCGCCGCGAAGAAGAGGTCGCGGAGGAAGCCGACGATGCGGCTCAGCAGCGTGTAGCCGCCGACGGTGGCGATCGAGCGGAGGAGCATCGGCTAGGCCGAGACTCGCAGGATGCTCACGCCGCCTGGCCCTTGGCCGGCGCGGCGCGGCGCTTGGGCTCGGCCGGCGTCTCGGCCAGCGCCTCGATCAGGCGGGCCCTTATGTCGACGAGGCGGTGCTCCTGCTCGACCTTGAGGCCGAAGACGTCCTTCACATAGAAAACGTCGACGACGCGCTCGCCGTATGTGGAGATCTTCGCGGTCGAGATCTGCAGGTTGAGCTGAGTCAGCGCGCGCGTGACCTGGAACAGGAGGCCCGGACGGTCGCGGCCATTGATCTCGATCAGCGTGTGCGTCGCCGACGCCTTGTTGTCGATCAGCACGCGCGGCGGCAACGCCAGCGCCCGCGTGCGTGTCGGCCGGGCGCGGCGGGCGAGCTCCTCCAGCGTCTTCAGCTTGCCGTTCAGCGACTGCTCGATCAGCACGGCCAGCCTGGCCAGCCTGTCGGGGCGCTCGACCGCCTTCCCCTCGCCGTCCTGGATGCCGAAGGTGTCGAGCGCCATGCCATTGGCGAGCGTGTAGATCCGCGCATCCACGATGTTGGCGCCGGAGACCGCGATCGCGCCGGCGATGCGCGAGAACAGGCCAGGGTGGTCGGCGGTGTAGATCGTGATCTCGGTGACGGAGCGCCTGGGATCGACCTGGGTGTCGACCGCGAGCGGCGCACCTTCCTTCTCGGCGCGGTTGACCAGGCGCGCGTGCCGCGCATGGGTCTGGGTGTCGAGGCCGAGCCAGTAGTCCGGATATCCCTTCTCGACGTGCTGGGCGAAGGCCTCGTCCGTCCAGTCCTTGAGCTCGTCGCGAAGCGCTGACTGCGCCGCACGCACGCGATCGGCCTTGCCGGCGCCCGGCGAGGCGCCGGTCAGCACCTCCTCGGTCCGCCAGTAGAGCTCACGGAGCAGCGCCGCCTTCCAGTTGTTCCAGATGTTCGGCCCGACGGCCCTGATGTCCGCGACGGTGAGGCACAGCAGCAGGCGGAGCCGCTCCGGCGACTGAACCAGGGCCGCGAAGTCGGAGATCGTCTTCGGATCGTTGATGTCGCGCTTGAACGCCGTGTTGCTCATCGCCAGGTGATGCAGCACCAGCCAGGCGACGGACTCGGTCTCCTCGGGTGAAAGGCCGACGCGCGGGCCGAACTTGCGCGCGATCTCGGCGCCGAGCTCGGAATGATCGCCGCCGCGACCCTTGGCGATGTCGTGCAGCAGGAGCGCCACGTAGAGCGCGCGCCTCGACTGCACCTTGTGGATCACCTCGGCCGAGAGCGGGTGGTCCTGGGTGAGCTTGCCGTCCTCGATGCGATGCAGGATGCCGAGCGCGAACAGCGTGTGCTCGTCGACCGTGTACACGTGGTACATGTCGAACTGCATCTGCGCCACGACGCGGCCGAAGTCCGGCACGAAGCGGCCGAAGACGCCGACCTCGTTCATGCGCCGGAGGATGCGCTCGGAATCGCTGGGCGCGGCCAGGGTCTCGAGAAAGAGGCGGTTGGCTTCCGGGTTGGCGCGGAGCTTCGAGTCGATCCGGTCGAGATGTCGGGTCGCCAGCTGCAGCGTGCGCGGATGGATGTCGAGCTCGTTTGCCTGCGCCACGTGGAACAGGCGCAGCAGCGCGACGGGGTCCTTGGCGAAGGCGTCGTCGGACGTGACCGCCAGTCGCTCGCCTTCGAGCACGAAGCCGTCGAGGTTTCGGCGGCGGAGCGAGAAGGTGGGAAGGCGGAAGCGCGGCGGCCGCTGGTTCTGGCTCTCGATCGCCGCGCAGAGGATGCGGGTCAGGTCGCCGACGTCCTTGGCGACCAGGTAGTAGTGCTTCATGAAGCGTTCGACGCCGCGCGACCCGGCGTGGTCGCGGTATCCCATGCGGCCGCCGATCTCGCGTTGCACGTCGAAGGTCAGCCGCTCCTCCGGCCGCTTCGCGACCAGGTGCAGATGGAAGCGCAGCGTCCACAGGAAGTGATGCGCCTTGGCGAAGGTGCGGGCCTCCGCCTCAGTGATCACGCCCTTCAGCACCAGCTCCTCGACGCCATCGACGCGATAGACGTACTTGGCGATCCAGAAGAGCGTGTGCAGGTCGCGCAAGCCGCCCTTGCCGTCCTTGATGTTGGGCTCGACCACGTAGCGCGAGTCGCCGAGCTTCTGGTGGCGCTTCTGCATCTCGTCGAGCTTGGCCTCGACGAATTCCTGCGCAGTGCCGGTGACGATCTCCTTCTGGAAGCGGCGCCGGAGATCATGGTGCAGCTTCTGCTCGCCCCAGATGTAGCGCGCTTCCATCAGCGAGGTGCGGATCGTCATGTCCGCCTTCGCCTGGCGGATGCATTCCTCGACCGAGCGCACCGCATGCCCGACCTTGAGGCCCAAGTCCCAGAGCACGTAGAGGATCGACTCGACGATCTGCTCGGCCCTTGGCGTGCGCTTGTAGGGAAGCAGGAACAGCAGATCGATGTCGGAGAACGGCGCCAGCTCGCCGCGGCCGTAGCCGCCGATCGCGACCAGCGCCAGGCGTTCTCCCTCGGTCGGGTTCGCGACCGGGAACAGCGTCGTCTCGGCGACGTCGAAGAGGACGCGGATCACCTGGTCCATCAGGTAGGCGGTCGCGGCGGCACAGGCGGGACCGCTCTTCTCGGCCTCGAGACGCTTGGCGACCTCGGCGCGGCCTTCGGCCAGCGCCTGCTTCAACACCTCGACGATCGCCGGCCGGTCGAGCTTGCCGTCGTCAGCCAGCGTGTCGAACTCGGCCGCCAGCTTCCTGCGGTTGACGATCCGGCGCGGCTCGACCAGGCCCTCGCGGCCGCGAAGGCCTGAGCGCGGGATCGGTTCAGAGGTCTCGGCGACGGCGGGAAGCGCCATGACCTATAGATAGGGGAATTGCTGCGGTCGCGAAAGGCTTACGCCCTTCAAACCCAGGTCGCGAGATGGCGGATCACCGCCTGGTCGGAGTAGGCCCGGGCGAAGGTCGCGGCCCCCTGGGCGCGGATCGGCTCGTATGCGCCCGTCCGCGCCCGCTCGCCCACCTCCGGGAGCTCGCCCGCGTCCCGGACCTCGACGAAGTCCTCGCCGGGGCGGAGATAGTAGCGGGCATCGGGGGTGTATTCCTGGACCAGCAGGCGCCCGCCCCTGAGGACATCGAAGGTGCGGCCAACCAGAATCCGGTCGCCGGTCGAGCGCATGGTCAGGCTGAGGCAGGCCCCGGTCGAGAGCAAACGGGCAAGATAGATCTTCAGGCTCTCGGCGACGCCGAGCCCGTCCGGCTGCTGGCTGGTCAGGTCGATCGTCAGATCGGTGTCGCCGGCGAGAGCCGCCAACATCCAGAAATAGCGGTGGACGTTGTAGTCCTCGATCGTGCCGCAGAAGCCGAGATCGGGCGTCGGCGCCACGGCGGCGGCCTCGTCGAACAGCGCGCCGAAGCCGGTCGGGAACGGGATCAGGCAGAACTTCTCCGGCGGGATCGCCGTCGCCTGGCGAAGCGTCGGCGCCATCGCCCAGTGAAAATCGTAGCGATCGGCTCCGCGTTCGAGCTGCTCGCGGAAGCCCTTGCCCCAGGGATCGGGGATCAGACGGCCCATCCGCTTCGCGACATTCCGGATCTTGTCGAGATGCGCCTGCTGGCGGCCGAAGTCCTTGCGGAACATCGTGCCTTCGTCGACCAGCACGAGATCGTTCGGCCCGATCTCGCTCGCATCCGCCTCGCCCGGCAGCATCGTGCAGGCTGCTTCTTCCGTGTTGAAGGCCGACGCGATGCGGTCACCGAGATCGTGCGAGCGCGTGACGCCTCGGGTTCCGCAGAGGAGCACGATGCGAAGCTTGGCCGACGACCGCTTCGCATAGTCGAAGGCGAGCACGTCTGGGCTCGCCTCCGGCGCCGGAGGCGGCGACAGCCTGGCGAAGGCCGGGTCGAAGCGTTCGGCAAAGTCGAGCAGCAGCGCAGCCCTGGCGCTGTCAAGCCGGCCCTGCGCCAGCGCACGGCGAAAGCAGGCGACGGTCAGCTTCCGAAGCTCGTTCTCTGCCATGAGCCGCGACAACGCTGCCGGATCGATGTCGAGGCGCGCCAACGCGCGTTGCGCCCGCGCGGCATCGCCGCCGTAGGTCGCGAGCAGGAAGTCGACGGCACCGGCGAGCGGATCGAGGTCCGGATCGGCGGCGAAACGGCCGAGCGCCGGCGGCGCCATCCCGTCGACCAGGGCCTCCGGCGCGATCCTCAGCTTGCGGCTGAGCGGGCGCTTGATGCGAAAGCGCGTCGCCCAGTTGGCCAGATTCAACGATGTCCCCCGACCCGTGAGCGCGGCAACTTACATGAGGGTCCTGGTATCGGCCAGCGCGACGGCCAGGTTGTCGAGGCCGATGCGCGTGCCGTGCTCGCGCCCCGCGACGGGCCGGCGACGCGGAGCACGCGGCGTCGTCGGTCCGTGATGTCGGCGGGAGCGAGGTGCGCCCTTACTGGGCTTTGCCGTTGGCGTCGGCGAGGTCGTAGGCGTCCATCATGCTGCTGAGAATCCGCATGATGATCGCGGTGCATCCGGGCACCAGCTTCGGGAAGTGATCGACGCTCCAGTTGACGCCGTCGCGCCGCTCGATCGGCACCGGCATGGGCGCGACGCAGTCGCGGCACTGGCCGGTCGGCTCGGCGGCGATCCGGCGCGCAATCTCGGCGCGGATCTCTTCGGCAGTGGCGAGAATCTTCTTTGACATTGAGACAGGTCCTCCGTCGCGGCGCGTTCTCAAACGCGCCACTGGCTAGAAAGCCGTCGGAAAGGGCGAACGGGGCGAGTGGGGTTCGCCAGGATTGGCCGATATAACCCTCGGTACCCGCCTTCGGAGGCGTGACAACGCCGTGCGGGAAACTAACTTAGGTAATTCAAAATGTTATGGGCAGGACGCCGGCGCGCCGAAGCATCAGCGCACGCTCGCGGGCGTTCCGCGTCAGGGAGGCGGCGCGAAGGAATTCGGCCCGTGCCTCGTCGAGGCGGCCGAGCTTCTCCAGCAGGTCGCCACGCACCGTCGCCAGCAAATGGTAAGCCTTCAGCGAGGGCTCGCCCGCGATCGCCTCGACGATCGCGAGACCGGCGGCCGGTCCTTCGGCCATCCCTACCGCGACCGCGCGATTGAGCTCGACGATCGGCGACGGCGTCAGGATCGCGAGGGCCGCGTAGAAGGCGGCGATGCGTGTCCAGTCGGTCTCCTCCGCGGTCCGCGCGCGCGCATGGCAGGCGGCGATCTCCGCCTGCACGACGTAGGGGCCGACGGCGCGGCCCGGTTTCTCGGCGCGCGCCAAGGCGCCGAGGCCGTGGCGGATCAGCGCGTGGTTCCAGCGGGCGCGATTCTGGTCGAGCAGCAGGATCGGTTCGCCGTTCGATCCGGTGCGCGCGCCGAGGCGCGAGGCCTGCAACTCCATCAGCGCGACGAGACCGTGCACCTCCGGCTCGTCGGGCGCCAGCTCGGCCAGCACGCGGCCGAGGCGCATCGCCTCCTCGCAAAGCTGCGGGCGCATCCAGTCGTCGCCCGAGGTCGCGGTGTAGCCTTCGTTGAAGATCAGGTAGAGGACCTCGAGCACGGAGCCGATCCGCCCGGCGAGCTCAGGCCCGCGCGGCACCTCGAACGGCACCCCGGCATCCGCCAGCGCCTTCTTCGCACGCACGATCCGCTGCGCGATCGTCGGCTCGGGCACCAGGAAGGCGCGCGCGATCTCCTCGGTGGCGAGGCCGCCGAGGAGGCGCAAGGTCAGCGCCGCCCGCGCCTCGGCCGATAGCAGCGGATGGCATGAGACGAAGATCAGCCGCAGCATGTCGTCGCCGACCGGATCGTCGAGCCTGGCATCGACATCCGGCACCGCGTCAGCGAGCTGCGCCTCGATCTCGCGGGAGAGCTCGCCCTCTTTCCGCTGATGCAGCGTCTTCCGCCGGAGCCGGTCGATCCCTCGGTGCTTCGCCGTCGCCATCAGCCAGGCGCCGGGATTCGCCGGCACGCCATCCGCAGGCCACTGCTCGAGCGCCGCGACCAGCGCGTCCTGCGCCAGCTCCTCGGCGAGGCCGATGTCGCGCATGATCCGGGCGAGCCCGGCGATCAGCCTGGGCGACTCGATCCGCCAGACGGCGTCGATGGTGCGATTGATGTCGGGAGCCACGGGCATCGCACGCCCGTGTTACGGCAAACGAAGACTGTTTTCACCATCGGAACCCTCCCCCGACTTCGTCGAGGAAGGGGGCCCGCGTGGCTGCGAGCCTACTTCTTGTTCTTGAAGTCCTTGAGGTCTGACTTCTCGACGACCTTCTGGACGTCGGCGTCGAAGTCGCTCATCTCGAAGACCTGGCGCACCTCGACGGTCTCGTTCTCGCTGCCGGGGATCCGCTTGGCCCACTCGATCGCCTCCTCGCGCGACTTGACCTGGATCATCCAGTAGCCGCCGAGGACTTCCTTGGCTTCCGCGAACGGGCCGTCGGTGACCTTGGGCTTGCCACCCTTGTAGGTGACGCGCACGCCCGTCGCCGGCGGGTGGAGCCCGTCGAGGGCCAGCAGCACGCCGGCCTTCTGGAGCTCCTCGTTGTACTTCATCATCGCCTCGACCGCCTTGGCGTCGGGGCGGACGTCGGCCCCGGCCTTCTCGTAGCCGCCGGGGATCATCAGCATCATGAACCGCATGAAGGTCACTCCTGGTATCCGGAGCCAGGGCGTTTCCCTGCTCTCTATCCTAGCGTCGAACGGCCCCGGTCCGGATCGACACCGCCGATCAGCTTTTCTGCTGGGTATCGACGATGACCATCCAGGAGACGCCGAACTTGTCGCCGACGCAGCCGAACAGCGGCGAGAAAAAGGTCTTGGCCAGCGGCATCTGCACCTCGCCGCCATCGGCGAGCGCGTTGAACAGCCTGGTGCACTCCGCCTCGGTCTTGACCGGCAGCGTCAGCGAGATGCCCTTGAACTCGAGCGAGCCTGCGCCCATGCCGTCGGAGATCATGATCAGGCCGTCGGCGCCGATCCTGAGGCTCGAGTGCATGACCTTGTTGTCGTCGGGCATCGGGCCGCAGCCTTCCGGCGACGGCTTGCCCTTGTCGGGGTTCTCGCCGAAGCGCATCAGCATCTCGACCTTGGCGCCGATCGCCTTCTTGTAGAACTCGATCGCCTCTTCGGCGCGGCCGTTGAAGAACAGATACGGTTGAACGGACATGGTTTTCCTCTCTTGACTCAGGTTGATCCGGGGGCGTCGGGCGCCCCCTTCCCTCCGATGTCGAACGGCGCTCGCCGGAATCGACAGGCCCGCGCAAATTTTCTTCCGTCCTAGGACGATTTCTCGGCCGCCCGGCTGAGGTCGGCGAAACCCTCCTCGAACTGGCCGCCGACCATCTTGTCCATGTCGAGAACCAGGTGGACGGCCTTGGCGAGGAAGCCGTTGGTGCCGTCGAGGGCCCAGGTGACCTGGGTCTTCCCGCCGTCCGGCTTGAAGGTGAAGGTCGCATGCGCGGTGCCGGAGAACGGCTTCTCGAAGTCGAGCCGGATTCGGATCAGCTCGTTCGGCTTGCTGTCGACGATCGTCGCCCGGCCTTCGCCGGCCTGGGAGTTGCCGGCCCAGGTGTAGATCGAACCGGTGCCGGCCGGCTGGCCCTCGTAGGTCTTCTTCATCGCCGGGTCGAGCTTCTCGTAGGGCGACCACTGGCCCCATTTCCTGAAGTCGTTGACCAGGCCGAAGACGACCGGCGCCGGGGCCGAGATCGTCGCGCTGCGCGCAACCTTGAACTCAGACGGCCTGGTCGCGATCACCAGCGCGAGCACGGCCACGACGACGGCGACGCCAACCAGGAACTTCTTCAGCATTGTCTTCTCCCTATCGCCGCTACCGGCGCAGCACGCTATCAACCTCGAACGCGGCAAGGCCGCGTCCTTCTCTTCGGATACGCCGATATCCCGCGGATATGGTCGGCGCGGCGCGCTACGAGAGCGCCAGCAGGTCGGACCTAACGCGGTCGGCGCCGCTTTCCTGGACCAGCCTCTCGGCCGCGGCCTGGGTCCTCTTCCATACCGGGAACGCCTTCGCGAGAAGGCGCCGGCCGGCCGGCGTCAGCATCATCAGCCGGCTTCTCCGGTCGTTTTCGTCGCGCACGACCTTGACCAGGCCCCGCCGCTCGAGCGGCTTAAGCGCGGCGGTCAGCGTCGTGCGGTCCATCGCCAGCACCTCCGACACCGCGCCGATGCTGGGCGGCGTCGGTCCGTTC
>JAEULB010000099.1 GCA_016792585.1 Rhodospirillaceae bacterium
AACGGCCCCGGCGAAGGCAACTGCGTGCTGCACAACCCGAACTACGACTTCAACAACGAGGCGATCCCGGTCGGCGTCAGCTTCCTCGCCCGCCTCGCCGAGCGCTTCCTCGAGAAAGAGACGGCGTGAGGACCCAGATCCGCGTCGCCGGCATCCTCGTCGCCGGCGGCGCGGTGATCCTCGAGAACGCGATCGGCACCGATCTCTGGAACCTGCCCGGCGGGCGGCTCGAGGACATGGAGACGCTGGAGCTCGCGGTCCGCCGGGAGTTCCAGGAGGAGATGGGTCTCGCGGTCGCCTGCGAGGGCATGGTCATCGTCAACGAGAACTTCTTTCCGCTCGGCGGCGACGTGATGCGCGAGTACGGCTTCTACTTCCGCGTCCGCGCCCTCGATCCGGGCCTCTCGCCGAAGACGCCGTTGAAAAGCGCCGCGCCGCGATTCCGCTACGAGTGGACGCCGCTGGAGCGGCTGCACGAGATCGATTTCCAGCCGGTGGCACTGATCCAGCACCTGGTCGACCCGCCGGCGGGCCTTCTCTACCTCTCGACCCGCGATGCCAGCCTGATGCGCTAGCGCCCGCGCTTCGGCTTGCCGGGGCGTGGCTGGATCGGGGCGTTGATTTTCGCCCGCATCTTGTAGTTCCCCTTCGACTTCTGCGGCGGCGCGCCCTTCGGCGCCGAGGCTTGCAGCGAGCGTCCGGCCTCGGACGGCGACAATCCGAGCTCGACCGCCTCCAGACGCCGGATCTCGTCGCGGAGCTGGCCCGCCGTCTCGAACTCCAGGTCGGCGGCGGCCTCGCGCATCCGTTTTTCGAGCTCATTGATGACCTGGCGGACGTCCTTGCCGACGAACTCGTCGCCTTCCTCGCCCGCCGCCTGGACGACCACCCGGTCGCCTTTCTCGTAGACGGAGTCGAGAATGTCGGCGATGCCCTTGCGCACGCTTTCCGGCGTGATGCCGTTGGCGGCGTTGTAGACCTGCTGCTTCTCGCGGCGGCGGTTGGTCTCGCCGATCGCGTAATCCATCGAGTCCGTCATGCGGTCGGCATAGAGCAGCGCGCGACCGTCGATGTTGCGGGCGGCGCGGCCGATCGTCTGGATCAGCGCGGTCTTGGAACGGAGATAGCCTTCCTTGTCGGCGTCCAGGATCGCGACCAGCGCGCATTCCGGGATGTCGAGACCCTCGCGCAGCAGGTTGATGCCGACCAGCACGTCGAAAGCGCCGAGGCGCAGATCGCGGATGATCTCTATCCGCTCCAGCGTCTCGACGTCGGAATGCACGTAGCGGACCTTCACGCCGGCCTCGTGCATGTACTCGGTCAGCGCCTCGGCCATCTTCTTGGTCAGCACGGTCACCAGCACGCGCTGGCCCTTGGCCGCGCAGGCCTTGCACTCGGCGATCACGTCGTCGACCTGATGCTCGGTCGGCCTTACCTCGACCACGGGATCGATCAAACCGGTCGGCCGCACCACCTGCTCGGTGAAGACGCCGCCGGTCCGCTCGATCTCCCAGTTGCCGGGCGTCGCCGAGACGAAGATCGTCTGCGGGCGCATGCCCTCCCACTCCTCGAACTTGAGCGGGCGATTGTCGATGCACGACGGCAGGCGGAAGCCGTATTCGGACAGCGTGAACTTCCTGTTGTAGTCGCCGCGGAACATGCCGCCGATCTGCGGCACCGTGACGTGGCTCTCGTCGACGACGAGAAGCGAGTCCGGCGGCAGGTACTCGAACAGCGTCGGCGGCGGCTGTCCCGGAGCGCGACCGCTGAGATAGCGGGAATAGTTCTCGATCCCGGCGCAGCTTCCCGTCGCCTCCATCATCTCGAGGTCGAAGCGCGTGCGCTGCTCGAGCCGCTGCGCCTCCAGCAGCTTGCCCTTCGCCGTCAGCTCGTCGAGCCTGAGCTTGAGGTCGACCTTGATCTGCTTGACCGCCTGGCTCAGCGTCGGCCCCGGCGTCACGTAGTGGCTCGAGGCGTAGACGCGGATCGATTCCAGCTCGTCGGTCCGTTCGCCGGTCAGCGCGTCGATCTCGTGAATCGCCTCGATCTCGTCGCCGAACAAGGAGACGCGCCAGGCGCGATCCTCGTAATGCGCCGGGAAGATCTCGACCGAGTCGCCGCGCACGCGGAAGGTGCCGCGGCCAAAGGCGGCGTCGTTCCGCTTGTACTGGAGCTCGACTAGGCTCTTCAGCAGCTTCTGGCGCTCGACCAGCTGGCCCTTCTTCAGCGCCACGATCATGCGCCCGTAGGTCTCGACCGAGCCGATGCCGTAGATGCAGGAGACCGACGCGACGATCACCACGTCGCGGCGCTCCAAGAGCGAGCGCGTCGCCGAGTGGCGCATGCGGTCGATCTGCTCGTTGATCGACGCGTCCTTCTCGATATAGGTGTCCGAGCGCGGGACGTAGGCTTCGGGCTGGTAGTAGTCGTAATAGGAGACGAAGTACTCGACCGCGTTGCCGGGGAAGAAACTCTTCATCTCGCCGTAAAGCTGGGCCGCCAGCGTCTTGTTTGGCGCGAGCACCAGGGTCGGGCGCTGCACGTTCTGGATCGCATGTGCGATCGTGAAGGTCTTGCCCGAGCCGGTGACCCCTAGGAGCACCTGGTCGCGCTCGCCCTTCTTCAGGCCCTCCGTCAGGTCACGGATCGCCTCGGGCTGGTCGCCCGCCGGGACATAATCGCTCTTCAAAACAAAAGGCCGCGATTCGGCCGTCGCCTGGAACGAGAGCGGCGGCGCATTACGCTCTGCCTCGACGGCGTCGAGGTATTTGGAGGAGGCTTCCCGCATGGAACAAGGTTAGAACATAGGGAGCCTCAGAGGCGAGTCCAAGGCTCGGCCGCCTGCACGCTTGAACCCCCTGCCCCCGGCCGCTAGGGTGCGCCGCTTTTCCGCCCTTCCAGCCGTCTTCCAGAGGACATCATGGCCTTCATCGCCAGCCGCCTCGGCCGCATCAAGCCGTCCCCGACCATCGCCATCTCGGGCAAGGCCCGCGACCTCAAGGCGGCGGGCCGTGACGTGATCGCGCTGGCGGCGGGCGAGCCCGACTTCGACACGCCGGAGCACATCCGGCTCGCGGCGAAGGCGGCGATCGACAAGGGCGACACGCGCTACACCAACGTCGACGGCACGCCGGCTCTCAAGGCCGCGATCGCCGGCAAGTTCAAGCGCGAGAACGGCCTCGACTACAAGCCGGGCCAGATCATCGTCGGCACCGGCGGCAAGCAGGTGCTCTACAACGCCTTCATGGCGACGATCGACCCGGGCGACGAGGTGATCATCCCGGCGCCGTACTGGGTGAGCTACCCGGACATGGTCGAGCTCGCCGAGGGCAAGCCGGTCTTCGTTCCCTGCCCGCAGTCGAGCGGCTTCAAGATGAAGCCCGAGGACCTCGAGCGCGCGATCACGCCGAAGACCAAGTGGGTGATCCTGAACAGCCCGTCGAACCCGACCGGAGCCGGCTACACCCGCAAGGACATGAAGGCGCTGACCGACGTGCTGAAGCGTCACCCGCATGTGTGGGTGATGACCGACGACATGTACGAGCACCTCGTCTACGACGGCTTCGAGTTCTGCACCCCGGCCGAGGTCGAGCCGGCGCTCTACGAGCGCACGCTGACCTGCAACGGCGTCTCCAAGGCCTATTGCATGACCGGCTGGCGCATCGGCTACGCCGGCGGTCCGGAGAAGCTGATCAAGGCGATGGGCGCGATCCAGTCGCAGTCGACCTCGAACCCGTCCTCGATCAGCCAGGCCGCCGCGGTCGCAGCGCTGAGCGGGCCGACGGACTTCATCGCCAAGCACAACCAGTCGTTCAAGGAGCGGCGCGACCTGGTCATCAGCATGCTGAACCAGGCTAAGGGCCTCACCTGCCATCGCCCCGAAGGCGCCTTCTACGTCTATCCGTCCTGCGAAGGCCTGATCGGCAAGGAGACGCCGGACGGCAAGAAGATCGGCAACGACACCGACTTCGCCAACTACCTGCTCGACGCCGAGGGCGTCGCGGTGGTGCAGGGTGAGGCCTTCGGCCTCGCACCGCATTTCCGCGTTTCCTATGCGACCTCGACCAAGGAGCTGGAAGATGCCTGTACCCGCATCCAGCGGGCCTGCGCGGCCCTTCGATAGAATAGTTCGGAAGGTCTCCTTGACCTTCCAGTAGGTGGAAGGACTATCTCCTGGGGACAGGAGATAGTCCCATGTCCACCGCCACCGTCGTATCCGCGCCGAATACCCATGAAGTCGTCGTCCCGATCGAGGGCATGACCTGCGCCGGCTGCGTGCGCTCGGTCGAGAAGGCCCTCACCTCGGTTCCGGGCGCGACAGCCGCGTCGGCGAGCCTCACCAACATGACCGCGACCGTCACGCTCGACCGCGAGGTCGCGCCGGACCTGCTCGCGGACGCCTTGCGCAAAGCCGGCTACGGCGTGCCGACCGACGAGGTCGACCTCAGGATCGAGGGCATGACCTGCGCTTCCTGCGTCGGCCGCGTCGAGAAGGCGCTGGCCGCGGTGCCCGGCGTGCTGAAGGCCGAGGCGAGCCTGGCCACGGAGTCGGCGCGCGTGCAGGTTCTGGCCGGCACCGCGACGCCGCAGTCTCTGACATCCGCTGTCGAGCAGGCCGGATACAAGGCGACGATTCCCGACGGCGCGAAGAAGCAGGAGCCGCCCGATCGCGAACCGCTGGTCGTCGCGCTCGCGCTGGCGCTCGCCGCACCTTTCGTCGCCGACATGATCCTCGGCCTCGGGCTTTCGGTCTGGATCCAGCTTGCGCTGGCGACGCCGCTGCAATTCATACTCGGCGCACGCTTCTATCGCGGCGCCTTCCGCGCGGCACGTGCCCGTACCGCGAACATGGACACGCTGGTTGCGCTTGGCACCTCGGCCGCCTATGGCCTCAGCGTCTGGCTCTGGCTCGCAGGTCATCACGCGCATCTCTACTTCGAGGCAGGTGCGGTGGTCATCGCGCTGGTGCTCCTCGGCAAGTGGCTGGAGACCCGCGCCAAGCGCCGGGCCGGCGACGCGATGGCCGCGCTGACCAGGCTGCAGCCGACCGTCGCCCATCTCAAGGAAGGTGACACGATCGTCGACCGTCCGATCGACGAGATCCGAAGCGGCCAGCGCGTGCTGGTCCGTCCGGGCGAGCGCGTGCCCTTGGACGGCGTCGTCCGCACCGGCATCAGCGACGTCGACGAGTCGCTGCTGACCGGCGAGTCCCGGCCGGTGCCGAAGACGCCCGGCACCTCCGTCATCGGCGGCAGCATCAACGGCACCGGCTTGCTGGAAATCGAGGCGACCACCGTCGGCTCCGCCTCCAGGCTGGCGCGCATGGTGCGTCTGGTCGAGCGCGCCCAGGCGTCCAAGGCGCCGGTGCAGCGGCTGGTCGACCGGATTGCCGCGGTGTTCGTGCCGGTCGTGCTGGCGATCGCGATGCTGAGCGGCTTCGGCACCTGGTTCTTCACCGGCGATGTCGTGCAGGCCGTGATCAATGCGGTCGCCGTGCTGGTGATCTCCTGCCCCTGCGCGCTGGGGCTCGCGACGCCGGCGGCGGTCTCGGTCGCGGTCGGCGCCGGCGCCAAGGCAGGACTGCTGATCCGCGACGCCGAGGCCCTGGAAGCCGCGCGCCGCGTCGACACCGTCGTGTTCGACAAGACCGGCACGTTGACCGAGGGCCGGCCGCAAGTCACCGACATCGAGGTGCTGAGCGGCGACCAGGCGACGATGCTGACCCATGCGGCATCCGCCCAGCTCGGCAGCGAGCATCCGCTCGCCCGCGCGATGGTCGAGCGGGCGAAAGCAGACGGCCTCGCGTTGACCTCGCCGAGCGAGCTCCGCGCCCGGCCGGGCTACGGCGTCGAAGCCGAGTTCGGCGCGCGCCTCGTCCATGTCGGCAACCGCCGGCGGATGGACGCGCTCGGCATCGCGATCGACCCGCTCGCCGCCGGTGCCGCAGCGCGCGAAGGCGAGGGCAAGACCGCGGTCTTCGTCGCGATCGACAACCGGCTCGCCGGGCTCGTCGCCATGGCCGACACCGTGCGCGCGAGCGCGCACGACGCGATCCCTGCGCTGACGAGACAGGGCATCGCCGTCGTCATGCTGACCGGCGACAACCGCGGCGCCGCCGGGAAGATCGCCGCCGGCCTCGGCAACCTCAGCGTCATCGCCGCAGTGATGCCCGAGGACAAGGTCACCGAGGTCGAGAAACTCAGAAAGCAGGGACGCATCGTCGCAATGGTCGGCGACGGCGTCAACGACGGGCCGGCGCTGGCGGCGTCC
>JAEULB010000114.1 GCA_016792585.1 Rhodospirillaceae bacterium
GTGGCGCGCGGTGTAGCCGACGTTCTCGAGGTCGTTGTGCTTGCCGCCGGCGCGCATGCATTTCTGGGCCGTGGCGGCGCGCACGTAGTTCCGCTTCTCGATGCCGGTGAACAGGTTCTTGAACTGAACCATGCCGGCCGATGTGAACATCAGCGTGGGATCGTTGCGCGGCACCAGCGGGCTCGAGGCGACGACCTCGTGCTCGTTGCGCCGGAAGTACTCCAGAAAGCTGGTGCGGATGTCGTTCGCCGAAGTCATGACACGGGCCCTTGAGCGGAAGTTCGCCCGGGCGCGGTCGGGGAAGATCGGCGTACCCGGGGAAATGCTTCTATCCGCAGGTCTAGAACGTGTCTAGGCGCCTTTCGGAGGCTTTCCCGTCGAGTCCCGGACGATAAGACGGGGAGGCAGCAGGTTCCGGCGCTCGCGCGCCGCCTCGTTCCCCTCGATCCGGTCGAACAGCAGGGCGACCGAGGCCGCCGCCATCTCGGGCACCGGCTGGGCGACGATGGTCAGCGGCGGCTGCATCGCCTGGGCCCAGGGGAAGTCGTCGACGGCGATCACCGAGACGTCGTCGGGGCAGCGGAGCCCCAGTTCCGCCATCGCCCGCATCACGCCGAGAAGCACCAGGCTGTGGCCGGCGAAGATCGCGGTCGGGCGGTCGGGGCGACCGAGCAGCTCGATCGCCGCGTCGTAGGCGCGGGAGTCGCGCAGGCCCACCTCGCGCATCAGGCCCGGATCGACGACGACCCCGCCCGCGACCAGCGCCTCCTTGAATCCCAGCAGGCGCTCGCGGCCCGCCGACACCGACGACGAGCCGAGAATGACGCCGATCCGCCGGTGGCCGAGGTCGACCAGGTGCTTTCCGGCGAGCTGGCCCGCCATCTGGTTGTCGAGCTGGACCGCATCGACGTCGAAGCCGTCGAGCGTGCGGTCGACCAGCACGACCGGCGCCTTGAGTGCCGCCAGCGTCGCCGAGTGCGATGGCTCGCGGCGGCCGGCGGGCGCCAGGATCAGCCCGTCGATCCGATACGAACGCAACAGGTTCAAATGCCGGATCTCGGCCTCGACGTCCTCGCCGCTCGAATAGAGCAGCAGCGAATATCCCCGCTCGAACACCAGGCGCTCGACCGCCTCGACCAGGTCGGCGAAGAACGGGTTGCGCAGGTTCGGCACCATGAGCGCGACCAGCTTGCCGCGCGAGCGCCGGAGGCTCTGGGCGGCGGCATGGGGCACGTAGCCCAGCTGGTCGACCGCCCGCTGGACACGCTGGCGCAGCTCTTCGCTGACGCGCCCAGGGCTGTTCAGGGCGTTGGAGGCGGTCGCCACCGACACGGCGGCCAGCCGCGCCACCTCGCGGAGCGTCGGCACCGGCTTCTCGAAACGATTTTTCGGTTCGTCGCCCATGGCTTATGCGATGGCACCATGGCCCAGTGAAAGCGCGCTTGCAATCGCTGTCCGGGCTGTGGCAGCGTTTGTAAAACGTTTTAATGAAGACAAGGGAGGATAGCATGAGGTGCCGTCGGTTCCTGGCGCTCGCTTTCGCGGGCGCCGCATTCGCCTGGGCCCTGCCGGCGTCAGCTCAGGGCACGCTGAAGATCCGGCCGTTCGGCGACCTCAAGGCCGCCGACCCGATCGTCAATTCCGACTACATGGCCCGCAACCACGGCTACATGATCTACGACACGCTGTTCGCGGCGGACGAGGGCATGAAGCTCAGGCCGCAGATGGCCGAGAGCCACCAGGTGAGCGCCGATGGCCTCATCTGGACCTTCAGGCTCCGCGACGGGCTTCTCTTCCACGACGGACAGAAGGTGACGGCGACGGATGTGGTCGCCTCGATCCGCCGCTGGGGCCAGCGCGACGGGCTCGGCCAGCTCCTGATGGCGAAGACCGCGACCCTGGAGGCGGTCGACGAGAAGACGATCCGGCTCGTGCTGAAAGAGAAGTGGGGCCTCGTGCTGGACGCCCTCGGCAAGCCGAGCTCGATCGTGCCCTTCATCATGCCGGAGCGCGTGGCGAAGCTGCCCGCCAACGAGAACCTCACCGACGTCACCGGCTCCGGCCCCTTCCGAATGGTCAAGGACGAATGGTCGCCCGGCGCCAAGGTCGTCTATGCGAAGAATGAGCGCTACGTGCCCCGATCCGAGGCACCGAGCGGGCTCGCCGGCGGAAAGCAGGCGAAGGTCGACCGCGTCGAATGGCTCTACATGCCGGACGCGCAGACCGGCGCCAACGCGCTGATGACCGGCGAGCTCGACATCTTCGAGGAGCTGCCGCCGGACCTGATCCCGGTGGTGACGCGCCGGCCCAACGTGAAGGTGGCGCCGCAGGACACCTTCGGCATCCAGATGGTGTTCCGGATGAACCACGAGGCGCCGCCCTTCAACAATCCGAAGGTGCGCCAGGCGATCCGCTACATGGTCGACCAGCAGACCTTCACCTCGGCGCTGGTCAGCGACCCGCAGTTCTACAAGGTCTGTCCCTCCTACTACATGTGCAGCTCGCCGTACTTCACCGACACCGGCTCGGTGAAGCAGGACCTCGCCAAGGCGAAGCAGCTGATCGCCGAGTCGGGCTACGACGGCTCGCCGGTGATCGTGCTGCACGCGACCGACGGCGCGCCGACCCATGTGTTCTCGACGGTCGCCGGCTCGCTGATGAAGGAGATCGGCCTCAAGGTCGACGCGCAGATGATGGATTGGGGCACGCTGACCGCGCGCCGCACCGCCAAGGCCAACTGGTCGCTGTTCATCTCAGGGCCGGCCGGCCCCGACATGAGCGATCCGCTCGGCCATCTGGGCCTGCGTTCCAACTGCGACAAGGCCTGGTTCGGATGGCCCTGCGATGCCGAGATCGAGCGCCTTCGCGACGCCTTCGCGAACGCGACCGATGCGGGGGAGCAGAAGAAGCTCGCCGAGCAGGTGCAGGTCCGCGCCAACGAGGTGGTGCCCTACGTGCCGCTGGGCCAGCTCTATCTGATCCGAGGATATTCGACGAAGCTGTCCGGGATCCTGGCAGCACCGCTGCCGGTCTACTGGAACATCGCGAAAGCGAACTAGCGGTCCCCAAATGGGACGCGGCGGTCCAGGCTCCCCGTCCAAAAGGAGCCCGGCCGCCGCGTCTCGCGCTCGACCTCTAGATGCCGCCAATCATTCGTTGGCGGCGAAGTTCTCCGACGCGCTCATCATCTTGTCGCCGACCTGGCCGGCGTTCTCGCGGATCGCCTGCTCGATCTTCTGGGCGACGTCCTTGTTGTCGCGAAGGAAGTTCTTGGCGTTCTCGCGCCCCTGGCCGATGCGCTGGCCGGAGTAGGAGAACCAGGCGCCCGACTTCTCGACGATGTTGGCGGCGACGCCGAGGTCGACCAGCTCGCCGACCTTGGAGACGCCCTCGCCGTACATGATGTCGAACTCGACCACCCGGAACGGCGGGGCCATCTTGTTCTTCACCACCTTCACGCGCGTCTGGTTGCCGATCACCTGCTCCTTCTCCTTGATCGCGCCGATGCGGCGGATGTCGAGACGGACCGAGGCGTAGAACTTGAGCGCGTTGCCGCCGGTCGTCGTCTCGGGATTGCCGAACATGACGCCGATCTTCATGCGGATCTGGTTGATGAAGATGACCATGCAGCGCGACTTGGAGATCGAGCCGGTCAGCTTGCGGAGCGCCTGGCTCATCAGGCGGGCCTGGAGGCCGACATGGGTGTCGCCCATCTCGCCCTCGAGCTCGGCCCTCGGCACCAGCGCCGCCACCGAGTCGACGACGAGAACGTCGATCGCGCCGGAGCGGACCAGCGTGTCGGCGATCTCGAGCGCCTGCTCGCCGGCATCGGGCTGGCTGATCAGCAGCTCCTCGACGTCGACGCCCAGCTTCTTCGCGTATGAGGGATCGAGCGCGTGCTCGGCGTCGACGAAGGCGCAGGTGCCGCCGGCCTTCTGGGCCTCGGCGATGACATGGAGGGCGAGCGTGGTCTTGCCCGAGCTTTCCGGCCCGTAGACCTCGATGATGCGCCCGCGCGGCAGGCCGCCGATGCCGAGCGCGATGTCGAGGCCGAGGGACCCGGTCGAGATCACCTCGATCTCCTGAGACTCGGCCCGCTGGCCGAGCTTCATCACCGAGCCTTTGCCGAAGGCGCGCTCGATCTGGCCGAGAGCCGCTTCCAAAGCCTTGTTCTTGTCCACGCCGTCCCTTTCGACCACTCGGAGAGCTGCTGACATCGGATGGGGTTCCCTCTTGCCATGGCGCCCGGAGCGGCGCAACGGAACCGATCGTGCCTATTTTGTTCTCGCCTCGCAAGCGCAAATATATCCCCTTGACGCATGTATCGTACTTCGGTACCTTAAGTACAGAAGTGAGGGACAAGCCCAATGGCCCAGAAGCCGACCACCATAAAGCAGTTCTTCGAGCGGTTCCCGGACGATGACGCCTGCCTTGAACATGTCATGTCCATCCGCTACGGCCTGTCCGGCAAGTGTCCCAAGTGCTCGCGCCAGACGAAATACTATCGGATTAAGGCTCGCCGGGCTTATGAGTGCGAGTGGTGCGGCCACCATCTCTATCCTTGTGTTGGCACTCCCTTTGAGGCTTCCCGGACTAAGCTTCAGTCGTGGTTCTTCGCGATGTTCCTCTTTTGCACCACCCGGAACGGCGTGTCGGCCAAGGAGCTGCAGAGGGCGCTTGGAATCACCTACAAGGCCGCCTGGCGCATGGGCACCGTGATCCGCCGGTACATGGGCTCGGTCGACGGCGACAGCATGTTGGGCGGTTCCGGCGCGGTCGTGGAAGCCGACAAGGCTTTCATCGGCGGCAAGGACAAGCGGGGCCAGGACGACAAGTCTGTGGTGCTTGGGATCGTCGAGCGTGACGGCGAGGTCATCACCCGCGTCATCCCGAACCGTCACGAGGCGACCGTGATCCCGCACATCGTCCAGAACGTGAAGCCGGGAACGCGGATCGCGACGGATGAGGCGAAGGCTTTCCTCGCCATCTCAGCGCATGGCTTCCGTCACTCGACGGTCAACCACGCGGCGAAGGAATACGTGCGAGGCGACACGCACACGAACACGATTGAGGGCTTCTGGGCCGTCGTGAAGCGCACCATCAAGGGCACGCATGTCTGGGTCTCGCCGAAGTACCTCCCGCTCTATCTGCGGGAGATCGAGTACCGCTTCAATCTTCGTCGGTCGCCTTCGGTGATGTTCGATCTTCTGGTGCAGGCGTTCGGATCATCGCCTCGGCGAGCCGGGTAAACCGGCCCTCCTCAGTCTCGGCGCGCGTGATCGCGCCCTCTTGCTGCTTGATGAACTCGGGCAGCTTGCCCTTCTCAATGGCTTCGGGGAGCGTGAGACGCTTCATAGGATCACACCTTCTCAACCTTCATAACGAAGGCACGTTCGATCTTGCCCGCAACTTCCCACGCATTGATGGAAACGCGAACCGAGAACTTCTTACGAGAAGCCTCCCAAAGCAGGTTGATCTCCGCCTCAGTCACCTGGACCGGGATTACCTCGGCATCAATCGTTTCATCCGACTTTGCCGCCCGGAACTCGAAGCGGTGTCCTTCCTGAACTTTCGCGTCAATGGTGTCGACGGTGAAAATGCCCTCGATCTTGCGGCCCTCGCCTTCCGGCTTGGGCTCCGAGAGAATCTTCTCGGCCGTATCGACATCAAGAGGCGATCCCAGCACCGTCGCGCCGCCACTAGCCGCCGCTGCCCGCGTTAGCGCCATCATCCCTCTTCCGGCAGTTTGCTCAATCGGAGCGACCCGCGGAACCTGCCTCACGGCCTCGGCCAAAATTCGAGCGCGTTCCGTCTCCTGCGCCGACATGAACTTCGCCTGATCGGCCTCGACCTTCCGGCGCTCGGTTTCTTCACGCGCCGTGCGGAAATGCGTGAAGGCCGTGGTCCCAAAATACAGGACCACGGTTGCGATCAGGAAGATGAGAACCTGCTCGCCCGTCATCGCCTTTACCGCCTCACTCGCCACCGTTTGGATAAATTCAGTCGGATTCGCCGATACTGTAGTGCTACCATCTTTTACTACAAAGTTCAATAGCAATTTCTTGCGTTTTTCATGCGGAACTCGCCTTATATCTTTCGCCCCAAATATAGACTGAGAATAACCTCGCCAAACTGCTCTCTGAAAGTCGCCAAGACTTTCCATGATCGGAAGTGTGATCGCGCCTTTGACGGGCAAATTCTGGAGATAAAGCAGAGGTTCCGGCCAGTCGGTGACGGTCACCGTCTTGATCGTCGCGGCCCACCCAGGCTTTTTCGCGATCAGCTCCTGGAGGAGCGCCCACGCCTCGTCTTCGGACTGCAATACGAGCGAGTTGCCGGCTATGGGCATTGTCTTCCCCCCTAGGTTTCATTTTTTTTGATCCTTCCCTATGGGGTGCTCGGACGCAACCGAGCATGGGTTAATTGGTTAAAATGCGCGACACTCCATGCCTCAATGGGACATATCGGCGCAAGCGGAAAATTTCCTGTTTTGTTCTCCGCGCCTTGCCGGAAATTCAGGCAGGAATTCAGGCACTTTCGCTGTTGCTTGACCGGCTTAGCCGCGGCGCCCACGATCCCCGGCGATGGTGTTTCGCAAGGCCCCTCCCCGGCCGGACGAAGCTCCGATCGTCCGATTTTCTCCGACCTCGAGGGACCGACACCATGATTCGGAACACGCTCGTCTGGCTCTGCAGCACCACGGCCATCGCCGCCGTGATGGCGCTTCCCGCCCATGCCCAGAAGAAGACCACGCTGGTGGTCGGCCTCGATATCTCCGACGGCCGCAACTACGACACCGCGCGCTCCGCCGACCTGACCCCGCCGCTGACCCATGGCGCGGTCTATGACGGCCTGCTGACGCTCTCGGCCGACGACCTCGTCAACGTCAAGCCGGCGCTCGCCACCGCCTGGACGCTCGTCAACAACGGCACCGCCTGGCGCTTCCAGCTGCGCCCGGGCGTCAAGTTCTGGAACGGCGATCCGATGACCGCCGAGGACGTGAAGTTCTCGCTCGACCGACTGGTCAACGTGAAGGACCAGCCGGCGACATACGCCTCCAACATGGGCGCGGTCACCATCGTCGATCCGATGACGGTCGAGATCGCGATGAAGAACCCGAAGGAGCCGCTGCTCCTCGATCTCACGGCGCCGTCCTTCGCGATCTATTCGGCCAAGCTCGCCAAGGCCAATGGTGCGGTCTCCGAGCCCGGCGCCGACCAGACCGACAAGGCGACGACCTGGCTCAACGGCAACTCCGCCGGCACCGGCCCCTACCGCATGGTCGGCTGGGAGCGGAACGTCAGCGTCACGCTGCAGAAGAACGCCAACTACTGGGGCAAGCCCGCCGAGTTCGAGCGCGTCGTCATCCGCCACATCGCCGATGGTGCGGCGCAGCTTCTGGCCGTCCGCCGCGGCGACGTCGACATCGCGATGAACCTCTCGGCCGAGCAACTGGACAGCCTCAAGGGCAATGCCGACGTCTCGGTGATCCAGGGTGCCTCGACCGACACGCTCTATTTCTGCCTCACCAGCAATCCCGAGATGAACGCGACGCTCGCCAAGAAGGAAGCCCGCCAGGCGGTGGTCTCGGCGATCGACTACGACGGGCTGATCAAGGGCCTGGTCGGCGGCTTCGCCGACCGTCCGCCGAACTTCCTGCCGGCGGGCATCGCCGGCACCACGGTCGAGCAGACCAAGGAGTTCGGTGCGAAGGAGGATCTGGCGAAGGCGAAGGCGCTGCTGGCCGCCGCCGGCGTTCCGAACGGCTTCGAGTTCGAGCTGATCTATCCGAACGCCGCCTACTTCTCGACCTCGTATCAGCTGATGGCGCAGAAGATCCAGTCGGACGTGGCGCGCGTCGGCATCAAGATGAACCTCAAGCCGATGGACAACGTGAACTGGCGCGCCCAGTTCAACGGCGCCAAGAGCCAGGCGACCATCGCGCCCTGGAACTCGCCGTCGCCGAACCCGTACCTCTGGACCGGCGCCTCGGTGCAGCGCGTCGCCGTCCGCATGGGCTGGAAACCGAGCCAGGAGCTCCTGGATCTCGTCTCCGCGGGTGCGGCGGAGAACGACGTCGCCAAGCAGAAGGCGATCTACGAGAAGTACCAGCGCATCCTGGTCGACAACGCGAACTACATCACGCTGATGCAGCCGATCTATCGCGTCGCCGTGCACAAGAACATCAAGGACGTGAAGCTGACGCCGAACGTCTGGAAGATGGAGCTGGCGCAGATCAAGCCGGCGTCGTGAGAACCGGCTGACCTGCACGAGTTAAGGTGTTCCGTTATCTGGTGATGCGCGTCGCCGGCATGGCCGTCATGGCCCTGCTGGCGACACTCGTCGTCTTCCTGATCGCCAACCAGGTGCCGGGCGACCCGGTGCTGGCGCAGCTCGGCGATCTCGCCGCCTCCGATCCGAACATGGTCGCGCGATACCGCGCCCGCTGGGGACTCGACCGGCCGCTGTGGGAACAGTACTGGATCTTCCTTCGGGGGATCTTCAACGGCGACCTCGGCGTCTCGATCTCGACCCAGCGGCCGGTGCTCGACGACATCAGGCAATACGCGCCGGCGACGGTCGAGCTCGCCACCATCTCGTTCTTTCTTTCGCTGATTGTCGGCATCCCGCTCGGCGTGCTCGCCGCCATCCGCCGCGACACCTGGATCGACAACTTCGCGCGCTTCCTCTCGCTCGCCGGCGTCTCCTCGCCGACCTTCTGGCTCGCCTTCATCATGCTGGCCCTGTTCTACGGCGGATTGCAGATCGCGCCCGGCCCCGGCCGCATCGACCTGAGCGTGATCTCGCCGCCATCGGTGACCGGCCTCTTCCTGATCGATGCCGCGATCGCCGGCGACTGGGAGGCCTGGCGCAACGCCGCCGGCCACCTGATCCTGCCATCGATCG
This sequence comes from Rhodospirillaceae bacterium, assembly GCA_016792585.1. Lineage (GTDB taxonomy): Bacteria > Pseudomonadota > Alphaproteobacteria > SHVZ01 > SHVZ01 > SHVZ01. Next base: position 8,908 of record JAEULB010000114.1, read on the forward strand.
TTCTCGCCTCCGGCACGCTCGGCCTGATCACCCGCACGACCCGCGCCTCGATGCTCGAGGCGATGACCCAGGACTATGTCCGCGTCGCCCGTGCCAAGGGCCTGACCGAGCGCAAGATCGTGATCGGACATCTGCTGCCGAACGCGCTGATCCCGGTAGTGACGCTGGGCGGCCTCGCCTACGCGGTGCTGCTGACCGGTGCGGTGATGACCGAGACGATCTTCTCTTGGCCCGGCCTCGGCCGCTACACGTTCCGGAGCGCGGTCGCCCTCGACTTCCCCGGCATCATGGGGATCACGCTGGTGGTCGCGGTCGTCTATCTCGTGATCAACCTGCTGACCGATCTCTCCTACGCGCTGCTCGATCCACGCGTCGCGCGTGAGCGGGCGGAATAGATGACCGCGGTCTCCGACGAAGCCGCCGCCTGGGCCGCCGGGCGCTGGGGCCGCTGGCGCCGGCGCTACGGGCTCGCCGCCTTCGGTGCGGCGCTCGTGGTCCTCTGGATCCTGATCGCGATCCTGGCACCCTGGATCTCGCCGTATCCCTTCGAGGCGGTCGACGTGACCAAGCGGCTGCAGCCGCCCTCGCCCGTACATTGGCTCGGCACCGACGCGCTCGGCCGCGACGTGCTGTCGCGGCTGCTCTGGGGAAGCCGCATCTCTCTGTTCGCCGGCATCGTCGTCGTCGCGATCGGTGCCGCGCTCGGCGTCGTGATCGGCGGCATAGCGGCCTATGCCGGCGGCAAGGCCGAGGAGCTGATGATGCGGGCGACCGATCTCGTCCTCTGCTTCCCGCCGATCATCCTGGCGATGGCGATTGCCGCCGCCCTCGGCATCGGCGTCCGCAACACGATGATCGCGATGCTGATCGTCTGGTGGCCGAAGTTCGCCCGCCTCGCGCGCAGCCTGGTGCTGGTGCAGCGCTCTCAGGAATACGTCGAGGCTGCCGTGGTGATGGGCTACGGCTCGGGCCGCATCCTGTTCCGCCACATCGTGCCGAACGCCGTCGGGCCGTTGGTCGTGCTCGTCACGCTCGACGTCGGCCAGGCGATCATCACCTTCGCCGGCCTCTCCTTCCTCGGCCTCGGCGTGATCCCGCCGATGCCGGAATGGGGCGCCATGGTCTCCGAGGGGCGCGAGCTGGTCGACCAGTGGTGGGTCGCCACATTCCCCGGTCTCGCCATCCTCTCGGTCGTGGTCGGGTTCAACTTCCTCGGCGACGGCGTCCGCGACTGGCTCGATCCGAAGTCGCGCCGGCAATGAACGACCCGAGCCCGCTGCTCGAGGTCCGGAACCTCCGGACCGAGTTCCTGACCGATGGCGGCCCGGTGCGCGCGGTCGACGGGGTCAGCTTCGACATGAGGCCGGGCGAGACCGTAGGCATCGTCGGCGAGTCCGGATCGGGCAAGAGCGTGACTGCGCTCTCGATCCTGCGCCTGCTTGCCGACAATGCGCGCCTCGGCGAGGGAAGCTCGATCCGTTTCCGCGGCCAGGATCTGGCATCCTTGAGCGAAGAGGAGATCAGGAAGCTCCGCGGCGGCGAGATTGCGATGATCTTCCAGGATCCGCTGACCTCGCTGAACCCGGTTCTGCGCATCTCTCGCCAGCTCACCGAGGGCATGCTGGCGCACGGCACGCACAATGCCGGCGAAGCCTTGAGGCACGGCATCGATCTGCTCGCCCGCATGGGGCTGACGGCACCCGAGCGCGCGGTGAACGGCTATCCGCACGAGTTCTCCGGCGGCATGCGCCAGCGCGTGATGCTGGCGATGGGCTTCGCCAACAACCCGAGCCTGCTCATCGCCGACGAGCCGACGACCGCTCTCGACGTCACCATCCAGGCGCAGATCCTCGACCTGCTGAAGGCGCTGAACCGCGAGTTCGGCACCGCGGTCCTGCTGATCAGCCACGACCTCGGCGTCATCGCCAATGTCTGCGAGCGCGTATTGGTGATGTATGCGGGCGAGGTGGTGGAAGAGGGACCGGCCGAGCAGCTGCTGGCCGATCCGCGCCACCCCTATACCTGGGCCCTCTTGAACGCCGTACCGCGCCTCGACCAGGAGCCGCCGGCCGACAAGCGCCTGACCGCGATCGAGGGCGCGCCGCCCGATCCGTCGAAGCCGGCCGAAGGCTGCCGCTTCCGCCCGCGCTGCCCCTTCGCGATAGAAAAGTGCGGCGAGCATCCCGACCTGCTGCCGGTCGCCGAGGACCGGAAGGCACGCTGCTGGGTGACGCAAGGGGGCGAACGCCTGCTGAAGCCAGCGCCTGCTACCAGCGTCGCTGCCCCCGTCAAAGAAGACGCGCGGCCGATGCTGGAACTGCGCGGCGTGGTGAAGCACTACCCGCTCCGACGCGAGACGCTGTTCGGCGAGCGCAAGGCCGTGCGTGCCGTCGACGGCGTCGACCTCGACATCATGCGCGGCGAGACCGTGGGTCTCGTCGGCGAGTCCGGATCGGGCAAGTCGACGATCGCGCGGCTGATCACGCGCATCCAGAAGCCAACGTCAGGCTCCATCCGCTTCGGCGAGGTCGACCTCGCGACCGCGCCGCGCTCGGTGCTGCGCCCGCTTCGCCGGCGCATCCAGATGATCTTCCAGGATCCCTATGCGTCGCTGAACCCGCGCATGACCGTCGGCCAGATCCTGGAAGAGCCGCTCAGCTTCCATGGGCTCGTCGCCGGCGCATCCGAAGCCAAGGCGAAGGTCGGCGAACTCCTGGAGCTGGTGGGGTTGCCGGCGCGCGCCGCCGAGCGCTACCCGCACGAGTTCTCCGGCGGCCAGCGCCAGCGCATCGGCACTGCCCGCGCCCTCGCGGTCGAGCCCGAGCTGATCATCGCCGACGAGCCGATCTCGGCCCTCGATGTGAACATCCGCGCGCAGATCATCAACCTGTTCGTCGGATTGCAGCAGCGCCTCGGCCTGACCTTCCTGTTCATCGCGCACGACCTCGCGGTGGTGCGGCAGGTCTCCGACCACATCGTCGTCCTCTATCTCGGCAAGGTGATGGAGGTGGCGCGCGCCCGCGACCTCTTCGCCGAGCCGCTGCATCCCTACACGCGATCGCTGATCTCGGCAGCACCCATTCCCGACGTCGCGGTCGAGCGCCGGCGCGAGCACATCCGGCTCACCGGCGAGCCGCCGAGCCCGGTCTCGCCGCCGTCCGGATGCCGCTTCCGCACCCGCTGCCCGATCGCGCAAGGCGTCTGCGCCGAGGTCGAGCCCCCGCTTGCCGAGCATCGCCCCGGTCATCGGGCCGCCTGCCACTTTTCTGGGCAGTTATAAGGGCCTGTTCACCGAAGGTTCAGTGGTTCGCCTCCCGGCCCCTCGATATAGTAAGCATCAGGAAACCGGCCGAAGAGCCGGCGGGAGCGCTTGCAGGGCATGTCGGAGATCGTCCTCGAAACCGAGGGCCTCACGATGGAGTTTTCGGGATTCGTCGCCGTCAAGGACGTCTCCCTGAAGATCCGCAGAGGTTCCATCCACGCGTTGATCGGCCCCAACGGCGCCGGCAAGACGACGTGCTTCAACCTGCTCACCAAGTTCCTGAGCCCGACACGCGGCCATATCCGCTTCAAGGGCGTCGACATCACCCGCGCGCGCGCCGCCGACATCGCGCGGGCCGGCATGGTGCGCTCGTTCCAGATCTCCGCGGTCTTCGGCCACCTGACCGCGCTCGAGAACGTGCGGGTGGCGCTCCAGCGGAAGCTCGACACCTCGTTCCACTTCTGGCGCCCGGAAAGCTCGCTCGAGGTGCTGAACGGTCGCGCCTTCGAACTGCTCGAGGCCGTCGGGCTCCAGGACTTCCGCGACGTACCGGCGGTAGAGCTCGCCTATGGCAGGAAGCGCGCGCTCGAGATCGCGACGACCCTGGCACTCGAACCCGAGGTGATGCTGCTCGACGAGCCGATGGCCGGCATGGGGCACGAGGACATCGAGCGCACCCAGCAGCTGATCCGCCGCGTCGCCGCCGACCGCACCGTGGTGATGGTCGAGCACAACATGAAGGTCGTCGCCAACCTCTCCGACCGCATCACCGTGCTGCAGCGGGGCGAGATCCTGGCCGAGGGTGCCTATGCCGAGGTGAGCCGCGATCCGCGCGTGATCCAGGCCTATATGGGAAGCGGCCACCATGCCTGAGCCGCTGCTCAAGGTCGCCGGCCTCAACGCCTTCTACGGCGAGTCCCACGTGCTGCACGGCGTCGACCTCGAGGTGCGATCCGGCGAGCTGGTGACGCTGATCGGCCGCAACGGCGCCGGCAAGACCACGACCCTGAAATCGATCGTCGGCATGATCGCCGACCGGCGCGGCTCGATCACGCTCGAAGGCCGTGAACTGGTCGACCTCGCCTCGCACCGCATCGCCAGGCTCGGACTCGCCTTCTGCCCGGAGGAGCGCGGCATCTTCGCCTCGCTCGACGTCGAGGAGAACCTGATGCTGCCACCGGAGATCGCGGTCGGTGGCATGGGGCTCGACGACATCTTCCGCTTGTTCCCCAATCTGAAAGAGCGCCTGAAGAGCCAGGGCACCAAGCTTTCCGGCGGCGAGCAGCAGATGCTGGCGATCGCCCGCATCCTTCGCACCGGCGCCCGGCTGCTGCTGCTGGACGAACCGACCGAGGGCCTGGCCCCGGTGATCATCGAGCAGATCGGCGCGGCGATCGGCGAGCTCAAGGCCAAGGGCTTCACCATCCTGCTGGTCGAGCAGAACTTCCGCTTCGCGGCCGAGGTCGCCGACCGCTTCTACGTGATGGAGCATGGCCGCATCGTCGACGAGATCGGAATCGCCGATCTCGACCAAAGGCGCTCCGACATCGAGGCGTATCTAGGCGTATAAGCTGGATCATCCGAAAGAAAGGGAGGTTCGTCATGAAACTCAAGACTGCGTTCGCCCTGCTGGCGCTGGTCGGCATGACCGGCGTCGCCCATGCCCAGCTCTCCGGCGGCGTGCTCAAGATCGGCGTGCTCAACGACCAATCGGGCCTCTATGCCGACGTGACCGGCCAGGGCTCGGTGATCGCCGCCCGCATGGCGGTCGAGGACTTCAAGGCGGAGTCCAAGGGCATCAAGGTCGAGATCGTCTTCGCCGACCACCAGAACAAGCCCGACGTCGGCTCGGCCCTGGTGCGCCAGTGGATCGACCGCGACGGCGTCGACGTGATCGCCGACGTGCCGACCTCGTCGGTGGCGCTCGCTGTCAACGAGATCGTGAAGGAGAAGAACAAGGTGTTCCTGGTTTCCGGCGCGGCCTCGGCGGCGCTGACCGGCAACGCCTGCACGCCCAACACGGTGCACTGGACCTACGACAACTGGGCGCTCGCCAACGGCACCGCCAAGGCGATCGTCGCGGCCGGCGGCGACAGCTGGTACTTCCTCACCGCCGACTACGCCTTCGGCCACGACCTCGAGGCGCAGGTCGCCGCGGTGGTGAAGGCCGCCAACGGCCGCGTCGTCGGTGCCGTCCGCCATCCGCTGTCGACGCCGGACTTCTCCTCGTTCCTGCTCCAGGCCCAGGCCTCCAAGGCGAAGGTCATCGGCCTCGCCAATGCCGGCGGCGACACGATCAACTCGATCAAGCAGGCGGGCGAGTTCGGCATCTCCAAGGGCGGCCAGAAGCTCGCCGGCCTTCTGATCTTCATCACCGACGTGCATGCGCTGGGTCTTCCGACCGCACAGGGCCTGCAGTTCACCGAGTCCTTCTACTGGGACCGCAATGACGCCAGCCGCGACTTCGCCAAGCGGCTCGCCCCACAGGTGAAGGGCAACCACCCGACCATGATCCATGCGGGCGTCTATGCCAGCGTGCTGCACCTGCTGAAGGCGGTCGAGGCGACCAAGACCGACGACGGCGCCAAGGTCGTCGCCAAGATGAAGGAAATGCCGACCGACGATCCGCTGTTCGGCAAGGGCGTCATCCGCGAGGACGGCCGCAAGATCCACGACATGTTCCTGTTCGAGGCGAAGGCGCCGGCCGAGTCCAAGGGACCGTGGGACTACTACAAGCTGGTCCGCACCATCCCGGCCGCCGAAGCCTTCCGTCCGCTGAACGAAGGCGGCTGCTCGCTGGTGAAGAAGGGCTGATCGGCTAGCACCGAGTGTGCGGCTCACCCCCATCCCAACCTTCCCCCAGCAAGGGGGAAGGGGCACGACATTCGTGTTCCCTCCCCCCTCCGTGGGGGAGGGTTAGGGTGGGGGGAGCCGCGGCTCTCCCTGTCTGATGGACTTCTTCGGCATCCCCCCGCAGGCGCTGTTCGGCCAGCTTTTGCTCGGCCTGATCAACGGCGCCTTCTACGCCATGCTGAGTCTCGGCCTGGCGGTGATCTTCGGGATGCTCAACATCATCAACTTCACCCACGGCGCCCAGTACATGATGGGCGCCTTCGCCGCGTATTTCCTGCTGCAGTACACGGGCCTGGGATACTGGTGGGCGCTGCTGGTGGCGCCCATCGTTGTCGGCATCACCGGCATGGTGATCGAGCGGCTGATGCTGCGCCACCTCTACAAGCTGGATCACCTCTACGGATTGCTGCTGACCTTCGGCCTCGCCCTGATCATCCAGGGCCTGTTCCAGAACGAGTTCGGCTCCTCGGGCCTTCCCTACCGGATTCCGCCGGAGCTGACCGGCGGGCAGAACCTGGGCTTCATGTTCCTGCCGAACTACCGCGCCTGGGTCGTCGTCGTCTCGCTCGCGATCTGCCTCGCGACGTGGTTCGTGATCGAGCGCACCAAGCTCGGATCCTATCTCCGCGCCGCGACCGAGAATCCGGCGCTGGTGCAGGCCTTCGGCATCAACGTGCCGCGGATGATCACCCTGACATACGGCGCCGGCGTGGCGCTCGCCGCCTTCGCCGGCGTGCTGGCGGCGCCGATCTACCAGGTGAGCCCGCTGATGGGATCGAACCTGATCATCATCGTCTTCGCCGTGGTGGTTATCGGCGGCATGGGCTCGATCATGGGCGCGATCGTCACCGGCTTCGGCCTAGGCCTGATCGAGGGCCTGACCAAGGTCTTCTACCCGCAGGCCTCGGCCACGGTGATCTTCGTGATCATGGCGATCGTGCTGCTGATCAAGCCGGCCGGCCTGTTCGGGCGGGCACGATGATCGGCTTCCAGCACCGCGTGATGATCGGCCTCGGCCTCGCCGGCATCGTCGCGCCGTTCGCCATATATCCGATCTTCCTGATGAAGGCGCTCTGCTTCGCCTTGTTCGCCGCCGCCTTCAACCTGCTGATCGGGTATGTCGGGCTGCTTTCGTTCGGGCACGCGATGTTCCTCGGCATGGCCGGATACAGCGCCGGGCACGCGGCAAAAGTCTGGGGCCTGCCGCCCGAGCTCGCGATCCTGTTCGGCACCGCGGTCGCTGCCGCGCTCGGCCTCGTCGTCGGCGCGATCGCGATTCGCCGCCAGGGCATCTACTTCGCGATGACGACGCTGGCGCTGGCGCAGATGATCTACTTCTTCTGCCTGCAGGTGCCGTTCACCGGCGGCGAGGACGGCATCCAGTCGATCCCGCGCGGCCGCCTGTTCGGCGTGCTGAACCTCGCCGACATGATGACGCTCTACTACGTGGTGCTGGCGATCGTGGCATCCGGATTCCTGCTTATCTACCGGACGATCCACTCGCCCTTCGGCCAGGTGCTGAAGGCGATCCGCGAGAACGAGCCGCGCGCGATCTCGCTGGGCTACCGCGTCGACCAGTACAAGCTTCTCGCCTTCGTGCTCTCGGCCGCACTGGCGGGACTCGCGGGTGCCACCAAGGCGATCGTATTCCAGCTGGCGTCCTTGACCGACGTCACCTGGCAGATGTCGGGCGAGGTCGTGCTGATGACGCTGCTGGGCGGCCTCGGCACCGTGTTCGGCCCGATCGTCGGCGCCTTCATCGTGATCACGCTCGAGACCTACCTCGCCCACATGGGCTCCTGGGTCCTGGTGATCCAGGGCGTGATCTTCGTGATCTGCGTGCTGACCTTCCGCCGCGGCGTCGTCGGCGAGCTCGCCCGCCTGATCAAGCGGCCGCTCTAGGGCCCCTCGCACCCGCCCCTGAAATTCTCCTCGACCATCCGCTGCTCGAAGGCGGCGGCGGCGGCATCGGCGTTCACGAGCCTCGCCTCGACCGCCGCCCAGTCGTCGTAGCGGAGGATCACGACCCAGGTGCCGTAGGGATCGCGGTTCACGCGGTCGGGATGGTCGAGCAGGTCATCGTTGCTCTCGACGACGAAGGCGGCGAAGGGCGTGCGAGCCGAGGCGACGATCTTTCCCGACTCTACCACCGCGACCGCCTGCCCCGCCTCGATCGGCCGGTTGTGGCGCTTCGGCGTGACCGCGATGATCTTCCTCACCATCGCGACCGCGATCGCGGTGATGCCGACCTCGACCAGGCCGTCGTCGCGGCGGCGATACCACAGCAGCTGCTCGGGCTCGTAGAGCCGGTCGTCGGGAACGGGGCAGCCGCGGACGCTCGCCATCAGTATGTCAGGACGCGCACGTCCTCCTCCATCACCTGGCGCATCAGGTTGGCCGAGCCGATCAGCCCGGCGCATTCGGGGATCAGGTCGGCCTCGGTCCTGTCGAACAGCTCCAGATTGGCGGGGCAGGCATAGAAGCGGGCACCCGCCTCGTGCGCCTGGCGCATCAGGTCGTAGACGGTCGCCCCGCTGCCGGCCTTGATCGTGAGCGCCTCGGCGACGCCCTTCAGCAGCAGGCGGCCGGCGGTCGCGACCATCACCACCTTGACCTCGTAGTCGAGCGCGGCGGCGGCGGCGGCCTGGTGAAAGGGTGCGCCCAGCTCCTCGCCGTTGCGGGGATCGGTGTTGACCATGATGATGATGAGCTTCTTCGGCATGCGCCCCAGATGATCGGGGGGAAGCCGGCAACAATCAACCCGAGCGGACATGCGGCTTCGCGTCATCGATCAGGGCGAGGACACACCCCTCGCCTCGCATGCGGTCCCCTACGGCATCGCTGCCGCGATGGCGGCGGAGGACGAGCCGGTGCTGACGCTCTCGACCGCTGCGACACCTTACGTCTCGATCGGCGCCAGCCAGGATTTCGAGCGCGAGATCGATGCGGCCTGCCCGATCCCGGTGCTCAGGCGCGAGGTCGGCGGCGGGGTCGTGCTGATCGACCGCGATCAGCTCTATTTCCACGTCGTCTTCCCGCACAGCCTGGTCCCGGTGGGATCCGATCGCCTGTTCGCGCATGTCGCGGCGCCGGTCGTCGCCACCTACGCGGGTCTCGGCATCGCCGCGGCCTATGCTGCGCAGGAGATCCAGGCCGACGGGCGGAAGCTCGGCGCCATGGCCGCCGCCGAGATCGGCGAGGCGATGGTCGTCGCCGGCAGCTTCCTGTTCGACTTCGACCGGGCGCTTTTCGCGCGCAGCCTCAGGCTCGAGAAGGAAATGGATCGGTCGATGCTCCGGCAGAATCTCGCCGCCCGCATCGCGACGATGCGCGATCTCCTGAGCCTCCTTCCCGCGCGCCGACAGGTACGGGACCTGTTCGTCCGGCACGCTGCGGAGGCCTTCGGCTGCAGTCCCGCAGAGACCGGGCTCCGGTCGCCGGAATCGGCGGCGGTCGCCGAGGCCTCGATCCGCCATGCCGACCCGGGCTGGATCCGCTGGCGGGAGGGTCGCCGAGGCGGCGAGCGTCGCGGCCATATAATTGAAAATCAATAAGTTAATGGGCACGGCCAGCGACCCGGTAACGAGTATGTGGGACAGCCTGTGATTGCCCCCACGAACCGTCAGGGATAATCTGTTTCGTAACAAGAAACGTCGAGTCGCGACCGGAGGCCGGGGGGTCTTTCTCGCGACGCACGGAGGAGCACACCCATGACATTCAGTCGGCGTGGATTCTTCCGCGTGACGGGGACCGGATTGGCCGGCTCCTCGCTCGCGGCGCTCGGCTTCGGCACGGGCGAGGCGGTCGCCGCCTCGGTCCGACCGTTCAAGCTGAGCCGGGCCACCGAGACGCGGAACACGTGTCCGTACTGCTCGGTGAGTTGCGGCGTCATCCTCTACAGCCAGGGCGATCGCGCCAAGAACGCCCGGCCCGAGGTGATCCACGTCGAGGGCGACCCGGACCATCCGGTCAACCGCGGCACGCTCTGCCCCAAGGGCGCCTCGCTGCTCGACTTCATCAAGTCGCCGACCCGCGTGAAGTACCCGATGCACCGCACCGCAGGCTCGCGCGAATGGAAGCGCGTCAGCTGGGAGTTCGCGCTCGACCGCATCTCCAAGCTGATGAAGGAAGACCGCGACAAGAACTTCATCGCGAAGAACTCCGACGGCGTCACCGTCAACCGCTGGACCACCACCGGCTTCCTCGCGGCGTCCGCCACCTCGAACGAGACTGCGTTCCTGACCTACAAGGTCGTGCGCTCGTCGGGGATGGTCGTCTTCGACAACCAAGCAAGAGTTTGACACGGACCCACGGTGGCCAGTCTGGCCCCTACGTTCGGTCGAGGCGCGATGACGAATGGCTGGAATGACATCAAGAACGCCGATGTCATCACCATCATGGGCGGCAACGCCGCCGAAGCGCATCCTTGCGGGTTCAAATGGGTTACCGAGGCGAAGGCCCATAACAAGGCCAAGCTGATCGTCGTCGATCCGCGCTTCACGCGCTCGGCGGCGGTTGCCGATCACTACTGCCCGATCCGGCAGGGGACCGACATCGCCTGGCTCGGCGGCCTGATCAACTACATCCTCGCGAACGACAAGACCCAGAAGGAATACACACGGCTCTATACCAACGCCGCCTTCATCGTGAAGTCGGGCTACGACTTCAAGGACGGGCTGTTCGTCGGCTACGACGCCGAGAAGCGCGACTACAACCGCGCCGACTGGGAGTACGAGCTGGACGAGCAGGGCATGGCGAAGGTCGACCCGACACTGGCCGACCCGCGCTGCGTCTACCAGCTGATGAAGAAGCATTACGAGCGCTACACCGTCGACATGGTGTCCCGGATCACCGGGTCGCCCAAGGACAAGATGGTGAAGGCATGGGAGATGATCGCTTCCACCGGCACGCCGGACCGCTCGCACACCTCGATGTACGCGCTGGGCTGGACCCAGCACGCCAAGGGCAGCCAGAACATCCGCACCATGGCGATGGTCCAGCTGCTGCTCGGCAACATCGGCGTGCCCGGCGGCGGCATGAACGCGCTCCGCGGCCACTCGAACATCCAGGGCCTCACCGATCTCGGCCTGATGAGCAACCTGCTCCCGGGCTACCTGACGCTCGCCAACGATCGCGAGCCCGACTACGCGACGTATATGCGGAGCCGGCAGTTCAAGCCGCTCAGGCCCAACCAGACCAGCTTCTGGCAGAACTACGGCAAGTTCTTCGTCAGCTTCCAGAAGTCGATGTTCGGCAAGTCCGCGACCAAGGACAACGACTGGGCCTATGACTGGCTGCCCAAGCTCGACGTCACCTACGACGTGCTTCGCGCCTTCGAGCTGATGCACCAGGGCAAGGTCAACGGCTACTTCTGCCAGGGCTTCAATCCGCTTCTCTCGTTCCCGAACAAGAAGAAGCTGACGGAAGCCCTGACCAAGCTTAAGTGGCTGGTCGTCATGGATCCCCTGAAGACGGAAACCGCCGCCTTCTGGGAGAACCACGGCGAGTTCAACGACGTCGACCCGACCAAGATCCAGACCGAAGTGTTCATGCTGCCGACCTCGTGCTTCGCCGAGGAAGACGGCTCGCTGACGAACTCCTCGCGCTGGATCCAGTGGCACTGGAAGGCGGCGGAGCCGCCGGGCGAGGCCAGGAGCGACATCGACATCATGTCGTCTCTCTACCGGCGCATGCGCGAGATGTACGCGAAGGACGGCGGGGCGTTCCCCGACCCGATCCTGAACGTCGTCTGGCCGTATGCCGATCCGGACAAGCCGACGCCGGAGGAGATCGCCAAGGAGGTCAACGGCAAGGTCCTCGAGGACGTGCCGGATGCGGCCGACCCGACGCGCATCGTGCTCCGCGCCGGCCAGCAGGTGCCTGCCTTCGCGCTGCTACGCGACGACGGCAAGACCTCGGCGGGCTGCTGGATCTATACCGGCATCTTCACGGATGCCGGCAACATGATGGCCAGGCGCGACACCAGCGACCCGGCCGAGCGCGGCAACTTCTCGAACTGGGCCTACTCGTGGCCGGCCAACCGCCGGATCCTCTACAACCGCGCCTCGGCCGATGCCGAGGGCAAGCCGTGGAGCCACAGGAAGCGCATCATCGAGTGGAACGGCAGGGCCTGGACCGGCTTCGACGTGCCGGACTTCGGCGCTGCCGTGAATCCGTCGGCCGGCACCATGCCCTTCATCATGAATCCGGAGGGCGTGGCGAGGCTGTTCACCCGCGGCATGATGCGCGACGGGCCGTTCCCCGAGCACTACGAGCCGTTCGAGAGCCCGATCGCCAACCCGATGTCACCCAAGATCGTCGGCAACCCGGTTGCCCGTGTCTTCAAGGGCGACATGGAGGTGTTCGGCAAGGCCTCCGACTTCCCGCTGGCGGCGACCACCTACCGCCTGACCGAGCACTTCCATTTCTGGTCGAAGCACGTGCCGGTCAACGCCGTGCTGCAGCCGGAGCTGTTCGTGGAGATCTCGGAGGAGCTGGCCAAGGAGAAGAACATCTCCAAGGGCGACTGGGTGCGGGTGCGTTCCAACCGCGGCGCCATCAAGGCGAAGGCGGTGGTGACCAAGCGCATCAAGCCGCTGATCTGCGACGGCAAGGCCGTCCACGTCGTCGGCATCCCGCTCCACTGGGGCTTCATCGGAGCGACGAAGAAGGGATTCGGGGCCAATACGCTTACTCCCTATGTCGGCGATGCCAATATCGAGACGCCCGAATACAAGGCGTTCCTCGTCGATATTGAACGCATCTCGCCGCCGGTCGCGTGAGGGGGGAAAGCCATGGCAACGCTTCAATCGCTCGACATCAAGCGGCGTTCGGCCACCACCGAGACGCCGCCGAACGTGCGTTCGGCGACCGAGGTCGCGAAGCTCATCGACGTCTCCAAGTGCATCGGCTGCAAGGCCTGCCAGGCGGCGTGCTACGAGTGGAACGACCTGCACGAGGAGGTCGGGATCAATGTGGGCGTCTACGACAACCCGCATGACCTGACCGACAAGACCTGGACGCTGATGAGGTTCACCGAGTTCGACAACAAGGGGAACCTCGAGTGGCTGATCCGCAAGGACGGCTGCATGCACTGCGAGGACCCGGGCTGCCTC
>JAEULB010000140.1 GCA_016792585.1 Rhodospirillaceae bacterium
TCGGCGCGGCCCCGATTGACCGAGACCTCCGCGAGGCCGTTGGCGTTCTCGTACCAGAATGCCTCCCCGACGTCGGCGTCGACGAAGGTGCGGCGTCGGGAAAGGCGGCGGCCGCCGACATCGAGAGCGGCCCCCGGTCCCAGCGCGGCCGCACGGAGCCCGGTCATCGCGTTGCCGTAGCGGTCGACATAGACGATCTCCGGCAGGTCGTCGGGCCATGTCGTCGCGATCGGGGCGAGGGTCTCGATCGGTTTCATCGGGACGCTGGCCCCCGTCGCTAACCGCGCGGCGACCGGCGCGAAGAGGTCGCGGCCGTGGAACGACGCCGATAGGTGTGCGGGCCGCCAGTCGATAGCGAAGGCGCGTCGTTTCTTGGCCCGCCGCCAGATCAGCTCGAACAGCCCGTTGTCCGGTCCGACGAAGCGGCGTCCGTCGGCCTCGACCATGACGGGCCGCCGGTCGCTGCCGACGCCCGGATCGACGACCGCGAGGAACACTGCCGGCGACGCGAACTCGACCGCGTAGGCCGCGAGCAGATAGGCCGAGCGGCGCGGATCGAATGCCGGCGCATCGGCAAAAAGGTCGATGACCGCGACCCCGGGCGCCTCGCGGTGAAGCACCGCCTTCATCTGGCCGACGTAAGGCCCTTCGAGCCCGAAGTCGGTGAACAGCACGATCATCCGGCGAGCGTCGCCTTGAGCCCGTCCACCAGCGCGGTTTCGGCCTTGATGCCGAGCGCCTTGATCGCGTGCGACGGATCGCCGAGCGAGACGCGCGCATCGCCGACACGGGCTGGCCCGTGGGTGAGCGGCACGGTGCGGCCGGCGGCCGACATCAGGACCTTGGCGAGCTCGATGATCGACGTCTCCTTGCCGGTGCAGACGTTGAAGACCCTGGGCACCGCGGTCGAGGTCGCCATCGCGGCGAGCAGATGGCGGACCACGTCGGCGACGAAGATGAAGTCGCGTGTCTGCAGCCCGTCGCCCTGGATGCCGATCTCGCGGCCGTCGCGAAGCCGGTCTGCGAAGATCGAGATCACGCCCGAATAGGGCGACTTGGGGTCCTGGCGCGGGCCGTAGACGTTGAAGAAGCGCATGCCGGTGGTCGGCACGCCGTGCACCACGCCGGCGACGCGGGCATGCAGCTCGCTGCCGAGCTTGTCGGCGCCGTAGGCGGTCAGCGGCCGCGTCGGCGAGGATTCCGTGAGCGGCGAGTCCGGCGCGTCGCCGTAGGTCGCGGCCGAGGACGCGTAGACCACCGGGATCGGCTTCCCGCCATTGGCCCGGCGCGCCGCATCCAGGACCGCGATCGTGCCGGTCAAGTTGGCGCGGTGGGTCCCGAGCCAGTCCTCGTTGGAGCGCTGCACCGAGGCGATCGCCGCCAGGTGGAAGCAGCCGGCCGCACCCTCCATCGCCTTGGCGACCGTGCCCGCATCGGCGACGTCGCCCTCGACCAGCCGCACCTTGGCCGGAAGGTTGGCCTTGCTGCCGGTCGAGAGGTCGTCGAGGACCACCGCCTCGTCGCCCCGTGCCAGCAGCGCATCGACGAGATGGGAGCCGATGAAGCCCGCCCCTCCAGTCACCAGATACCGTGCCACGCCCGTGTCTCCTGAATACTGTCGGTGTCGCGGCCAAGGTATCCGTTGTTGACGGCTCCGGGAACGGCCTCTAGGGTTCGGCCGTCATGCCCGCGAACGGACAGGTCCTGAAGCTGCGACTTACGACCCCGGCACTCTAGAAGAGGCCGGGACATCGTCGTTCGTCGTCTTCACACCTCCGTTGGAAAGCACGTGCCATGACTCCGTTTCAGAAGCTGCCGCACCAGAAATACCGTCCGTTCCAGCCGATCGACCTGCCTGATCGCCGTTGGCCCTCCCGCGTGATCGAGAAGGCGCCAATCTGGTGCTCGGTCGATCTCCGTGACGGCAACCAGGCGCTGATCGAGCCGATGGGGCCCGAGCGCAAGCGCCGCATGTTCGAACTCCTGGTCCGCATGGGCTTCAAGGAGATCGAGGTCGGCTTTCCCTCCGCCTCGCAGACCGACTTCGACTTCGTGCGCGAGATCATCGAGAAGAAGCTGGTCCCCGACGACGTCACCATTCAGGTGCTGACCCAGGCGCGCGAGGAGCTGATCCGCCGCACCTTCGAGTCGATCAAGGGGGCGAAGCGGGCGATCCTGCATCTCTACAACTCGACCTCGACCTTGCAGCGCCGCGTCGTCTTCGGGCTCGACCGCCAGGGCATCATCGACATCGCGGTCAATGGCGCCAAGCTGGTGCGCCAGCTCGCCGACGAGGCCGAGAAGGCCGGTACCAGGATCGTGATGCAGTATTCGCCGGAGAGCTTCACCGGCACCGAGCTCGACTTCGCCAAGGAAGTCTGCGAGCAGGTCGCCGCCGTGTGGAGGCCGACGAAGGACAACAAGATCATCTTCAACCTGCCGGCGACCGTCGAGATGTCGACACCGAACGTCTATGCCGACCAGATCGAGTGGTTCTCGCGCAACGTGAAGGACCGCGACAAGATCATCCTGTCGCTGCATCCGCATAACGACCGCGGCACCGGCGTCGCCGCGGCCGAGCTCGGCGTCATGGCCGGCGC
Source organism: Rhodospirillaceae bacterium (assembly GCA_016792585.1). GTDB lineage: Bacteria > Pseudomonadota > Alphaproteobacteria > SHVZ01 > SHVZ01 > SHVZ01. The sequence continues at coordinate 2,601 of JAEULB010000140.1, forward strand.
CGACCGGATCGAGGGCACGCTGTTCGGCAATGGCGAGCGCACCGGCAACGTCGACGTCGTGAACCTGGCGCTCAACATGTACAGCCAG
>JAEULB010000153.1 GCA_016792585.1 Rhodospirillaceae bacterium
GATGGTCGAGGGCCACGACCGCCTCGACCAGTTCTCGGACGAGCGCGACGATCTCGGCAGCATCTTCGCGGTCTCGCATCAGCTCGCCTTCGACCCCGAAGGGCGCGTGATGCTTCCGGAAGACCTGCTCGTCCACGCCGCCATCAGCGAGCAGGCGGTGTTTTCCGGCGCTGGCGCGACGTTTCAAATCTGGGAACCGCGCGCGCTCGAGCGGCATTTGTCGGAAGCCCGCGACCGCATCCGCATCCAGAGGACGACGCTGCCGACGTCGCGGCCCGAGGGGAGCGGCAAGTGACCGGGCCTGCGCACATCCCCGTGCTTCTCGATGAGGTCCTGGAAGTGCTGGCACCCAAGGACGGCGGCCTTTATGTCGACGGCACCTTCGGGCTCGGCGGCTACTCTCGCGCACTTCTCGAATCGGCGGATTGCCGTGTCCTCGGCATCGACCGCGATCCCGACGCGGTCGCCCGTGGCGCCGATCTCGCCGCACGCTTCCCCGGCCGTCTGACGCTGCGACAGGCGCGCTTCGGCGACATGGTCGAGGTCGCGCGCGCCGACGGCATCGATCACGTCGACGGCGTCGCCCTCGATCTCGGCGTCTCTTCGCCGCAGCTCGACCAGGCCGAGCGCGGCTTCTCGTTCCGGGCCGAGGGCCCGCTCGACATGCGGATGGAGAAGGAAGGCCGCTCCGCCGCCGATCTCGTCAACGCGCTCTCCGAAGGCGATCTCGCTGACCTGATCGCCGATCTCGGCGAAGAGCGACATGCCCGCCGCGTCGCCCGTGCGATCGTCGCCGCCCGCCCGCTCTCGACCACCGGCGAGCTCGCCGCCGTGGTCCGCCGCGCGATTCCCCGCTCCGGCGACGGCATCGACCCCGCGACCCGCACTTTCCAGGCGCTGCGCCTTGCCGTGAACGACGAGCTGGGCGAGCTCGACCGCGGGCTCGCCGCCGCCGAGGCGCTGCTTGCGCCGGGCGGCCGGCTCGCCGCCGTCTCATTCCATTCGCTCGAGGACCGTCGGGTGAAGGCGTTCCTCGCCGAGCGCGCCGGCGCCGGCCCCAGGCCGTCGCGCCACCTGCCGGACACCGGCCGCGACGCCGCGCCGACCTTCCGTCTCCTGTCGCGCAAGCCGGTGACGCCGTCGCCGGCCGAGATCGACCGCAATCCCCGGGCCCGTTCGGCCCGCCTGCGTGCCGCCGAGCGAATCGACGCTCCGGCGGCACATTCCCCGAGGTGACGCAATGATCCGTCGCTCAACCCTGCTCTGGCTGATCGCCGCTATCCTGATCGGCTGCGGCCTCTATCAGCTCAAATATGAGGTCCAGGCGAAGGAGGAGCGGCTCGCCCGCCTCAACCGACAGATCCAGCAGGAACAGGAAGCGATCCACGTCCTCAACGCCGAGTGGGCTTTCCTCAACCGACCGGACCGGCTGGCCGACCTTTCCAAGCGGCACCTTGAGCTTTCCCAGGTCGAACCGACGCAGTTCAGCAAAGTCGCGGCGATCCCCGAGAAGTCGCTGGTCCAGGTCGCCGCCGAGGCTGAGGCTTCTGTCCCGGCGGCCAATCCGGTGGTGAAGGTCGCGGCGACCGCTCAGGCGAAGCCGGCTGCGAGGCCGCAGGTGGCGCCGAAGCCGCAGGTGGTCGAGGCCAAGCGTTCGCTCGGCACCATCGATACCGCCCAGCTCCGCCAGGTGAAGTCCGGCGGACGCGATGTCGTCGTGATCGTCGACGGAGCACTTCTCGCCGCGCACGCACAGCGCTGAGCGGAGGGACATGACCACCCTCACCGCCTTCCGACCACGCGTTCCCCCGCCGGTGGCGCCGCCGCCGAGCCGGGCCGTGCGCCTGGAGGGAGCGGCGAAGCAGGTGATCGAGTCGAGCCGCGGCCGGCTGACGCTGGCCGCCGGCGTTTTCGCCATCGCCTTCGCCGTCGTCGGCATGCGCCTGGTCGACCTCGCGCTCTCGAAGCCTGCGCATGACGCGCGCGAGATCGAGCTGCCGCGCGCCAACGACTCCGCAGGATACGCCGCCGACCGCGCCGACATCGTCGACCGCACCGGCGCGCTGGTCGCGACCAGCGTGCCGACCGCCTCGCTCTACGCCGATCCGCGCGACATTCTCGATCCGCACGAGGCGGTCGCCAAGCTCCAGACCGTGCTGCCCGACATCAAGGGCGAGAACCTGGAAGCCCGCCTTTCGGCCGAGGGCCGCAGCTTCGTCTGGATCAAGCGCAACCTGACGCCGCGCCAGCAGTACGAGATCAACCGCCTCGGCATTCCCGGCTTCTACTTCCAGCGGGAAGACAAGCGGATCTACCCGCACGGCGCGCTGATGGCGCATGTCGTCGGCTTCGCGGACGTCGACGGCAAAGGCCTCGGCGGCGTCGAGCAGGCGATCGAATCCAAGATCAAGGGCAGCCAGACCGCGGTGGAGCTGTCGATCGACCTTCGTCTCCAGCACATCGTCCGCCAGGAGCTGCAGGCGGCGATCTCCGAGTTCAGTGCCATCGGCGGCGGCGGCCTGATCATGGACGTGCGCACCGGCGAGCTGCTCGCGATGGTGTCGCTGCCAGACTTCGATCCCAACGCGCCGGGCTCGGCGCCGGCCGACAACCGCTTCAACCGCAACACGCTCGGCCTCTACGAGATGGGGTCGACGTTCAAGACCTTCGCGATCGCGATGGCGCTCGACGCGGGTACCGCGACGATGCGTTCCTCGTACGACGCGCGCGAGCCGATCAAGATCTCGCGCTTCGCGATCAACGACGATCATGCGCAGAAGCGCTGGCTGACCGTGCCGGAGGTGTTCAAGCACTCCTCCAACATCGGCGCGGCCAAGATCGCGCTCGAGGTGGGCGCCGAGGGCCAGAAGGCCTTCATGAGGAAGCTCGGCATGCTCGATCCCGTGCAGCTCGAGCTGCCGGAGCTGGGCAAGCCCAAGTACCCGCGCGACTGGCGCCCGATCAACGTGATGACGATCTCGTTCGGCCATGGACTGTCGGTGACGCCGATCCACCTCGCTTCCGGCGTCGCGACCGTGGTCAATGGCGGCATCCTGCATCCGCCGACGCTGATCAAGCGCAAGGAAGGCGAGCCGATCCCCGGCCGCCAGGTCCTGAAGACCTCGACCTCGGACAACATGCGCCGCCTGATGCGGCTCGTGGTCGAGGACGGCACCGGTAAGAAGTCCGAGGCGCCCGGCTACTGGATCGGCGGCAAGACCGGCACGGCTGAAAAGGTGAGCCGCGGCGGCTACAAGAAGAGCGCCCGCCTCTCCTCCTTCGTCGCCGCCTTTCCGATCCACGATCCGCGCTACGCCATCGTGATCATGGTCGACGAGCCGAAGGGCACCAAGAAAACCTACGGATTCGCCACCGGCGGCTGGGTCGCAGCCCCGGTCGTGCAGCGCGTCGTGCAGCGCATGGGGCCGCTGGTCGGCCTTCCGCCGGTCGACGAGACGCCCGAAATCCGCCGCCTTCTGAGTGTCGACTCTCAGCCGCAGCCAAAGGAGAAGAGCGTTGCGGCTCGTTGACCTCATCGGGCCGGATCCGGCCCTTGCGCGTTTCGCCGAGATGCCGGTGATCGGCCTTTCGTCCGACTCCCGTTGCGTCGGCCCGGGATTCCTGTTCGCGGCGATCCCCGGCACGCGCCTCGACGGCCGCGCCTTCGTCGAGCAGGCGCTGGCGTCCGGCGCCGTCGCGGTGCTGGCGCCTGAAGGCACCCGGCTTCCGAGCGGCGCCGATCGCGTGGCGCTGATCACCGACCCGGCGCCGCGCCGGCGGCTCGCCCATATCGCTGCCCGCTTCTACGGCCAGCAGCCGGAAACGGCGGCGGCGGTCACCGGCACCAATGGCAAGTCCTCGGTCGCCGATTTCACGCGCCAGCTCTGGACCCTGCTTGGATCCAAGGCGGCGTCGATCGGTACGCTCGGCGTCATCGTTCCCGGCCGGCCGACGCGGCCCTCGCTGACCACGCCCGATCCGATCAAGCTGCACGAGACGCTGTCCGAGCTGGTCGATGCCGGCATCACGCATCTTGCCGTCGAAGCCTCGAGTCATGGCCTCGACCAGGGGCGCCTCGACGGCCTCAAGATCAAGGCCGGCGCCTTCACCAACCTGACCCGCGACCACCTCGACTATCACGGCACGATGGAGGCCTACCTCGCCTCCAAGCGGATCCTGTTTGAGCGCATCCTGGTCGACGGCGGCACCGCGGTGCTGAACGCCGACGTCAAGGAATCCGCCGAGCTCGAGATCGCCGCCAAGAAGCGCGGGCTTCGCACGCTCAAGGTCGGTGCCGCCGCCTGCGCCGATATCCGCCTGCTGCTCCGCCTGCCCGACGCGACCGGCCAGAAGCTCCGCCTCTCCTTCGGCGGCGCCACCGTCGAGATCCGCCTGCCACTGCTCGGCGCCTTCCAGGCGAGCAACGCGATCGTGGCGCTCGGCCTCGTCGTCGCCTGCGGCGCGCCTTTCGCCAAGGCCGCCGAGGCTCTGGCCCATCTCGAAGGCGTTCCCGGCCGGCTGCAGCTCGTCGCCGAACGGAAGAACGGCGCCAAGGTCTTCGTCGACTACGCGCACGCGCCCGACGGCATCGACACGGTGCTGGCAGCCCTTCGCCCGCATGTGAGCGGTCGGCTCGCCGTCGTGTTCGGTGCCGGCGGCGATCGCGATCCCGGCAAGCGCCCGCTGATGGGCGAGGCCGCCAGGCGTCACGCCGACATCGTCATCGTCACCGACGACAACCCGCGCAGCGAGGATCCGGCGAAGATCCGCGCCCAGGTCATGGTCGGCTGCCCCGATGCCCGCGAGATCGGCGACCGCGCGAGCGCGATCCGCGAGGCGATCGGCGCTCTCGAGCCAGAAGACGCGCTGGTCGTCGCCGGAAAGGGCCACGAGCAGGGCCAGATCGTCGGCAGCCGAACGATCCCCTTCGACGACGCGACGGTCAGCCGTGAGGCGGTGGCCGAGATCGAGCGCTCCGCCGGAGTGCCCGCATGAGTGCCGCGATGGTCCAGATGCCGGCATTGTGGACGTCGGCCGAGGCGGCTGCGGCCACTGGCGGCCGCGCCGAAGGCGCGCCCTGGGTCGCGACCGGCGTCGCGCTCGACAGCCGCAGCGTCGCCTCCGGCGACCTGTTCGTCGCGCTCAAGGGCGAGACGGCCGACGGCCACGCCTACCTCGCCGACGCCTTCAAGCGCGGCGCCGTGGCGGCGATGGTCCATGAGATTCCGGCGGCCCGTCCGATGCGGCCGCTGCTGGTGGTTCCCGACACGATGGCCGGCCTGATGGCGCTGGCCACGCGCGCCCGCGACCGCGCCCGTCCGCAGGTGATCGCTGTCACCGGCTCGGTCGGCAAGACCGGCACCAAGGAAGCGCTCAAGCTGGCGCTCGCCGCGCATGGCAGCACCTACGCCAGCGCCGGCAACCTCAACAGCTCCACCGGCGCCCCGCTGGCGCTCGCCCGCATGCCCGCCGATGCCGTCTATGCGGTGCTCGAGATGGGCATGAACCGGGCCGGCGAGATCGGCCCGAACTCGCGCGTGGCACGCCCGCACGGCGCCATCGTCACCACGGTCGAGCCGGTGCACCTGCAGTTCTTCCCGTCGGTCGAGGCGATCGCGGACGCAAAGGCCGAGGTCTTCGAAGGCTTCGCACCCGGCGCCTTCGCCGTCCTCAACCGCGACAACCCGCATTTCGACCGGCTCGCCGCCAAGGCCCGCGCCCATGGTGCCGACCGCATCATCGGATTCGGCGCGCACACGCTCGCCGAGGCACGCCTGATCGATGTGGGCTTGAGCGAGTCCGAGTCGACCGTGGTCGCCGAGATCCTCGGCAAGCGGATCGTCTACCGGCTTCCGGTTCCCGGCCGGCACTGGTCGATGAACACGCTGGCCGTGCTCGGCGCGGTCGCCGCCCTCGGATTGCCGCTCGAGCCGTCGCTGGCGGCGCTGACCCGGCTCTCAGTGCTCAAGGGCCGCGGCCTTCGCCAGACCGTGCGTCTCGCCGATGGCGGCAGCTTCGAGCTGATCGACGACAGCTACAACGCGAGCCCGGTCGCGGTCGCGGGTGCGCTCGACATACTCGGTCGAATCCACCCGCCGTCGCGCGGCCGGCGGATCGCGATCCTCGGCGACATGCGCGAGCTCGGCGACGCCGGCCCCGGACTCCATGCGGGCCTCGCCCCGTCGGTCACCTCGAACCATGTCGACAAGCTGTTCCTGGTCGGCCCGCTGATGCGGCACCTGGTCGAGGCGCTGCCCGCAGGGATCGTCCAGGCCCACACCCAGACGAGCGCCGAGATGGCGCCGATCGCCGCCGGCGCCGTGCGCGACGGCGACGTCGTGACGGTCAAAGGCTCGCTCGGCACCAACATGGCCCCGATCGTGGCCGCGCTCTCCGCCCGTGGCGGCGTGGACGGAGGGAGGTAAGGGACCGTGCTCTATCATCTGCTTCTGCCTCTCGTCGATCAGTTCACGCCGCTGAACCTGATCCGCTACCTGACCTTCAGGGCGGGCGCGGCGCTGGTCACCGCGCTGTTCCTGGCGTTCATTCTCGGGCCTCCGGTGATCCGCTGGCTCAAGTCGAAGCAAGGCAGAGGCCAGCCGATCCGCAGCGACGGGCCAGAGAGCCATCTGCTGACCAAAAAGGGCACGCCGACGATGGGCGGCGTCCTGATCCTGATCGCGATGTTCTTCTCGACCCTGCTTTGGGCCGACCTCACCAACGCCTATGTCTGGGCGGTGATGCTGGTGACGGGCGGCTTCGGCCTGGTCGGCTTCGCCGACGACTACATGAAGCTGACCCGCCGCTCCTCGGGCGGGCTTCCGGGCAGGATCAAGCTTGCCGCGACCGTGCTGTTCGCGGTGGCGGCGGCGGCGATCATCGTCCTCTACACCCGCGAGCCGCTGGCGACCTCGCTGGCGATCCCGTTCTTCAAGTCGGCGCTGCTGCCGCTGGGGTGGCTGTTCGTGCCGTTCGCCGTGCTGGTGATGGTCGGGTCGTCGCATTCGGTCAACCTGACCGACGGGCTCGACGGTCTCGCGATCGGTCCGGTGATCATCGCCGCCGGCTGCTTCGCGCTGATCGCCTATCTCGCAGGCAACTCGGTCTTCGCCAATTATCTCCAGATCAACCACGTGCCGGGTTCGGGCGAGCTGGCGATCATCTGCGGCGCGCTGGTCGGCGCCGGCCTGGGATTCCTCTGGTTCAATGCGCCGCCCGCCATGGTGTTCATGGGCGACACCGGGTCGCTGGCCCTAGGCGGCGCGCTCGGCGCCATCGCCGTCGTCGCCAAGCACGAGCTGGTGCTGGCGATCATCGGCGGGCTCTTCGTGCTCGAGACCGTCTCGGTGATGGTCCAGGTCGCCTCCTTCAAGCTGACCGGCAAGCGCGTCTTTCGCATGGCGCCGCTCCACCACCACTTCGAGAAGAAGGGCTGGGCCGAGCCGACCATCGTCATCCGCTTCTGGATCATCGCGATCATTCTCGCCGTCGCCGGCCTTTCCACCCTGAAGATCCGGTAGGCATGGCCGCAGCGATCCGCATCCCCAGCGTCGCTAAAGAGAAGGTGGGCGTGCTCGGCCTCGCCCGCTCCGGACTCGCCGCGGCCGAGACGTTTCGCGACTCCGGCGCCGAGGTCTGGGCCTGGGACGACGATCCGGCAAAGCGCGCCCGCGCCGAGGCCAAGGGCATCGTCTGCCGCGATCTCGCCGCCAGCGATCTCGACGGCTTCCTGGCGCTGGTGATGAGCCCCGGCATCCCGCACACCCATCCGAAGCCGCATCCCGCCGCGGCCCGGGCCAAGGCCGTCGGCGTGCCGCTGCTTTCCGACATCGAGTTCCTCGGTCGCGCCTGTCCCCAGGCGCGCTACATCGGCATCACCGGCACCAACGGCAAGTCGACGACGACGACCTTGATCGGCCACCTGCTGAAGGAAGCCGGGATCGAGGTCCAGGTCGGCGGCAATCTCGGCGTGCCGGCGCTGTCGCTGGCGCCGCTCGGCAAGGGCGGCGTCTACGTGCTGGAGATGTCCTCGTACCAGCTCGAGCTGCTGCAGCGGCTGGTCTTCGACGTCGCCATCCTGCTCAACCTTACCCCCGACCACCTCGAGCGCCATGGCGGCATGGACGGCTACATCGCTGCCAAGCGCCGGATCTTCGAGCGCCAGGACAGCGAGGACACGGCGATCGTCGCCCTCGACGACGCCGACTCCGAGGCGATCTACGACGACCTCGTCGAGCGCGGCCAGCAGCAGGTGACGCCGATTTCGGCGACGCGCCTGGTCTCCGGCGGCGTCTATGTCGAGGACGGGCTGCTCACGGACGACACCGGCGGCTGGAGCCACCCGATCATCGACCTTAATCTCGCCCCCGCGCTGCCTGGCCGCCACAACTGGCAGAACGCCGCGGCGGCCTTCGCCGCCGGCAAGGTGTTCGACATCGGCAGCCGTTCGCTCGCCAAGTCGATGGTGACGTACCCGGGTCTCGCCCACCGCCAGGAGCGGGTCGCGGTGATCGACGGCATCACCTACATCAACGACTCCAAGGCGACCAACGCGGACGCCTCCGCCAAGGCGCTCGCCTGCTACGAGTCGGTCTACTGGATCGCCGGCGGCAAGGCCAAGGACGGCGGCATCGAGTCCCTTGCCTCCTACTTCGGCGATCTCCGCCATGTCTTCCTGATCGGCGAGGCCGCCGACGGCTTCGCGCGCACGCTCGACGGCAAGGCGCCCTACACGCGCTCCGGCGATCTCGCCTCGGCTGTCGCCGCCGCTTCCGCCAAGGCGAAGGCGGAAGGTCTCGGCAACGCGATCGTGCTGCTGTCTCCGGCCTGTGCCTCCTTCGACCAGTTCGCCGACTTCGAGGCGCGCGGCGAGGCGTTCCGCAAGATCGTCGAGGCGCTGCCGGGAGTACGTGCATGACCACGATCTCCCGCACCGATACCAGCGTGCTCGGCCGGTGGTGGTGGACCGTCGACCGCTGGGCGCTGGCCGCGATCGCGGCGATCGCCTTCGTCGGCGTCATCATGATCCTGGCGGCGAGCCCGGCCGTGGCCCAGCGGCTCCACCTCGACGGCTTCTACTTCGTCCGCCGCCAGTTCGCGCTGCTGCTGCCGGCGCTGGCGCTGATGATCGGCGTCTCGCTCCTCAATCCGATCCAGGTGCGCCGTCTCGCAGTGCTCGGGCTCGGCATCGGCGTCGGCTTCCTGGTCCTCACATTCTTCCACGGCGTCGAGATCAAGGGCGCCAGGCGCTGGATCTCGCTCGGCTCGTTCTCGCTGCAACCGTCCGAGTTCGTGAAACCCTGCTTCGCCGTGGTCTCCGCCTGGATGCTGGCCGAGCAGAAGAAGGGCGAGGGCGTTCCCGGCAACCTGATCTCGGCGGCACTCTTTCTGATGCTGGCATCGCTGCTGCTGCTGCAGCCCGATCTCGGCATGGCCGTGGTGGTCTCGGCGATCTGGTTCGCCCAGCTGTTCCTGGCGGGACTCCCGATCTTCTGGGTCGTGGCGCTGGTGATCCTCGGCGTCGGCGGCATCGGCGGCGCCTACCTGATGCTGCCGCACGTGGCGAGCCGCATCGATCGCTTCCTCGACAAGTCGGCCGGCGACTCCTTCCAGGTCAGCCGCTCGCTCGAGGCATTCCGCAACGGCGGCCTGTGGGGCCGCGGTCCCGGCGAAGGCATGGTCAAGGACGTGATCCCCGACGTGCACGCCGACTTCATCTTCGCCGTCGCCGGCGAGGAGTACGGCCTCTTCGTCTGCCTGCTGATCGTCGGTCTCTTCGCCTTCGTCGTCGTGCGCGGGCTGCTGCGCCTGCGCTCCGACTCGAACCTGTTCGTGATCCTGGCCTCGACCGGTCTCCTGGTTCAGTTCGGGCTGCAGGCCTTCATCAACATGGCCTCCTCGCTGCACCTGATGCCGACCAAGGGCATGACGCTTCCCTTCATCTCCTACGGCGGCTCGTCGCTGCTGGCGCTTGCGCTCGGCGTCGGAATGATGCTGTCGCTGACCCGCCGCCGCGTCGGCCAGGGAGCCGGATCATGAGCCGCCCGCTGGTCGTGCTCGCTGCCGGCGGCACCGGCGGCCACATGTTCCCGGCCGCGGCCCTCGCCCAGGCGCTGTCGCGCCGCGGCCTTGCGATCGCGCTGGTCACCGATCGCCGTGGGGGTGCCTTTGCGCTCCCGGACGGCGATCTCGCCGTTCATCGTGTGCGTGCCGCCGCCATGGCCGGTGCGTCCTTCGCGGCCAAGGCGAAGGCCGGCATCCAGCTTCTGGTCGGCACGGCGCAGGCGTGGCTGCTGCTGCGCCGGCTCAAGCCCGCGGTCGTCGTCGGCTTCGGCGGATATGCGTCGATCCCGGCCGTGATGGCCGCCCATCGCCTCGGCCTGCCGATCGTGCTGCATGAGCAGAACGCCGTGCTCGGCCGCGCCAACCGACTCGTGGCATCCTACGCTCGGCGCATCGCGACCGGCTTCGCGGAAGTCGAAGGCATCGCCGCGGCAGATCGGCCCAAGCTCGCGCATACCGGCAATCCGGTCCGCCCCGAGGTCATCGCGCTCGCCTCGCAGCCCTATCCGGCCTTCACCGCGGACGGCGGCCTCAACATGCTGGTGACCGGCGGCAGTCAGGGCGCCAGCCTGTTCTCACGCGTCATTCCCGAGGCGATCCGCCTCCTGCCGGAAGGCATGCGCCGCCGCCTGAAGCTGGTCCAGCAGGTGCGCGCCGACGACCTCGACGCGGTTCGCGCCGTCTACGCTTCGATCGGCTTCGAGGCCGAACTCTCGCCCTTTTTCGCCGATCTTCCGCAGCGCCTGGCCACGGCTCACCTCGCGATCGGCCGCGCCGGCGCCTCGACCATCGCCGAGACGGCGGTCGCCGGCCGGCCCGCAATCCTGGTGCCCTATGCGGCCGCGACCGACGACCATCAGACCAAGAATGCGCGCGCGCTGGAAAGCGCCGGCGCTGCGATCGTGATGCCCGAGGCGGCTTTCACCGCCGAGGCGCTGGCCGCTCGCCTGCAGCCCATGCTGGCGCTGCCCGACAAGCTTCGCTCGATGGCTTCAGCCGCTCGCACGGTCGGCATCGTCGATGCGGCCGAACGCCTGGCCGACTTGGTGCTGGCGACGGCGCCGGCCAATGGCAACGACTCGACCAAGACGGCCGGAAGGAGCGCCGCATGAGGGCCCTTCCGCTCAGTATCGGCACGATCCATTTCATCGGCATCGGCGGCATCGGCATGAGCGGCATCGCCGAGGTGCTGAAGAACCTCGGCTACACCGTCCAGGGTTCCGACCAGTCGGAAAGCGCCAACGTCAAGCGGCTGCGCGAGTCCGGCATCGACGTCTCCGTCGGCCACCGCGCCGAGAATCTCGGCGACGCCGCGGTCGTCGTCTACTCCTCGGCGGTCAAGCCGGACAATCCCGAAGTCCTCGCCGCCCGCGCGCGCATGATCCCGGTCGTCCGCCGCGCCGAGATGCTGGGCGAGTTGATGCGGCTCAAGTGGTCGATCGCCGTCGGCGGCACGCACGGCAAGACCACCACGAGCACCATGATCGCGCATCTGGTGGAGACCGCCGGCCTCGATCCGACGGCGATCATCGGCGGCATCGTCAACACCTACGGCACCAACGCCCGCATGGGCTCCGGCGAATGGCTGGTGGCCGAGGCCGACGAGTCCGACGGTACCTTCGTCAAGCTGCCGGCGACGATCGCGGTGGTCACCAACATCGACCCCGAGCACATGGAATTCTACGGGACCTTCGACAAGGTCCAGCAGGCGTTCGAGACCTTCGTCGGCAACGTGCCGTTCTACGGCTTCGCCGCGCTCTGCATCGACCATCCGGTGGTGCAGGCGATGATCCCGAAGGTCGGCGACCGCAAGATCGTGACTTACGGCCTCTCACCGCAGGCGGAAGTCCGCGGTATCGACGTGCAGATCGGCCCGGCCGGCGCGCGCTTCAGCGTCGCCGTCACCGACCGCCTGCGCGGCGAGCGGCGGACCATGACCGACATGACGCTGCCGATGTACGGCATGCACAACGTCCAGAACGCGCTCGCCGCCGTCGCCGTCGGCCACGAGATGGGCCTGGATGAGAAGGTGATGCGGAAGGCGCTATCGACCTTCGCCGGCGTCAAGCGCCGCTTCACCAAGACCGGCGAGGTCGACGGCGTCGCCGTGATCGACGACTACGGCCACCATCCGGTCGAGATCACGGCCGTCCTGAAGGCGGCACGCACGGCCTGCCCCGAGGGCCGGCTCGTCGCCGTGGTGCAGCCGCACCGCTACACCCGGCTCCACAGCCTGTTCGAGGAATTCTGCGCCTGCTTCAACGACGCCGACACGGTGATCGTCGCCGACGTCTATGCCGCGGGCGAGCAGCCGATCGAGGGCGCCACCCGCGACGCGCTCGTCGCCGGACTGCAGCAGCGCGGCCATCGCAACGTCGTGCCGCTGTCCTCGCCCGAGGCGCTGGCCGGGATCGTCAACGGCCTGATCAAGCCGGGCGACATGGTCGTCTGCCTCGGTGCCGGCTCGATCACGACTTGGGCCAACGCGCTGCCGGCCCAGCTCGCCGCCTTGAGGAAGAGCCGATGATGGCACTCAGGACGACCTCAGATCGCCTGATCGACCGCCTGCCGAAGGTGCGCGGCCGGCTCGCGGAGAACGCGCCCCTAGGCCCGCTGACCTGGTTCCGCGTCGGCGGTCCGGCCGACGTGCTGTTCCGCCCGGCCGATGCTGAGGACCTGGCGCAGTTCATCGCCGGCACGCCGGCCGACGTGCCCGTCACCGTGATCGGCGTCGGATCCAACCTGCTGGTGCGCGACGGCGGCATCCGCGGGGTCGTGATCCGCCTCGGCCGCGGCTTCGCCGAGGTGAAGCAGGCGGGCGACACCGTCGAGGCCGGCGCCGGCGCGCTCGACCTCAACGTGGCACTTTCGGCCCAGGGCTGGGGTGTCGCCGGACTCGAGTTCATGTCCGGCATCCCGGGCACCGTCGGAGGCGCGCTCCGCATGAATGCCGGCGCCTATGGCCGCGAGATGGTCGACGTGACGATCGCCGCCGAGGTGGTCGACGACACGGGCACGCTCAAGCGCCTCACGCCGGCCGAGCTCGGCCACACCTATCGCCACTCCGCCGTGCCGGAGAGCTGGATCTTCACCAAGGCGATCCTGAAGGCCGAGCCCGGCGATCCGCAGAAGATCCAGGAGCGGCTCTACGAGATCCGCGCCCAGCGCGAGGCAAGCCAGCCGGTCCGCGCGCGCACCGGCGGATCGACCTTCGCCAATCCACCCGGCGCCAAGGCGTGGGAACTGATCGACAAAGCCGGTCTCCGCGGCTTCCAGGTCGGCGGTGCCCAGGTCTCGGAGAAGCACTGCAACTTCCTGATCAACACCGGCGAGGCGACCGCCACCGACATCGAGAAGCTGGGCGAGGAGATCCGCGCCCGCGTCAAGGCGATGAGCGGCATCGAGCTCCGCTGGGAGATCCGTATCGTGGGAGAGACCGCGTGATGGCTAAGCACGTGGCTGTATTGATGGGCGGCTGGTCGAGCGAGCGCGACGTCTCGCTGGTCACCGGCCGCGAATGCTCGAAGGCGTTGAAGGCCGCCGGCTTCAAGGTGTCGGAGATCGATGTCGGCCGCGACATCGCCAAGGTGCTGACCGAGGCGAAGCCCGACGTCTGCTTCAACGCGCTGCACGGCCGCTTCGGCGAGGACGGCCGCATCCAGGGCCTGCTCGACATCCTCGGCATTCCCTACACGCATTCCGGCGTGATGGCGTCCGCGATCGCGATGAACAAGGTCAGGACCAAGGAGGTCTGCTCGGCGATCGGGATTCCGCTGGCCGAGCACAAGCTCGCCCCGCGCAAGGCCGCGTTCGCCGGCAAGGCGATGGAACGGCCCTACGTGATCAAGCCGATCGCCGAGGGCTCCTCGATCGGCGTCCGTATCGTCCAGGAGGGCGACAACGGGCCACCCGACGAGGATTGGAGCTACGGCGAGACCGTGATGGTCGAGCGCTACGTCGCCGGCCGCGAGCTGACGGTGGCGGTGATGGGCGACCGGCCGCTTACGGTGACCGAGATCCGTCCCCGCACCGGCTTCTACGACTACACGAACAAGTACACCGACGGGAAAGCCGACCACCTCCTGCCGGCGCCGGTGCCGAAGCCGATCTTCGATCAGGCGATGCAGGTGGCGCTCCTCGCCCACCAGACGCTGGGATGCCGCGGCGTCAGCCGCTCGGACTTCCGCTACGACGACACTAAGGGCGAGCCCGGCCGGCTCATCTTCCTCGAGATCAACACCCAGCCGGGCATGACCCCGCTGTCGCTCGTTCCCGAGCAGGCGGCGTTCCTCGGCATCTCCTTCACCGACCTCGTCTCCTGGATGGTCGAGGAGGCCCGATGCGATTCCTGATCGGCGATTCCGACAAGCGGCGTCCGCGCCGTCGGCGCGCCTGGCCGAAATGGATCCGGCCGGCGACTCTCGGCCTCACCGCCTCGCTGGCGCTCGGCGCCGGTGGCTACGGCGTCTACCAGGTGTGGAAAGCCGGCACCGTGGGCAGCGCGGTCGAACGGATCGGCCATGGCATGCTGGCGATGACCGCCGATCTCGGCCTTTCGGTGCAGGAGGTCCTGGTCACGGGCCGCACCGAGACAGCAGCCCCCGACATGCTGGCGGCGATCGACGTGCAGCGCGGTACGCCGATCCTCGCCGTCGATCCCGAAGCCGTCCGCCAGCGGCTGAAGAAGCTCGCCTGGGTGCGCGACGCGCGGGTCGAGCGCCGGCTTCCCGGCGTCATCTCGATCGCGATCGAGGAGCGCGTGCCGATGGCGCTCTGGCAGCGCGGCGGCAAGCTCGTGCTGGTCGATCGCGAAGGTGCGGTGGTGCTGCGTTCCGGCCTCGAGCGCTTCCGCCATCTGGTCACGCTGGTCGGCGACGACGCGCCCAAGGGCGCGCCGGAGCTGCTGGCCCTGCTCGCGACCGAGCCGCAGCTCGAGCGCCGCGTCACCGCAGCGATCCGCGTCGGCGAGCGCCGCTGGAACCTGCAGATGGACAACGGCATCGACGTGCGCCTTCCCGAGACCGACATCGCCGCCGCCTGGACCCAGCTCGCCCAGCTCGAGCGCGACCAGAAGGTTCTCGGCCGCGACGTCGTCACTATCGACCTCCGCCTTCCCGACCGCTTCGTCATCCGGGTGAGCCCGGATCAGGTGCGGAAGGGCAAAGGCACGCCGAAGCAGACGTGAGTACAGGGCGGACCTAAAGACATGGCCAAAGGCAACGGCAAGACCCGCACCGGCACCATCGCCGCGCTCGATATCGGTTCGAGCAAGGTGTGCTGCGTCGTCGCACGCGCCGAGCCGGGCAGCTCTCCCCGCGTTATCGGCGTCGGTCACGTCGTCGCCAAGGGCGTGCGCTCGGGCGCCGTCACTGGCATGGACGATGCCGAGGCCTCGGTGCTGGCCGCGGTGAACTCCGCCGAGAAGATGGCGGGCGAGACCATCGCCAAGGTCATCGTCAATTGCACCGCCGGCGCGCCGGTGTCGGAGACGATCAACGTCGACGTCGCCATCGCCGGTCACGAAGTCAACGAGACCGACGTCCGCCGCGTGCTCGACCAGGGCCGGGTGCCGCGCACCAACGGCCATGCCGATCGTGAGCTGGTGCATTCGATCCCGGTCGGCTTCGCCATCGACGGCAATCGCGGCATCCGCGACCCCCGCGGCATGTTCGGTGACCGCCTCGGCGCCTCGATGCATGTCGTCACCGCCGCGTCCTCGGCGCTCCGCAACCTCTCGACCGTGGTCCAGCGCTGCCACCTCGACATCGAGGATCTGGTGGTCTCGCCCTATGCCTCCGGCCTCTCGACCCTGGTCGAGGACGAGATGGACCTGGGCGTGACGCTGATCGACATGGGCGGCGGCACCACCTCGCTCGCGGTGTTCTTCGACGGCGCGGTCGTCCACACCGACGTGGCGCCGATCGGCGGCAACCATGTCACCTCCGACATCGCCCGCGGCCTCTCGACGCCGCTCGCCGAGGCCGAGCGGCTGAAGACGCTACATGGCAGCGCCACCTCCGGCGCGATTGACGAGCGCGAGCTGATCGACGTTCCGCTGGTCGGCGAGGAGCGCCGCGGCACGCCCAACCACGTGCCGAAGTCGTTCCTGAACCAGATCATCCAGCCGCGCCTGGAAGAGACCTTCGAGGTCGTCCGCGCGCGGCTCGAATCCTCGGGCTTCGACAAGCTCGCCGGTCGCCGCGTCGTTCTTACCGGCGGTGCCAGCCAGCTCCAGGGCGTTCGCGAGCTCGCCGGCCTGATCCTCGACAAGCAGGTGCGGCTCGGCCGCCCGATGCGGATCTCAGGTTTGCCGGAGGCCGCCAGCGGCCCCGCCTTCGCAACATCGACCGGGCTCGTCGGCTACGCCGTCGCCGGTCCGACCGACGCCGCAAGGCACGGTCATGCCCCGCTCATGCGCCCCGTGCCTGCCGGCGTCTTCGGCCGGATCGGCTCGTGGCTCAAGGAGAACTTCTGATGCGGTCCGGAAGTCTCAAGAACAAAGACCGCATGTCGTCCCACGTCGTGCACCCAAGACTCGATACGGGAGTGGAAGCGAATGTCGATCAACATCAGCGTACCCAAGGATAACGAACTGAAGCCGCGGATCACCGTGGTTGGCGTCGGCGGTGCCGGCGGCAACGCGGTCTCGAACATGATCCGTTCCAGCCTCGAAGGCGTCGAATTCGTCGTCGCCAATACCGATGCGCAGGCCCTCGCCCAGACTCTGGCCGACCGGCGCATCCAGCTGGGTCACCGCGTGACCCAGGGCCTCGGCGCCGGCGCCCGTCCCGACGTCGGCCGCGCGGCCGCCGAAGAGGCAATCGAGGAGATCATGGAGCATCTCAACGGCTCCAACATGGTCTTCATCGCCGCCGGCATGGGCGGCGGCACCGGTTCCGGCGCTGCCCCGGTGATCGCGCGCGCCGCCCGCGAGCGCGACATCCTGACCGTCGGCGTGGTGACCAAGCCCTTCCACTTCGAGGGTCAGCACCGCATGCGGATCGCCGAGAACGCAATCGAGGAGCTGTCGCAGTACGTCGACACGCTCATCATCATCCCGAACCAGAACCTTTTCCGGATCGCCAACGAGAAGACGACCTTCGCGGACGCCTTCAAGATGGCCGACGACGTGCTGCACATGGGCGTGCGCGGCGTC
>JAEULB010000233.1 GCA_016792585.1 Rhodospirillaceae bacterium
CGGCAGGGTGCGATGCTTCGGCCGCTCGAACCGTGGTCAGAACATCGCCCATTCTGTCCATGGCATCGTCCAGGCTGACCGCCGCACCATGGTCCTGCCGGCGGAGAGCGGAGCTGATCTCGGTCACGGCGTCGAAGAGCCGCGAGAGCGCCGCGGCGACGTCGGTATGGGCCGGAAGCGGGCCGAAGGCGGTCAGGACGTCGTGCACGCCCTCCGCACGCAGGCCAGCCGTATTCGCCTCGCCAAGCGCGGAGGACTCGAGAGCACGAGTTCCGGCGATATGAGCGCCGAAACCGCACTGGACGATCTCGACATCAGCATGCGCCGCGGCCAGCGATTGGACGGAGATGAGGGCGGTCAGGAAGGCACGATTGGTGAAGTAGCGCCCGCCGGTGTTAGAGCGGATTTCGAATTCCTCGGTCAGGGTCGAGGAAAGATCGACCTTCTCGAGCCCGATATGGCCGAGGTTGGATCGGAAGCTGCCCTTTTCCTCGTCGAAGTAGACCGTGCCTCGTGCGTGATGCGCGGAGGCCTGCGGATAGCCCAGATCAAGGCCGAACGCGAAGATCCGGCGGAATCCCAGGCGAGAGGCAAGAGCGAGGGCCGTGTTGCCGACGGTCGGGCCGCAGTAGGTCAGGTGCTGGTCGGTGGGGCCGAGGAGGCTGGCGGCGGTGTTGTGTTCGCGCAGGAACAGCGCAAAACGCTCGAAATGGCTGGTGATGCTCTCGGCCATCCCGTTCGCGGTAATCAACGGGATCTGCCCGAAGTGGGAGTCGCCATCCCAGTAGTCGAAGAACTTCGAGAATGCCGGATCGGTCTCGAGCTCGACGTGGAAGTCAGGCCGGATTCCGGCTCGCATGAGAACCCGCAACGAGCTGCCGCACGAGAAGAGAACGACGCGGTCGCGGATTCGAACGAGGTCCGGCAGCGTGCGATCGAGCGAAGGACCGCTCGCGACAATCGCCGCGTCACCCGCGACCCGCCGGGCAGGCCGGCTGCGCAGGATCCCCACGGCTCGACCGAGATTGGAGAGGGTCTGGAGCAGCTGGCGCTTTTCGTCCTTGTAGTAGCCGAAATTCGTCATCAGCAGGGCGAGCCCTTTGTCGAAGGCTCGGCCCGCGGCCTGAAGCGCCGGCGTGTCGTAATGAAGATAGACCCGGAGTCCGGTCAGCTCGAACGTGCTGGCGGCATCAAGGGCTCTGAGGAACGTCGTGCTTGCGGTTGCAGGATCGGTTCCGATCGACAGGACGAGTTGTCCGCGCCGTTGGTCAAGCCGCTCGACCACGCGCCGCCATTCGACGGCGTAGAGAGAGGCGACGAAGATCTCGGGTATCGGTTCGTGGATCAGCAGGTGGCGGATGTCGAAGGCGTCGAGCAGGCGCTGGACGTGATATCCCAGGCCCAGGCCGAGAACGGCGAGGACTCGGCAGTATCGTTCCGGCAGGCGATAGGCGTTTGCGTCGCCCTCGATACAGGCCCCGTAGTCCCGATAGACATTCTCGAATGCGGCGTGGACGACGTCGTTCTCGGGCGGAACGAGCGAGGGAACTAGCCGGAGCGCCTCGCCGTCCCGGATGTAGTCGACGGCTTGCCGCACGCTCCAGGACCGCGCGTCTTCAGGATAGAAGAGCCGGCCGCCGATGATCGCATTCGTGAAGTGGCCGTCATCCGGCGAGGCAACGAGCTGAAGGCCGGTCTTGCCGGGCGTCTCCAGCAGGGCGTCGAGAGCGGGAAGGCGAGGCCGGAGAACCTTAAGATTGTCGGCGAAGAGCTCGGTCGGCGTCATCGGCTTGGGAGGGCACCCGGGAAGGCGTTGGTCACGTCGGTGACGGTCATGCTAGAAGGCCGCGCCGCTTGGTCGTTTCGAACATTCTGACATATTCGGGGCATGTTGACTTCAGCCGAGGCGCTGGCAGTCGCCGCGCAGTTTTACAGGGAAGGCGATCTCGCCGGGGCCGGCGCCGTCTGCGCTCACGTGATCGCCAATGATCCTGCAAGCGCCGAAGCGCTTCACTTGGGTGGTCTGGTCGCGCTCGCCTTCGGCGGTGCGGAGCGTTCGGCGACGCTGCTCCATCGCGCCGTGGCGGTCGAGCCGCTTCGCGGTGCATTCCAGTTCAATCTCGGGTTGGCGCAGCGAAGCCTGGGAAGATCGCCCGAGATGTTCAGGGCATACCGAAGGGCGCTTGCAGCGAGTCCGGTCCATGCCGGAGCGCTGAACAACCTCGGCGAAGCGACGCTTCGGCACGGTGGCTCGCCCGAAGCCGAGGCGAGGCTTCGGCGTGCCGTCGCTGCAGACCCGTCGGCAGCCGAGCCGCGCGTCAACCTTGCGCTGGCGATGGGCGGCAGCGGAGATCATGCGGCCGCCGCGAGGTTGCTCGAGGAGGCAGCCGGGCTCTCTCCCGGAACGGCCGAGATCTGGGCCAATCTCGCCAGCGAGTTTGCGTTGCTCGGCCGCAACGAGGCCGCTTCTGGCGCCTATCGCAGATCGATCGCGCTCGGGCCTGCGAGCTTCGCGGCGATGCTCAATCTCGCTCTCGTGGATACGCAGGGCGGCGCGGCGAACATCGCCCGATTTCTGCGGGCCCAGGTCTTGGAGCCGGGATCGGCTTTGCCGGCGCTGGCTCTTGGCCGGGCAGGTCTCGCGGCCGGCCGGCCGGCCGAAGCGATCGAGGCCCTGCTTCGGGCCGTCAGGCTCATGCCCTGGCTGGGCGAAGCACACCGTTCGCTGGCCTATGCGCTGCGGAGCGTCGCCGAGATCGAAGGCGCGATTGTCGCCTACAGACACCATCTCTGCCTGGAACCGGCGTCCCTCGATGGTCTTGGGGAGTTCGGGGGGACCTTGCATGACGGTTTCGGGGCCGGACCGTCCCTTCCCTATCTCCGGCGCGCCGTCACGGTCAGCCCCTTGTCATCCCGGAGCTGGGCCAATCTTGCACTCGCCCTCCATGACATGGCGGCGGCGGGCCCATCCATCAGGGCAGGGCGCCGCGCCATCGCATTGGATCCGTCGACTGTCGACGGAATGAATGCCCTCGCGAACCTGGTGCAGCAGCAGGGCGATGCTGGTGATGCCGTGAGGCGCTATCGACGGGCCGTCGCCATCGATCCGGCCAGGCCGACGGTGCAATCGAACATGCTGCTTGCGATGGCATGCGTCGCCTCAGCCGACGGACATGAGATCTCACGGGCGGCGCGAACCTGGGGAGCACGCTTCGGCAAGTCCGACCGTCCGCGCTCGGCCGCGATCGTCCGTCGCTCGTCGCGAAAGCTTAGGGTCGGTTACCTGTCGTCGTTCCTGCTGTCCTCGACACGATACCTCGCCGAAGCGGCGATCCGGGGGCACGATCCCGAGCGGGTCGAGGCATGGGGCTACATCAGCCGTCGGCGTCGGGACGTATCGACGCCAACGATCGTCGATGCGCTCGCCGGTTGGAAGGACATCGATGGCGTCGGAGACGAAGAGGCGGCGGCGATCATCAGAAAAGACGAGATCGACATCCTCGTCGACCTCTGCGGCCATACTCCGGGCAATCGCCTCGGTGTTTTCGCGCGCCGGGGCGCTCCGGTGCAGGTGACCTGGGTCGAGTCGTTCTTCACGACCGGGGTGCCGGAGATGGACTACTTCGTCACCGATCGCGCTCATACGCCTGAGGGCGGCCGCGAGGATTTCAGCGAACGGCTGCTGTTCATGCCGCATTGTCGCTTCGTCTATCAGCCGCCGGAGGCGCCTGAACCCGCGGAGCGCCCGGCCGCCGGCACGCGGTCTCCGACCTTCGCGTGCTTCAACAATCTGGCGAAGCTGTCGCCCGAAACCGTCGAGACCTGGGGCGGGATTCTGAAGGCGGTGCCGGATTCCCGCCTGATCCTCAAATGGTGGTCGCTCACCGATCCCGCGACCCGCGCGCTCGTCCTCGCCCGCTTCGCCCAGCACGGGATCGACGCTGGGCGTCTCGACCTGCGCGGCTTCTCGTCGCACAAGGAAATGCTGGTGGAGTACGGCGAGGCCGACGTGGCCTTGGACCCCTTCCCCTATTCCGGCGGCGTCACGACCTGCGAGGCGCTGTGGATGGGGATCCCGGTCGTGACCCTGAGGGGAGGGACCCTGATCTCGCGGCAGAGCGCGGCGTTTCTCGACTGCATCGGCGCGCCGGAACTGGCGGCGGCGAGTCGCGAGGACTATCTGCGTATCGCCGTTGACGCGGTATCGGATCATCGCCGACTGGAAGCCTGGCGGCGGCAGTTCAGGAGTCGGCTCGCGAGATCTCCGTTGATGGATGTCAAAGCATTTGCACGAGACCTCGAAGACGCCTATCTCCGCGCGTGGCTTGGAAGCCCGCTCGGCTCGCCCTAGAAGGAAGCGTCGAATGCAGAACCGCTATACCCGCCCCAAGAACCGGCTCGCATCGTCTCGATACCTGGTGGGCGTCGCCGCTGCGGCCATAGTCGCTCTGGGTGTTGCCGCCGTCGGCGTGTCGCAGCTGATCTACGACGACACCATCGAGAACGCGACGAAGCTGATCCAGTCGGGCGACAAGGATGGCGCCACGACGATGCTCCGGCGGTTGGCGGCGTCGGGCGACGCCGATGCAGAGACCTATCTCGGCGGGATTCTCCTCGGCAGTGCCGGCGGCGACCCGGCCGAGGCTCGGAAGCTGTTCCGCAGCGCCGCCGGGCGTGGACAGGTATTCGCGCAGCTCAATGCCGGCCTCATGGCGGAGAAAGGTGAAGGCGGTCCGGCGGACGATGTCGAGGCCGTGCAATGGTACCGTGCGGCGGCGGAGAAGGGCCTTCCCGCCGCCCAGGTCATGCTCGGCATGCGGTATTTCGACGGACGCGGCGTGGCGCGAAATCACGCGACCGCCGAAGAGTGGCTGCGGAAGGCGGCCGAGCGCGGCCACCCCGACGGACAGACGATGATCGGCGTCATCCTCGTGAACGGAACGTCAGGTCACGTCGACAAGACCCAGGCGGCGATGTGGTTCATGCTGGCGGCCGAGCAGAACCATCCCGATGCGAAAGCCAATGCCGACCGACTGAAGGCCGATCTGTCGGCCGAGCAGTGGCGGGTGGCGGAAGACTGGGCCAAGGGGATCAAGGCCGCTTACAAGTAACTGTCGGCCCCGCGACCTCTCACCACCGGCTCATCGTCCGATCGAGGGTTTCGATCGAAACTCTCGCCGCCTGTGTCCATGACCAGCGGTGGCGGACGTCGTCGGCTGCAGCGGCACCGAGCCGGCGGGCTTCTTCGCGGGCGGCCGACAGGCGTGCCATCGCCTGCCGCAGCTCATGGGCCCGGGGTTCGGCCCAGAGGCCGAGATCGGCAGCTCCGTCCGTCGCGGCAGGTGCGGCCGGAACGAGGTCGTAGCCGATAAGGACGGCATTGCCGGCATTTGCGAAGGCGGTATGGGCGCTCCAGCCGGTCGTGATCACGGGCAGGCCACAGGCCATGGCCTCGATGATCGGCAACCCCCAGCCTTCGCCGCGCGTCGGGGCCACAAGCGCGTCGCAGGCCCGGTACAACGCCGGAAGGACGGCCGGATCTTCTATCCATGGAAGCACGACGACGTTCTCGGGTGATTTGAGGCCGAGGCGGCGGATCTCGGCCGCCGGATCGATTCTCAGCTCCGAATGGCTGGCGAGAACATAGAGCGCGACGTCGCTGCGGCCGGCGAATTCCTCGTCGAAAGCGCGCATCAATACGTCGTAACCCTTCCTCTTCTCGTACTTGCCGACCGCCAGGAACCGGAACCGACCGTCGGTCTCAGGCAATGTCGCCCGAGGCCCGATCGGCGAGAACCGCTCGGGATCGACGCCGAGGGGAACCACATCGATACGCGTTTCGTCGCCACCGCACTCGACCAGCACGCGCCGTCCCCATTCGGTGGCGACCCACACACGATCGAAAGCGAACAACCGGGAAATCCAGCCGTGCGGAATCCGGCTCGTCTCGAATGCGACGTGGGCAATGTTGAGGCGCTCGGGCGCCGGCGTCGGCAAGGGATATGACGCCGGCACGATCCAGATATCGGCGATGCGGTCTGCGGCGATCGTCTTCTCGAGAAAGGCGTCGTTGGCTTCGACCTGGGGCGGGAGGTTCGCCTGCGAGGCGAGCAAAGGCGGCGCTCCCTCCACGCGATTCCAGGCGGCCGCAAGGGCGATCGCATGGACGCTGACGCCTTCTCTTCCGGTGAAGGACGCCTTCAGATGGACGGCATAGGGCATGCTCATGGCAGTGCCGCAAGAACGCGGTCGACGACCGATGCCCAATCGCCGGCGAGGCTCTGCCGGAACAATCTGGCGCTGCGATACCAAGACGTATCGTCCTGATCGAGGCGCCAGCGCCAGTCCGGGACATGGTGAAGCAGGATCCAGGTCGGCCGGCCGATTGCGCCGGATAGATGGCCCGCTACGGTGTCGACCGTGATGACGAGGTCGAGCGCCGATATGATAGCAGCCGTGCCGGCGAAATCCTGAAACCCAAGCGGAAGATCAATGATCCGCCCGGAGCGGATGCGATCACGAAGCTCTTCTGAGCGTGGACCAGTATGCAGTGAGAACAACGAGACGTCGGCTCGAGAAAGCAATCCTTCGGCGAGCCGGACGAGGTCATCGACCGGCAAGGATCGCTTTCGATTGTCCCGATGCTGGGGGTTTCCTGACCAGACGAGTCCGATGCGCCGACCGCTCATCGCCTGGCCGACGGCTTCAGGAAGAGGACGTGGAGGCAGAGTGAGGTAAGGCGCGCCCGATGCAGGATCCTCGAACGTCCCGAGAAGCCAAGGCAGGCTCATCAGGGAGGTGTGGAAGTCGAACCGCGGAAGGGGGCTGCCGCGCGCGACGATCCTCGATACTCCCGGAAAGGTCCTGAGAAGCGGAACGAGCGCCGGCTGGATCTCGAGAATGACGTCGCCGCCGCGGGCAGCGATCGCAGGGATGAAGCGGACGAATTGGATGGTGTCGCCGAAACCCTGCTCGGCGTGCAGGAGGAGCGTGCGGCCGGCAAGCGCTTCTCCTTCCCAGCGCGGCGCTTCGTAACGCCGGGACGAGACGTCAGAGGTCGCGACCGACCAGCGCGCCTCGAAGTCGCGCCACCCTTCCTGGAGGCGCCCGCTCAGGAGGTTGGCGAGCGCCCGGTTCCATTGCGCCTCTTTCGCCATCCCCGGCAGGCACATTGCGCGCGTGAGCCATGCCCGCGCGCCGGGGAGATCGAGAAGGCTGTGAAGAGCGGCACCGAAATTGTTGAGCGCACCCGGCAGGGCGGGGTCGAAAGCGAGAGCCTGACGCGACCGGCGCATTGCCTCGCCAGAACGGTCCTCTCGGTACAGTGCATTGGCGAGATTGGAGAGCGCCTCGCTGCTTCTCGGCGCGATCGCCGCGGCTCGGGCGAACCGGTCGACGCCCGATCGACCGGCCTCGAAGGCAAGCGTCCCCAGCATCGTGTGGCCGTTGACGTCGTCCGGCTGCAGGACGAGCACGGTTTGCGTCAGCTGGCGCGTCCGCTCGGGTCGCCCGGAGCGGGAAGCGAGCTCGGCAGCCAGCTGCCATCCTCGGGCGTCCATCGCATCCACGGCGAGGCCGCGCCTCACGGCGATCTCCGCGCCGTCGACGGGCCGACCGTCGCGGCCGCCCGTGGCCAGGGCGAAATGGCCGGGTGCGGCCTCCGGAGACAGGACGGCGAGTAGCTTCAGGACGCGCCGACGGGCGGTTGCGTCGTCTAGCTGGCCGTGGCATTCGGCGAGCGACAGTAGAGCCGCGGAATCCCCAAGTTCGAGGGCCAGCGCTCGTCGAAGCGGTGCCAGGGCTCCCTTCGGGTCTTCCGGAAGGACGATCTCTCCCAGATGCAGCCAGAGGGACGGGAAGGCGGGCGAGCGGGCGAGAGCGCGTCTGGCGTATCGGACCGCCAACGGACCGTTTCCGGCGCGGCGGAGTGCGAGGATCAGGTTGGTGGCGAAGATCGGCTCGTCGGGCTCTATGGTCGTGGTACGCCTGAGCCAGGGCATCGGGGCGTCCGAGCGGGCCGCATCCATTGCCACGGCGAGAAACGCCGTCCGATCGGCATCGGCCGGGGTCAGGGCGATCAGACGGCGCAGGATGACCGCCGATCTGCGGGGGTCGCCACTGGCCATGCTGGCCGAGGCGGCCGCGAGCAGTGCGGGCGAGTCGTCGGCGGTTCCCGGGTCGGGCGCTTGAACTGGAATGGTCGCTGCTGCCGGAAGCATCGGGGTATGGAGAACGACTACCACATGAAGCCAGGCGCCAGGACCCGGATCGGCTGGCGAAGGATGCTTCCATGAGCGGCGATCGGATAGCCGCCGCGACCGCCTTATGGCGGGACGGGCAGAGGGACGAGGCGATCAGCCTGTTCCGGATGGCAGCGCTGTCGAGCGGCGATGCATTTGCCCATCACCTCCACGGCGAAGCGGCCGAGCTCAGCGCGCGGGATGTAGAAGCGGCGGCGGCCTACAGACGGGCACTGGCCCTCGATCCCGGATTCAATCAGGCGCGTGCCCGCCTGGGGACCTGCCTCCTGCGATCGGGGGACTACCTGGATGGCTGGCGCCACTACGAGGCGCGTCTCTTCGCGCCGGGCTTCAGCACGATCCTCGCCTTGCGCGACCGGCCGAGGTGGTCGCTCAGGTCGCGGCCTGGCCGCCGGGTTCTGGTTCACGGAGAGCAAGGTCGCGGGGACTCGATCTTCCTCGCCCGCTACGTGCCTCTTCTTGCGGAACTCGGCGCGCGGACGATGGTCTTCGTCCAGCCGGAGCTCGAGCGTCTCTTCGCCAGGCTCCCCGGCGTCTCCACGCTGCTGCGGAACGGCCAGGCGATGCCCGAATTCGACGAGCAGGTCCCGCTCGCCAGCCTGCCCGGCACGCTGGGGACGACCATGAGCACGATCCCGGATGCGGTGCCCTATCTCTCTCCGCCCGACGACGTCGTCGACCGTTGGCGCCGCCGTCTGGCCGGGCCAGGGCGCTCCGTCGGGCTGGTTTGGTCCGGCAATACCGCCTACGACCAGAACGACCGGCGCTCTCTTCCCTTGTCCGGCCTGCTGACGTCGCTCGGGCGTGACCGGCACCGGCTTTTCGCCCTTCAGGTCGGCCCTCCGGCTGGCGAGACGAAGGGAACGTCTGTCGCGCCCCTGGCATCGGAGCTCTCGGACTTCGTCGAGACGGCCGGCGCGATCTTGGCGCTCGATGCGGTGGTGACCGTCGACACGTCGGTTGCAAACCTCGCCGGCGCGCTCGGGGTGCCGGCCTGCGTTCTTCTTCACGACGCTCCCGACTGGCGGTGGGGCCTTTCGGGAGATCGTACGCCGTGGTACCCGACGCTGAGGCTGTTTCGTCAGCGGCGCCCCGGAGACTGGAGCGATCCGGTGGGGGCAGTAAGCCGGGCCCTGGCCGAGCTGTGAACGGGCCGGCTGTCTAGAACACGAGGATTTTCGGAGATTCATGGATGTCGGATGTCAATCAGGACGTTGTCGGCGCGCTTCCCCCCGCCATCTCGCTGCGCGGCCAGTACGTCAAGGACCTGTCGATCGAGTGCCCGGGCGGCCGCCATCGGGCAATGAACAAGGATGAGCCCTTCGAGCTGGACACGCAGGTCGGCGTCGAGGTCCTGAAGATCGAGGGTGACCTCTACGAGGTCGTCATCCGCATTCTCCTGCGAGGCATGGTCAAGGGCGCGGATTCCTTCCTGCTCGACGTCTGGTATGCGGGATGCTTCGAGGTCCGTGGCCTCGACGAGGCCTTCGCCAAGCCGTTCCTGACGATCGAGGCACCGCGCATGCTCTATCCGCATGCGACAAGCATTGCCGTCATCACGGCTGCGATGAGCGGGTATGCCCCGATCACCTTCGGCCCGGTCGACTTCGCTTCGCTGCAGCAGCAGAATCTCGAAATCGGCACGCCCCCCCAAGCCTAGCGCCACGCCGGCGGCCGATGTCGGGCGATCTGGCCCTCATCCAGGACTGGCGCCGGCGGTTGGCCGGAACACCGGACGACGCGGCGATCTGGGCCGATGCCGCTCGGTTTGCAATGTCGGTCCGCCAGGCCAACCTCGCCAACCGCTATGCGCGACGCGCCCTCGCGCTCCGCAGTGCGGATCTGGTGGCCCATCTGACGCTGGTGATGGCCCTGACCGAGAGTGCGGGGAAGGCCGGCGAACTCGAGCGACTTCTCCGCCGTGCTGCGACGATCGCCGATCCCCCCTCGTCGGTCTCGTCCTGGTTGGCCGATCGAGCGGCGGCGCGTGGTGACTTCGGCGAGGCGAGCCGCCGGTACGCACAGGCGCTGGCAGCATTCCCGCTGGAAGGCGAGATCTGGCTACGGAGCGGCGCCGTGCGGCGTGCGGCCGGGACGCTTCATGCCTCGCGTCGGGACGTCCGCCGCTCCGTAGCCATCGCTCCAGGAGACCCGGAAGGTCTCAACGAGCTGGCGAAGACCTATCACGCGATCGGAGCGCTGCCGGATGCCATCACATGCTTCATCCGGGCACTGAGCGTCGCGCCGGCTTCGGCGCGTATCAGGAGCCGGTACCTCGTGTGCCTTGCCTATGCGAGTGTCGGGGAAGGAGACCGCTTCGCCGCTTATCGGGAGTGGGGCCGGCGGCATGGAGGGCGAGGAGAGCACGTTCGGACGGCACCGATGCGCGCGGATGGAAAGTTACGGATAGGCTATCTGTCAGCCGATCTCCGGAACCACTCGGTAGCTCGCAACCTGATCCCGATCGTCGAGAACCATGACCGCGAGGCGGTCGACGTAACCGCATACTCGGCCAGCTCGATCGAAGACTCGGTCTCTCGCCATCTGCAAAGCATGATCCACCGTTGGCGCCGCGTCGACCAATTGAGCGACAAATCGGTCGCCGAGCTGGTTGCCGCGGACGGAATCGATGTGCTGGTGATCATCGCCGGGCATATGGAAGGGAACCGCATCGGCGTTGCACGCCATCGCGCAGCGGCGGTGCAGGTCGCCGCTTTCGACGTCGGAACAAGTGGCCTTGGCGAAGTCGATTATTGGCTCACGGATGAGTTGCTGCACCCTCTGGCCGCACCCGCCGGAAGCGAGCAGGCGTCCGAAAGCCTTTGGCGTGTCCCGTGCTGCTGCGTGCACTTGAGACCGCAGGAGGCAGGAGAGCCTGGGCCTTGTCCGTCGGAGCGGATGGGAGGGATCACGTTCGGCTCGTTCAGCAACCCGGCGAAGATCACACCGGAGACCATCGCCCTTTGGGCCGAGACATTGAGGGCGGTTCCCGGATCCCGGCTTCTCCTCCGATTTTTCGGTCGTACAAACGACCGGGCGGTTACGGAGCGGTTGACCTCGGAGTTCGCCCGCCTCGGTGTCGCCAGCGGACGGATCGAATTTGCCGGAGAGGCCGCGGATAGGCGGCACCACCTGGACCTCTATGCCGAGATCGACATCGCCCTCGATACGTTTCCCTTCAACGGCTCGACGACGGTCTTCGAGGCGCTTTGGATGGGTGTGCCGGTAGTGAGCCAGGTCGGTCGGCGGTACATTTCCCGCATGGGCTACAATCACCTCGCCCGATTGAACCTGACGGATCTCGCGGTGTCGGAGCCTGCGGAGTTCGCGGCCGCGGCAGCGCGGCTGGCCGTCGACGGAGGGCGGCGCGCGATGCTTCGCGGGCGGTTGAGAGCCGCCCTGTCGTCATCGGAGCTGTGCGACGGAGTTTCCGGTGCACGGGCGTTCGAGACTGCGTTCCGCGAAATGAGGCGGCGGGTAGGTCAACCCAGCGCGCGAGCCAAGCCGCTCTGAAGGTCGAGGGGTGTGAAGTCGGGGAACGCCCGGATCCTTGCCGCGACGTCGTAGTGGCGGTGGGTGATGGGGCCGCCCCGCGGCGCGCCGACGATCTCGACCTGGCGGCCCAGTGCGTGGCCGACGGCGACCGCGACATCCCGGAAGGAAGCCGACCGGCCGGTGACGAGGTTGAGGACGCCTGAGGATCTCTTGCGGATCGTTCGGCGGATCAGCTCGACCACGTCGTCGATGGAGATGTGATCTCGCATTTCCTCGCCCTGGCCGAAGAGCTTGATCGGGTTGCCGGCCTGTCCTTCGCGAAGGAAGCGGTTGGGGCCATAGCCGTTGTGGGTGTCTCCCCTGCCATAGACGAGGCTCGGTCTGAGCCGGGCCATGGGACCGCGGAACACCGCGGCGAGCATGGTCTCCCGGACGAGGTGCATCTGGCCGTGGAAGGAAGCCGGCGCGGCTGGCGTCCGTTCGTCGGCGAGCGCCGCATCGTCGGGATAGACCGCATCCGAGCTGACATAGACGACATGGGCGGGCGGCGCGGCCGCGATCGCGTCCGCGACCGCCTGACCCATGGACAGGTTCTTCATGAGCGTCGCTGCGTCCTTGCCGCGGTCGGGCGTGAGCGCGGAGATCACCACGAGGCAGTCCGTCGGGAGGATGAAGCCGGCCAGCGTCGATGCTGCGTTCGAGGCCAGAAGATCGAGACGCGTACGGTCGAGGGCGAGGCTCGGGACGTCGTCCGATGCGAGACCTGCGACGAGCGCCGCGCCGATGAAGCCGCGGGCCCCCAGAACGACGACACGGTCGGGCGAGGTCTCGACCTCAAGGCTGTGAACAAGCATCTACTGGGACACTCCAAGGGCGGATGGCCGAAGGCCTGAACGGACCAAGGCGGCGTGATCGAGATGTCGGAAAGGGTCGAGAATGACGCGACCGGCCATGGCGCGGGCAATCGCACCGGGATTTGCGTCGCGATACTCGGGCCATGGAGTCAAGACCACCAGCGCAGCCGCGCCGCGAACGGTCTCGATCGGATCGTCGAAACGCTCGAGATTAGGAAAGCCACCGGACGGCAGCTCGGCGACCGGATCGCACGCACGGAATCGCACCGTCGGCAGCGCCGAGAGAAGCGCGACTGACGGCGCGTTTCGCGTCGAGTGGGTTCCGATCTTGTAGGCGAGGCCCCACAGGGCCACGACGGGGTTCGGGCTCTTATCCATGACCTTATGATGCAGAGCACGCAGAACCCAGTCCTTGCGATAGTCGGCGTTCGCGGCGAACGCTTCGAGGAGCCCGCCGTCCGTGCCTCGCTCGGCCGCAATCCTGGTGAGCGTGACGATGTCGCGCTCGATGTTCCCGCCCGAGAGTCCGAGGCCGGGCGCGAGATAGGCGTACCGCCCGATACGGGCGTCGAGCCGGAGCGACGGAACGATCTCGTTCCAGTCCGCGCCCGTGACTTCGCAGAGCTCGGCGAGGGTATTGGTCGCGGTCACCTGGGCGGCGAGGAAGATGTTGATCGCCGTCTTCGCCAGCTCGGCGCTTTCGTAGCGCATCGGCAGGATCGGGCAGCCGAAGGACGAGAGAAACCGGTGATAGGACGAGGGCAGCGGTCGGGAGGGATCCGCCGCCCCGACGATAAAGCGCTCCGGCTGCCGGGCTCGCTCGACCGCGCGTCCGAAGATCAATGTCTCGACCTGGTAGTAGCGGGTGGCGGCCGGTCGCGGGATGCGCCGGGTGAAGCCGGGCGGCACCTGGCAAAGCACAATCAGGACGGCATCCTCACTGAGGGCGGGCATCACCCTTTCCACGATCGCCTCGACGGATCGGAGGTCGGACACACCCTTCGCGTCGGTCGGCACGTCGATCGAGACGTAGACCAGGTCGGCTGAACGCAGGGCGCCGACGTCCGATGTCCAGGTCAGGCGATTGCCGCCCTTGGCGACGAGGTCGGCCAGTCCGGGTTCCTCGATCGGTAACCGTCCGGCGGCGAGGTCGGCGACGCGGCCGGCGTCGGCGTCGTAGCCGATCACACGATCGCAGTGCTCGGCAGCGGCGGCGGCCGAGACGATCCCAAGATGGGTCAACCCGGCGAAGGCGACGGTGAGGCCGCTCATCGCCTGCGACCCTCGATTTGCGCCTCCAGGTCGGAGAGCGCGGCGGCGATGGCGATGTCGTTGTCGATGTTGCCTTCTCCTGTCCGGGTCAGGTTCAGGAAGTGTCGATACTCGAGTTCCCAGGTCGGGTCGGGCCGAACCAGCACCGCCTCATCCTCGTCCGGGCGGCCGCTGGGAAGCTTCCGGTCGCGGACCACGAGCCGGGACGGCCCCCATTTGCACAGCGACTCGATGTGGGCACTTCCGGCTTCGCCGACGACTTCGCAATGGAAGCTGTTGCGCCAGGACAGCAGGGTCGTCTCGAAGGTCATCGCGGGCGTTCCTTCCGAGGCGAAGCGGACATGATCGGGGGCCGCATTCTCGAAACGATGACAAGCCTCGATCCGGAAGGAGCGATCGATCGACCCGAACAGGAAAAGAGCGATGTCGAGCAGATGCGAGCCAAGGTCGGGAAGGACGCCGCTACCGGTATCGCGCCAGGCGGACTCCCGAACCAGGCGCGCAGTCCCGTTGCCGTAGAACAGGCGGGCGGCATAGAGGCGGCCGAGACGGCTCGTCGCGAGAACCTCGCGAAGAGTCGCGATGTGCGGCTCGAAGCGGTGATTGTAGGCGGTGTAGCAGGTCGTTCGCCGATCCTTGGCGAGGTCGCGAAGCCGTCGCAGATCGTCGAGCGGACCGAGCAGCGGCTTCTCGACCAGCACATGCTTGCCGGCCGCGAGCAGACGCTCGATCAGACCGAATTTGACCGCGTCGGGAGTGCAGAGCAGAGCGGCGTCGTAGGAGGTCGAGGGTATCTCGCCGATGTCGCGATGGTTGGCGTCCTTGACCGTCGGATCGACCGTCGCGACTAGGTCGGCCCCGGCAACCGCGGCGCGCTTACGGCCTTGAACGCCCAGACCGACGACGATCACGCGCATAGTCGTCCCTCAGGTCACAAGGATGACAGGTACGGCATCGGCCAGGGACGCAACCGTGTGGTCGGCTGTCCAGGGCATCTCTTCGCCATAGCCGTCTCCGACAAGGATCGTCCGGCAGCCCGCGGCTCGGCCGGCGCCGACGTCCCGCCAGCGATCTCCGACCATGAAGCTGCTTTCAAGGTCGATCGAGAAGCGCTTGGCGGCGGCGAGAAGGAGGCCCGGCTTGGGTTTGCGGCAAGTGCAAGAGTCCGCGTCGGTGTGCGGGCACACGAAGATCTCGGTGATCGGCAGATCGGCGAGGAGGCGCGCATGCATCGCAGACACAGTCGATCCGTCGGCGACGCCGGTCGCAAGATCGGGCTGGTTGGTGACGACAATCAGCGCGAAACCGGCGTCCGCCAGGGCGCGGGTCGCTGCCTCGACTCCCGGCAGGTACTCGAAGTCCGCCAGCGTGGACGGAGGGCGCGGCTTGCCGGCGCGCACGAAGGTCCGGTTGAGGACGCCGTCGCGATCGAGGAAGACCGCCCGGCCCTCGCGCACCTTCAACGCAGGCTCTCCCACTTCGCCTTTCCGGCGGCGAGCCTCGGGTGGCTGACGAGGCCGTGCCACAGGACAGCCTGGAATGCTTCTGACAATGGGGTGATCAATGCATCGTCGACGGTGGGAACGATGACGACCGCGTCGCCGACCCGAGCCGTATGGCCGCCGTCCCGCCCGACCAGGCCAAGCACCCTGGCGCCGACGCGTCGGGCGAGATCGATCGCCTGGACAAGGTTGGGGCTGACATTCCTGGCGGCGTCGCCGCCGCCTACCGACAGGACCAGGATGGCATCGGCGGGGCGGATCCGGCTGACCTCCAACCAGGCGGCGAAAACCGTGGCCCAGCCTTCGTCGTTGGTCCGCGCGGTAAGCTCGGAGACGTTGTCGGTCGGCGCATAGGCCTCGATACCGCAAAGCTTGCGGAAGTCGTTGACGGCATGACCGGCATTGGCCGCGCTGCCGCCGACGCCGAGAATGAAGAGCCGCCCCTCCCGGGTCTTCAGGGCAACAAGCTCGTCGACGAGCTTCTCATAGGCTTTCCGGTCGAGCGATTGGACGACGCGGACGACGGCGTCTAGGTACTTGTCGGAGTGGCTATCCAGACCCATGGGCGGCTTCATGTGAGGTGTCGGGGGTCTATAGGATGGCCGCAGCGGCGACGCAACCATCGAGGCTGGCCGCTCCGGCGATCCGGTTTGGCACCGGAATCCCCGCGTGATATCCGATCTCCGGCAGCCGCACGCATCAAGGGCAACGCTACTCGCCATGTCTCGCTCGCCGAAGGCCGATCGGATCGTCACGCGCCTCGCCGCGGCAGTCGATCGCCATCGGGCCGGTGCGCTGGATGAGGCCGACAAGCTCTATCGCCGCGTCCTCGACGACGACCCCAGGCAGGTCGACGCGCTTCACCTGCTGGGAATGCTCCACTTCCAGCGCGGCCGGCGCGATGCGGGACTGTCGTCGGTAAGGCGCGCCCTCCAACTGCGCCCGCTTTTCCCCGAGGCCTGGGTAACTCTCGGGAATGGTCTGCGGGAGGTCGACGACGCCGAAGGAGCGGGAGTCGCGTTCCGATGCGCCATCGCGACCCAGCCGTCGATGATTGAGGCTGTCGGCAACCTGGCGCAGATGCCGGCGATCGGCGCCGCGATGGGACGAGTCTGGCTCGACCGCGGTGTCTCGATAGCGCCGACCAATGTTGGCATCCTCGCCAACTTGGCGATCGGGGCCCTTGCCGCCGGCGAGTGGGACAAGGCTGACCGCGCGCTTCGGCGGGCGCTCGCGCTTCACCCGGCTTTCGTGACCACGCTGGCGCTGGCGGGAGCGGTGCGGCGGCGTCGAGGATCGGCGGATGCCGCCGGCTGGTTTGCTCGAGCGGCCATCCTCGCGCCCGACGACCCCGAACACGCGACCAATCTGGGCGCCGTGTGGCTGGAGAGCGGCGAACGCGATCGTGCGGAGCGGTGGCTGTCCGGTGTGCTGGGGCGTTGGCCGCTTCACGCGGCGGCGCTCGTGGCCCAGGGAATCGCCCTTCGCCGCCGCGGAGCCCTCGACGATGCGCTTCGTCTGCTGCGCCAAGCCGTCGTGCTGACTCCGGCCAGCCCGACGGGTCTTCGCGACCTGGCCACGATCATGCTCGACATCGGTGTTCCTCGCGTGGCTCTGGCGTTGACCCACCGCTCCATCGCCGCCGATCCGACCGATCTTCAGGCGGGTCGAAACCTGATGTCCGCGTCGCTTTACGACCCCGAAGTCGACCGCAAGGCCCGCTGGAACATCCATCGCAAAGTCACCGCCGGGTTTCCGCGGCGCGAGACGCCCGCCTGGCCGAACAACCGAAACGAGGCGCGTCCGATACGTGTCGCCTACGTCTCGTCCGATCTGAGGGAGCACCCGCTCGGCCGCTACATTGCCTCGATCATGGCTGCTCACGACCGACGCCTGATCGAAACCTACGGTTACTCGCTGTCGCCGGTCGAAGACGGGCTGACGGCGACGCTGCGACGGAAGGCGGCGGGTTGGCGGCAGGTCGCGGCCATGGAGGACTCCAGGATTGCGGAGCGCATGCTGGACGACGGGATCGACGTCGCGGTGTTCCTGGGCCTGCATTTCGACGGCAACAGGCCCACCTTGCCGGCGTTGCGATGCGCCCCGATCCAGATCTCGTCGTGCGACGTCTCATCGATGGCGATGGAGGAGATCGATTATCTCGTTTCGGATCGGACCATGTCGCCGGTGACGGGGGGCGAGCGCCTGCAGGAACGGGTCCTTGCCCTGCCGCACTTCTACGTCCATGCACCGCTCGATACCGGCGCCGGATCGATCGCGACGGAGCGGCGGGGCGGAATGACGGTCTCTTTCGGAGCGTTCAATCTTCCGAGCAAGATGAACGACGCGGTTCTGGCGCTCTGGGCGCGGGTGCTGGCTGCGGTCCCCAACTCCAGTCTCAGCTTCCGGCACCGGAACTTCTTCGAGAACCGGGTCGCGAGAGATCGGATCGACGCGATCATGCACCGACACGGAGTCGATGCGTCGCGTCTCGTTTATTTTCCCGGCGCGGCGAGCGCGGAAGAGTACTACTCCAGCCTCGGCGGGATTGACGTCATGCTCGACCCGTTCCCGTTCAACGGCCACACGGCGACGTTCGAGTCCCTCTGGATGGGCGTGCCGGTCGTGACCCTTGCAGGGGATACCCAAGCCGGCCGCCATGCGGCGGCGCAGCTCCGCGCGATAGGCCTGACCGAGCTCGTGGCGGCGACCGCGGATGAGTACGTGGCGACGGCAGCCGCATTGGCGACCGATCCAGATCGCCTCGTTGGCATCAGGCGCCGGTTGAGGGAAGACCTGAGAAATTCGCCGCTGTGCGATCCGGTACGTCTGACTCGGAACCTGGAGCGGTTCTACCGCGCGGTCTGGCGTCGATGGTGTGCCGGGTTGCCTGCGGCGCGCCTTCAGCAAAAGCCCTGAAGCCGGGCGGCGACCGGCCCGACGACCGAGGGCCAGTCGCCGGGGACGCTCTGTCGGAAAAGATCGACGGAAGGGTACCAGGGCGTATCGGTGCGGCTCATGAGCCATCGCCAGTCCGGCGCGTGATGGAGAAGAAGCCAGACTGGATTCCCGAGGGCGCCCGCGAGGTGCGGCAGAAAGGTGTCGGATGTGACGACGAGATCGAGATTGGCCACGATCCCGGCGGTTGTCGCCATGTCCGGCTGCTCGGCCGAGAGATCGAGCAAAGTCAGGCCGCGGAGATCGTCGCCGTCGAGATCCTTGACCAGGCTTATGACCGTCCCACGCGCCGCCGCGATCACGGGTCGAAAGGCGTCGAGCCCCGGCGAGCGCATCCGGTCTTCCGGGTAGCGTGGGTTCCCTTTCCAGCAGACGCCTATCCACGGCCGCGCCAGGCGGCTGAGGCGCTCCTTCCAATGTGCGACGTCCGTCGCCGGAGCAGCCAGGTAGGGACTCTGGCAAGGGACCGTTTGCAAGGTGGTGCCGAACAATCCTGGCAGGCTTCCCAGCGGACAGTGCAGGTCGAATGCGGGCAATGCTTCGTTCTGCGCCACGCACAAGTCCACGCCGGCGATCCCGGACAGCAACCGCTTCAATCCGGCGGGCACCTGTAGGATCACGCGGCCGACCAGGGGGCGTACGAGGCGCGCATACCGGACGAACTGAAGCGTGTCTCCCAGGCCCTGTTCCGCCCACAGCAGCAGGGAGGCCCGCGGGTCCGGGGTCCCGTCCCAGCGCGGTACGTCCAAGTCGGCGCGTGCGCCGGGGAAGCGCGGCACGCGCCATCGCGCCTCGTAGAGCGGCCATGCCTTGCGCCAGTCGCCGAGCGACAGCCGAGCCAGCCCTTCATTCCAGAGGATCTCGGCGTTTCCGGGCGCGATCGCGGTGCCGCGACGGGCCTGGATGACGGCTGTCGCAGGCTGCCCCTCGGCGAGTTTCGCCATCGCAAGCGAGTTGTGCGCCTCGGCGATCCCCGGATCGAGGCTGAGCGCGGCACGCGACAACCGCGATGCCTGCGGGTGCAACTGCCGGCGGCGAAGCCCGATCGCCTTGTCGGTCAGTGCCGCGGCCGACGTCGGGTCGATCGCAACAACCCGATCGAAAGGCGCCGGTGCCGGATCAGTTCCCGACTCGAGGAGCAGGTTGGCGAACCGGTGATGCGCCTCGCCGTAGCCGGGACGCAGGCAGATCTGCCGGCGCAGAAGCCGCGCGGCGCGTGCCGGCGCCTTGGCCGACAACAGGCTGGCGCAGACCACGGCAGCGACGGGTTCGTCGGGATCGATCGCCAGCGCCCGCCAGATCTCGGCAGTCCGTGCACCCGCAGCCGCATTCCGATGAACGAGCAGAAGCCCGGCGTATGCCTGGGCCGTCGCCGGCGCGAAGGCGACGGCCGAGCGAAAGAGACGCCGCGCGAGATCCACCTGTCCTTGGCCGAGAGCGTCCAGCCCTCGTCGGATCAGGTCGCCCGCTCGATCGGGATCATCGGCGTTCGCCGATGAAGTAGAGCGAGTCATAGCCGGGTTCGGTCGAGATCGTTCGCCGGAAGCGCGGAACGTAGTCGCGCGTCAGGAAGGCCTCGAGCGCGTTCATCTCGACCTTGAGAGGATGCCCGGCATCGTACGTATAGGTCAGGTCGTGCTCGATCTCTTCCGTCGAGAAGTACTTGTCGTGGAAGCAGAACATGCCGCCGGGCGCCAGGATGGTGGCGATCCTGTCGAAGATCAGATCCACGTCGAAGCAATGCTCGATGACGTTGATCATGACGACCAGGTCGTAGCGCCGGTCGGTCGGCATGTCCTCGATCGGGCTGGCGATCCGCTCGACGATCGGAATCTGAGGTGCCTCGCCGACGACATTGTTCACGAGATGCGAACCGCGATAGGTGCAGTTCGGGTGGCTGACATAGCTCTGTATCAGCGGATCGAGCAGCGAGCAGCGAGCGACCTGGCACGCCATGCCGACGAAGGAGAGGTTCGAGAAGGGGCCGCAGCCGAGCTCGATCGCGTGCTCGTATCGGCGGTCGGCGAGGGGCTTGTACTTGTCGAAC
Source organism: Rhodospirillaceae bacterium (assembly GCA_016792585.1). GTDB lineage: Bacteria > Pseudomonadota > Alphaproteobacteria > SHVZ01 > SHVZ01 > SHVZ01. The sequence goes on from JAEULB010000233.1 coordinate 20,390, forward strand.
ATGATGAAGTGATCGAGGTTCCGGTCCTGGACGTTCCCCTGCCACAGGTTCATCCAGGCGTTGGCTTCGGCATCTTGCGCCACGTGCCAGCGGTCGCGCGGAACGCGCACGATGCCGCGATCGCCCTGGAGATAAGGCCTGTCGCTGAACTTCTCGACCAGGGGTCTCGCCTGGTCGCCCTTGATGAACTGCCAGTTGCGGTCGATGAACGAGTATTCCGAGGACATCCCTGGGACCGGATCGATGAAGGTTCGCTCTCCTACCATGCCCTCGAAGCCGAAGACAGCGAGGCGGAACCCAGGATGCCGATGGCCTCTGCGACCGGAGCCGACCAGTCGCCGACGCGGCTCTGACGCAGGATCCGGACGGACGGATACCAAGGGGTCGACGTTTCGGCGACGGCCCAGCGCCAGTCGGCCGGGCGTGACAGCAACAGCAAGGTCGGCAAGCCAAGCGCGCCCGCCAGATGCACGATTGCGGTATCGGAGGAGATCACAACGTCGAGGCCCGAGAGGAACGCCGCCGCTTCCGCGAGATCCGTGAGCATCGGAAGCACGGGCCGCGCGCCCGGACTGGCGGCCAGCTCGACCGGCGTCATCTGGCTCAGGGCGAAGAAGCTCGCCCCGCCGCATGCGAGGATCTGCCGGATCGCCTCGAAGCCGGGAGAGCGAAGCGGATCCCGGCGAAAGCTCCGATTGCCCTGCCAGCAGATACCGATCCGAGGACGCGGCGAGGTCGTCGTCATCGCCTGAAAATGGCGAGCCCGTTCGGGATCGACGGCGAAGTAGGGCGGAGTGGCGGCCAGATCGTCCCGCTGGCTTCCGAGAGTCGCCGGCAGGCTCATCATCGGGATCTGCCATGCCGTGGCCGGCAGCACCGAACCGGCCGGCGAGGCCTCGGCGACGCCGGGACACGTCGCCATCAATCGCACGAGCGGCGGATGGCATTCGACGATCGCTCGACCGCCGCGTGCGGCGATGGCGCGGATATAGCGGCAGAACTGGATCATGTCGCCAAGGCCCTGCTCGGCCCGGACGAGCACGGTCTCGCCCGTCAGCTGCCGCCCGTCCCAGATCGGTGCGCCCGATTGGGCCAGCCAGCCACGGTTCTCCGGGAGACCAAGCCTCGTCTCGTAGGCCTGCCACCCGGCCTCCGCGTCACCGGTCGCCAGAAGGGCATGAGCCAGATTCCATTCGGCTTCCGCTGCGGCATCCGGCGGCCCATGGCGCTTCAGCCGCTCCATCGCCCGTGTCGCCTCTCGTGACCGGCCCGCCAGGCGCAAGAGCATCGGCCGGCTTCGGGTCGCTAGCGGGTGGGATCCGGCCACGGCGAGCGCACGCGAGACCGCTTGGGCGGCAGCTTCCGGGACGTCGAGATCCGCAAGCGCCGATCCGTAGTTGTTGAGCGCGTCGGCCGCCTCCGGTCGGAGCGCGATCGCGCGACGGTAGCGGCTTGCCACCTTGCCGAGGCGTTTCGCGGTATCGACGGTACCAGCCGCCCGATCGAGAACCATATCCGCGGCGAGGAGCGGCAGCGCCCGGAGATGTTCGACCTGACCGAGTCCGAGCCAAGCCGACGCGTCGCCGGGATCGACCGCGGTGGCACGTTCGGCCCACCGTCCGGCGTCATCCAGTTCACCTTGCCGGGCGGTCGTCTCGGCAAGCGCCCTGAAGTCATCGCCTTTGGCCGGCCGTTCCGCGAGGCGACGACGCAAAACTGTCACCCGCGCCGCGCGTTGGACCGGGTCTCCGGAGCCCGCCATCTATTCCTGTATTCTTATAAAGTCGGGGTCAAAGATCACATTCTGTCTCGCGGCACAGCGCCTCGACGCAACAGTCTCCCGGACGCGGGGCAATTGCGCTAAGGCTCGTCACATCTTCGCATGGATCTGCCTCACGAATACCTCGACACGGGCGGCGACGCCGTTCTCGGCCGGGCGATCGAGGATCATCGCCAGGGGCGGCTCGATCTCGCCCTGTCGGGATATCGGCGGTTCCTGGCCCGCCGCCCCGGAAGCGTGGATGCGCTCTATTTCCACGGCTGCCTCCGCCAGCACGCTGGCGACCAGGTGGAAGCGAGCCGTTCGCTCCGGCGCGCCTTGGCGTTCGAGCCCACCATGGCGGCCTGCCGGCGGGTGCTGGCGGAGTGTCTGCGCCTTCTGGGCGATCTGTCGGACGAGGTCGAGCAGCGCCGCGCCCTTGCTCTCGAGCCGTCGTCCCGGGACGGGCACGACCTCTACGGCGCGCTCGCGACCGATCGGGGACGTTACCTCGAGGCGGTCCGGGCGCATCGCCGGGCCCTCGCGATCGGTCCCGTCCGAGGCGAAGCCTTGCACAATCTCGGCAACGCCTACCGCTTCTCCGGCGAGGTGGTCGCCGCCAGGCGCCAGTACCGATCGGCGCTGGCCCTGGAGCCGATGCTGGTCGAGGCCCATTGGAATGCCGGCCTGACCGACCTTACCCTCGGGGAATGGGTCGAAGGCTGGCCTGGCTACGAGCGGCGGTGGCACAACCCGACGCTCCTCGAGGACATCCAGGCCCATTCCCAGCCCCGCTGGGGCGGCGGCACGCGACCGGACGCCCGCGTTCTCCTCTGGGCGGAGCAGGGGCTCGGCGACACCCTTCAGTTCGTGCGCTATGCCCGCCTGGCGCGCCAGCGGGTGGGACGGGTGATCCTGCAGGTGCCGCCGACGCTGAAGCGGCTCCTGGCCGGCGTGGCCGGCGTGGACGCGTGCCTGACCCGGGACGAGGCCCTCCCGGCCTTCGACCTGCATTGCCCGCTGGGAAGCCTTCCAGGGCTGTTCCGGACGACGGTGGAGACGATCCCGGGCCCGGTGCCCTACCT
>JAEULB010000049.1 GCA_016792585.1 Rhodospirillaceae bacterium
CGCGCCGGCGCGCATCCAGCGCGTCGCGGTATCCGGCCTCGCGCAGGTGCCAGTCGAGCCGGGCGCGCCGGCGCAGCACGCCGAAGACGCGATCGGCGATCGCCTGGCGGTCCTTCGAGCCGATGTAGCGGCGGTCTCGGAAGTAGCGGTCGAGCACGCGGTCCGCCGGCGGGGCGGCGTCGGCGGCAATGGCACCGAGCGCCTCGATGGCAGCGGCGAGGCGGGCGGACGGCGTCACGCTGGTCCTCTAGAGATCGCGCCGGTAGTTCGGCGCCTCGCGGACGATCGAGATGTCGTGGACGTGGCTCTCGCGCAGGCCCGATCCCGTGATCTTCACGAAATCGCAGCCGCCCCGCATCTCGGCGAGGTTGCGCTTTCCGGTGTAGCCCATCGCCGCTTTCAGCCCGCCGATCACCTGGTGCACAACGGCGCCGACCGGACCCTTGTACGGCACCTGGCCCTCGACGCCTTCCGGCACCAGCTTGAGGCTGTCCTGCACTTCCTGCTGGAAGTAGCGGTCGGCCGATCCGCGCGCCATCGCGCCGACCGAGCCCATGCCGCGATACGACTTATAGGAGCGGCCCTGGTAGAGGTAGACCTCGCCCGGCGCCTCGTCGGTGCCCGCGAGCATGCCGCCGACCATCGCCGCGTCGGCGCCGGCGGCGATCGCCTTGGCGAGATCGCCCGACTGCTTGATGCCGCCGTCGGAGATGCACGGCACGTTGTTCTTCCGGCAGACCTCGGCGGTGTCCATGATCGCGGTCAGCTGCGGCACGCCGACACCGGCCACCACGCGGGTGGTGCAGATCGAGCCCGGGCCGATGCCGACCTTGATCGCATCCGCGCCGGCGTCGATCAGCGCCTTGGCGGCATCGGCGGTCGCGATGTTGCCGGCGATGATCTGGGCGGAGTTGGCGAGCTTGCGGAGGTTCTTCACGGCGCCGATCACGCCGGCCGAATGGCCATGCGCGGTGTCGACGACGATCACGTCGCACTCTGCTTCCAGCAGCTTCTCGGTCCGCGTCATGCCGTCGGCGCCGACGCCGGTGGCCGCGCCGACGCGAAGGCGTCCCTGGTCGTCCTTGGTCGCGTTCGGGTGAAGCGCCGCCTTCTCCATGTCCTTGACGGTGATGAGGCCGACGCAGCGGAACTCCTCGTCGACGACCAGGAGCTTCTCGATCCGGTGCTTGTGGAGCAGCTGCTTCGCCTGCTGGCGGTCGACGCCTTCCTTGACCGTGACCAGCCTGTCCTTGGTCATCAGCTCGTGCACCGGCTGGCTGGTGTCGGTGGCGAAGCGGACGTCGCGGTTGGTGAGGATGCCGACCAGCTTGCGGGTTTTCTCCTCGACCACCGGGATGCCGGAGATCTTGTGCTGGAGCATGATCTGCAGCGCGTCGGCCAGCGTCTGATCGGGATGGATGGTGATCGGGTTCACCACCATGCCTGACTCGAACTTCTTCACCGCCCGGACTTCCTGGGCCTGGCGGACGGGATCGAGGTTCTTGTGGATCACGCCGAGGCCGCCGAGCTGGGCCATCGCGATGGCGAGCCGGCTTTCGGTGACCGTGTCCATCGCCGCCGAGATCAGCGGGATGCCGAGCTCGATGCCGCGGGTCAGCCGCGTGCGTGTATCGACCTGGCCCGGAAGGACCGAGCTGGCCGCGGGCACGAGGAGAACGTCGTCGAAGGTGAGCGCCTCGCGGATGTGCATACAGGCTCCTTTCCGCTAAGGCGGCGCCTAGTACCACGGGAAATAAGCTTGCTCAAGGGGCGTTACGGAATCCCTGGGCGACCAGGTAGGTTTCCGGGCTCTCCTTGCGGGAAGACGGCGGCTTGGCGTGGCGGACCTGGGCGAAGCGCTTCTTGAGGAGCGCCAGCATCCCCTTCTCCGCCCCACCCTGGAACACCTTGCAGACGAAGGCCCCGCCGGGGGCCAGGACCTCGATCGCGAAGTCCAGCGCCGCCTCGGCCAATCCCACAGTCCTAATATGGTCTGTCATGCCGTGGCCGGTCGTCGGCGCCGCCATATCGGAGAGGACCACGTCGACCGGGCCGCCCAAGGCCGCCCGGATCTTCTCCGGCGCCGCCGAATCGAGGAAGTCGAGCTGCATGATCTCGGCGCCCGGAACCGGCGTCATCTCCAAGATGTCGACGCCCAGCACCTTTCCCTCGCCCGCCTTCTCGACCGCGATCTGGGTCCAGCCGCCGGGGGCGGCGCCGAGGTCGAGCACGCGGGCCCCCTTCTTCAGGATGCGGAAGCGCTTGTCGAGATCCGCCAGCTTGAAGGCGGCGCGGGAACGAAAACCCTGGCGCTTGGCCTCGGCCACGTAGGGGTCGTTGAGCTGGCGCGCGAGCCATTTTTGAGAGGAGGTGGAACGACTCTTGGCCGTCTTCACCTTCACCGCCTTCTGACGGCGGCCGCCGAAGTCGCTCACGCCCGTCCCGCCTCCGCCATCAGCGCCAGCAGGATGCCCTCGCGCACCCCGCGATCGGCGACGCGCACGGATCCGACCGGCCAGCGCCGGCAGATCGCCTCCAGGATCGCGCAGCCTGCCAGCACCAGGTCGGCGCGCTCGCGCCCGATGCAGGGATGGCGCTCGCGCTCGGAGACCGGCATCCCCGCGATCCGCCGCGTCACGTCGTCGATCGCGGGGAAACCCAGCAGGTAGCCGTCGACCTTGTTGCGGTCGTAGCGCGGCAGGTCGAGATGCACGCCCGCCAGCGTGGTGACGGTGCCTGACGATCCCAGCATCTGCACGCCGCCGCCGGCGACGATCTCGGAAATCCGGTGATCCGCGTCGAACGGCTCAAGAAGCTCTCTCACCTCGGCGACCATGTCGGCATAGGCACCGTTCACGGCGTTGGGGAAACGCTCGCCGAGCGTGACGACGCCCAGGGGCAGCGAGACGCAGCCCTCGACCACGGGCCGCCCTTCGACGAGCCTCGCCCAGGAGAGCTCGGTCGAGCCGCCGCCTATGTCGAAGACCAGCGCCCAGGGCCTGGACGCATCGAGCAGTGGCGCGCAGCCGGCGAGCGACAGGCGCGCCTCCTCGCCCGAGGAGATGATCTCGAGATCGAGGCCTGTCGCGTGCTTGGTCCTGGCGACGAAGTCCTGGCCGTTCATCGCGCGACGGCAGGCTTCGGTCGCGACCGTCCGCGCCCGGGTCACGCTCTGGCGGCGGATCTTGGCGGCACAGACCTTGAGCGCGTCGATCGTCCGGTCCATCGCCGCCTCGGACAGCACGCCGCTCAGGCCCACGCCCTCGCCGAGACGCACGATCCGCGAGAAGGCGTCGACCACGCGGAAGCCGCCCGGCAGCGGCGTCGCGACCAGGAGGCGGCAGTTGTTGGTGCCGAGATCGAGCGCCGCGAAGGCTGGAACCCGCCGGCGAGCGGCGCCCTGAAGGCGCGCCTGCGGCCGGGGACCCGGCTCCACCGTGGTCACTGCGGCCGCCCTCGGCCAGATCCGACCGGCGTTTCCATCGGGAAAGTCTACCCGGGGAGACGGGACGCGCAAACTTCCTTGAGCCGGCCGGGAAAAACCGCCGGAGTTCCGCCGGGATTGCGGGCGGCCGTCGGCCCATGCCAGAGGTTGAACCGGAATCGCGCGCCAGGGAGCCCGGAATGGACGTCCGCCGATATGTGACCCGAGATGAGATGGGCCGGGCCGCCGCCACCGCCGTCGCCCGAGCGATGCGGGCTGCGATCTCCGCCAAGGGCGGCGTCCGCATGATCTTCGCCTCTGCGCCCAGCCAGCAGGAGATGCTGGATGCGCTGGCGGAGGAGCCCGGCATCGACTGGTCGAAGGTCACCGCCTTCCACATGGACGAGTACCACACGCTGCCCGAGGACGCGCCGCAGCGCTTCGGCCCTTGGCTGCAGCGCGTCCTGTTCGATCGGGTGCGGGTCGGGACCGTTCACCTGATGCGGCCGACCGCCGACGGCGACGACTGCATCCGCGACTACACTCGGCTCCTGGCGGAAGCGCCGATCGACATCGTCTGCTGCGGCATCGGCGTGAACGGGCACCTCGCCTTCAACGACCCGCCCGTCGCCGACTTCGGCGATCCGGTCGACGTGAAGGTCATCGAGCTCGATCCGATCTGCCGCCAGCAGCAACTGGAGGACGGGGGATTCGAGAGCCTCGACGACGTCCCGCGGACCGCCTTGACGCTGACGATCCCTCGCCTGCTCCGCGCCGAGACGATCGTCTGCGTCGTGCCGGGACCGATGAAGCGCGAGGCCGTGCGGCGCACGCTGAACGACCCGATCGGCGAGGCCTGCCCGGCGACAGCCCTCCGCCGGCATCCCGACTGCACGCTCTACGTCGACGCGGACTCGCTGCCCCAGGCCTGAACGATCCGCTCCAACGCCGCCAGCCCGTCGGTCAGCGCCGCGGGGCCGGGCTGCAGGATCAGCGCCGACTTGATCTCGTGCATCTCTAGATGTTCAAAGCCCGGACGCGCCCTCGTCTTCTCCGGCCGGAACTTCTTTCCGCACCACGAACCCACAAGGATGTCCGGCGCGCGGTCGATCACCTCCGCGGCAGTGACGATACGCTCCTTCGCAGATAGTCCCTGCGCGCGATCGGCGAATACATCGATGGCGCCGGCCACCTCGATCAGCTCCGAGACCCAGCCGATGCCCGAGATCATCGGCTCGTCCCATTCCTCGAAGTAGACGCGTGGCTTCCGTCGCCTCTTTGCGCCGCGTTCACGCGCGGCCTCGACGTTCGCCGCCAGGCGATCGGCGAGCATGGAGCCACGCTCCGCAGCACCGACCATCGCGCCCAGCAGCCGCACCATGTCGAGGATGCCCGCAACCGTCCGCTGGTTGAACGCATGCACCGCGATGCCCTGGCGGATCAGCTCGGCGACGATGCCGGCCTGGAGGTCGGAGAAGGCCAGCACCAGGTCCGGTTCAAGCTTCAGGATCTTGTCCGTGTCGGCGGAGGTGAAGGCGGAGACGCGCGGCTTCTCGCGCCGGGCTTCCGGTGGGCGGACGACGTATCCGGAGATGCCGACGATCCGCTCCTGCTCGCCCATCAGATAGAGTGTCTCGACCGTCTCCTCGGTTAGGCAGACGATCCGCGCCGGTGGATACAGCGCCTCAGCCCTCTTTCGGTTCGAAGGTCAGCGACACGCCGTTCATGCAGTAGCGGAGCCCGGTCGGCTTCGGCCCGTCCGGGAAGACGTGTCCGAGATGGCCGCCGCAGCGCCTGCAGTGCACCTCGACGCGGCGCATGCCGTAGCTGTTGTCCTCGGTGGTCGCGACCGCGTCCTCGGCGATCGGCGCGAAGAAGCTGGGCCAGCCGGTGCCGCTGTTGAACTTCGCCTCGGACGAGAACAGATCCAACCCGCATCCGGCGCAGCGGAAGGTGCCTTGCCGCTTCTCACCGTCGAGCGGGCTGGTGAAGGCGCGCTCGGTCCCGTGCTCGCGAAGCACGCGGAACTGCTCAGGCGTCAGGCAGCCCTTCCATTCGGTCTCGGTCTTGGGCACGTCGTCGGTCATGGTCGCACCATCCTGGTCCAGATATCCGGATCATACCCGGTCTCGCCCCCGCTTCCTTGCGTCGTCTTTTCCGCCCGTGCCATCATTGGGCGATGAAGAACGGGTCGCGTCCGGCGGTCGCCGTCGAAGGCCTCACCAAGCGCTTCGGACCGCTCGAGGTGCTGAAGGGCATCACGCTCGAAGCCCATGACGGCGAGGTGCTGGCCATCCTCGGATCGTCCGGATCCGGCAAGTCGACCCTTCTCCGCTGCATCAACATGCTGGAAGTGCCGGACGGCGGCACCGTGGCCATCGCCGGCGAGCCGATCCTGCTGAAGGAAAAGCGCGGCGGCGGGCGCGAGCCGGCCGATGGCGCCCAGCTCGACCGGCTCCGCCAGAAGCTCGGCATGGTGTTCCAGAGCTTCAATCTCTGGTCCCACCTGACGGTACTGGAGAACGTCACCGAGGCGCCCGTGCACGTCCAGAAGCGCCCGAAGGCGGAAGCGACCGAGGAAGCGCTGGTACTGCTCGACAAGGTCGGCCTTTCCGACAAGCGCAACCACTACCCGTCCCAGATCTCCGGCGGCCAGGCCCAGCGCGCGGCGATCGCGCGTGCGCTGGCGATGCGCCCGCAGCTGATGCTGTTCGACGAGCCGACCTCGTCGCTCGATCCCGAGCTGGTCGGCGACGTACTCCGCGTCATCCGCACGCTGGCCGAGGAAGGCCGGACGATGATGCTGGTGACCCACGAGATGGCCTTCGCCCGCGAGGTCGCCAGCCGCGTGATCTTCCTCCACCAGGGCCGGGTCGAGGAGGAAGGCCCGCCGGCGCAGGTGTTCGGGGCGCCGAAGTCCGAGCGCTGCCGGCAGTTCATCTCCAGCCAGCTCCGGTCTTAAGCGCGCCTAGCCGGTTGCAGAAAGACCGGCTATCGTTTGCACAACAACCTGTAGAGGAGGCTTCGTCAATGAAGATCACCCGTCTTGTCGTTGTCGCCGGCGCCGTGCTCGCGCTCGGCCTCACCGCCTTCGACGCCTCGGCACAGATGCGCAAGGTCAAGGTCGCGACCGAAGGCGCCTATGCGCCGTGGAACTTCGTCAACAGCGCCGGCAAGCTCGAAGGCTTCGAGCTCGACCTCGGCGCCGAGCTCTGCAAGCGCGCCAAGTTCGACTGCGAGTTCGTCGCCCAGGACTGGGACGGCATCATGCCGTCGCTGCTGGCCAAGAAGTACGACGCGATCATGGCCGGCATGAACATCACGCCGAAGCGCATGGAGACGATCAACTTCACCACTGCCTATGCCGCCGGCGCGCATGGCTTCCTGGTGATGAAGAACTCGTCGCTCACCAAGATGCCGGGCGGCGAGTTCAGCCTGACCAAGGATCCGGCCGGCGCCGAGAAGGCGATCGCCGACCTCAAGCCGCTGCTCAAGGGCAAGATCCTCGGCGTCCAGGCCTCGACCACCAACCTCGCCTGGGCCGAGAAGTACTTCAAGGACGTGGCCGAGATCCGCGAGTACAAGACCACCGAGCAGCACGACCTCGACGTCGCCGCCGGTCGCATCGACGCGGCCGTGGTCGCGCACTCGGCCGCCAAGGCGACGATGGAGACCGCGACCGGCAAGGACATGGCGATCGCGGGCCCCGCGTTCTCGGGCGGCATGCTCGGCCTCGGCGTCGCCGTCGGCATTCGCAAGGAGGACAACGACCTCAAGGCCGCCTTCGACGACGCGGTTAAGTCGGCGATCGCCGACGGCACCATCAAGCGGCTGTCGGAGAAGTGGTTCAAGGTCGACATGACGCCAAAGTCGTAAGCAGCGACATGCATCGTACCCCCTCTCCCGCGTCGTACGCGGGGGAGGATTGGGGTGGGGGCGAGCGACGCGAGGTCGGACCGCGAATGCCGGCAACGACGTTCCCCGCATCGTTCGCCCCCACCCTGCCCTCCCCCGCTTCGCGGGAGAGGGTTCCGATTCAGATGCCGCTCCAGCGTTCCTGACGAATGCCGCCGAAGTCGTTCCTCGAGCTGATGCAGTGGGGCCCGCAGGGCTGGCTCGACGAGATGACCTTCGCGACCGGGCTGACGCTCGCGGTGGCGATATGTGGCTTTCTGTTCGGACTCGCCTTCGGAACCCTGGCGGCGGCGGCCAAACTCTCGAGATCGACGATCCTCCGACGCGCTGCCGACGCCTACACCACCGTCTTCCGCGGCGTCCCCGACCTTCTCGTCATCTATCTCTTCTACTTCGGCGGCAGCGCCGTGGTGACGGCGATCGGTGCGGCGCTGGGATATTCCGGCTTCATCGGACTCCCCGGATTCCTGGTCGGCACGCTGGCGATCGGCATCGTCTCCGGCGCCTACCAGACCGAGGTGATCCGCGGCGCCTATCTCGCGGTACCGCAGGGCGAGGTCGACGCCGCGCGCGCGTTCGGCATGTCGGGCTTCCGGCTGCTTCGACGCATCATCGGCCCTCAGGTTCTCCGCTACGGGCTGCCGGGCATGGGAAACATCTGGCAGCTGGTGCTTAAGGAGAGCGCGCTGGTCGCCGTGGTCGGGCTCACCCTCATCTTCTACGAGGTCAGGATCGGGGACCTGGTGCTGATCTACGAGACCCGCTTCTCGGATCTGCTGCGCCAGGCGCATGTCGCCGCCGGCTCTACCCGCCAGCCGTTCGTCTTCTACATCACCGCGGTCGCGTTCTACCTGGTGCTGACCACCGCTTCGACCTGGGCCTTCCGACAGGCCGAGACCTGGGCGACGCGCGGCATGCGTCGGGCCTGACGGAGATGGATCTCGACTTCCTCTGGACGACCTTCGTCCGATTGATCGGCGGCGTCCCGCTGACGCTTCAGCTCGCCTTCTCGTCGATCGTGCTCGGTCTCGCGTTGGCCGTGCTGCTGGCGGTGATGATGCGAAGCTGGTTCACCCCGCTGGCCTGGGCCGCCGACGGTTTCGTCTTCGTCTTCCGCGGCACGCCGCTCCTGGTGCAGGTCTTCCTGATCTACTACGGCCTCGGGCAGTTCCGTCCGGTGCTCGACGACATGGGCATCTGGTGGTTCTTCCGCTCGCCCTATTACTGTGCGCTGCTCGCGCTCACGCTGAACACGGCGGCCTACGGCGCCGAGATCGTCCGCGGCGGGCTGCAGTCGGTGCCGCACGGCCAGATCGAGGCCGCTCGTGCCTTCGGCATGTCGGGCTTCACGCTCTATCGGCGGATCGTGGCGCCGATCGCGCTCCGCCAGGCGCTGCCGGCCTACGGCAACGAGATCATCCTGATGATCAAGGCGACGTCGCTCTGCTCGACGATCACGCTGATGGAAGTGACCGGCTTAGCCCACCGGATCATCTCGGAGACCTTCCGGTCGTTCGAGGTGTTCTTTGTCGCCGGCGCGATCTATCTCGCGATCAACTTCGCGATGAGCCGGCTGATCGGCCTCGCCGAGGCCCGGATCGCGCCGGACCTCGATCAGGCCAGCCGCCCGGCGGAGGTGCATTGATTTCCTAGACGCGCGGCGGATCCGTCTCGCGCTCGAAGACGCGGTGCCTGGTCAGCGCCTCGACGAATGCCGGCATGGCGGCGGTGAGATCGTCTCCCGTGTGGCGGAGCAGGCCTGGATCGGCATCGCCCGACGGCAGCTCCACAGGGATGCCCGCCTGGTCGGGAAGAGCGGCCGCGGCCCCAAGCAGCAGGATCGGCTTGCAGTGGCGGTACTGGTCCTTCAGGAACTCCATCGCGTGGCCGCTCTGCGAGAGCGCCTCGGCCGAGCCGGCGCCATCCGGAACCACCATCGCATCCCACAGCACCGCCGGTGCCGCCTCGAGCGAGACCTCGATCTCGATCGGGTCGCCGGTCGTGCTGTCGACCTGCCCCATCTTGATGCCGACGAAGCGCGGCACCGCGCCCTGCCCGGAGAGCGACTGGTGGATGGACTTCGCGGACTCGCCATCGACGCCGTCGGCAACGATCACCGCGACCCGCCAGGTCTTGATCCCCTCGGTGCCGGGGCGGACCGTCAGCGAAAGCGCCTCGGACGCCTGCACCTCCGGCTTCGCGACCCGCCTCAGCACCTTGGGCAGAGGATCCGGAAGCGCGATCATGCCGAGACCGTCGGCGACCGCCTGGGCCAGGACGTCATCGACGTTGCGGAGCTGCGCGACGACGCGTTGGCGCACCGCGACCGTCTGCACCTTGGTCAGCTCGAAGCGGAAGGCGCGGATGATGTGCTGCTTCTCGATCTCGGTCTGGCTGTTCCAGAACAGAGTCGCCTGGGTGTAGTGGTCGGCGAACTTCTCGGGCTTGCCGCGGACCTTGTGCTCCTCCGCCGGCTGCGGGAAGGAGCGGAAGCCCATCATGCCTGCCTGGAACGGACAGCCGCCGCCCAGCGAATTCGGCTCGTAGGCGACGCGGCCGCGGGCGATCGCCTGGCGGTGCATCCCGTCGCGCTGGTTGTTGTGCACCTGGGCGACCGGCGCATTGATCGGGATCTCGTGGAAATTCGGTCCACCGAGGCGCGAGATCTGCGTGTCGACATAGGAGTGGATGCGGCCTGCGAGCAGCGGATCGTTGGTGAAGTCGAGGCCGGGTACGATATGCGCGGCGCAAAAAGCCACCTGCTCGGTCTCGGCAAAGAAGTTGTCGGGGTTGCGGTTCAGCACCAACCGGCCGATCGGCTGCACCGGCACCAGCTCCTCGGGCACGATCTTGGTCGCGTCCAGCACGTCGAAGGAGAACCTGTCGGCTTCCTGCTCGGTGAAGACCTGGACACCGAACTCCCATTCCGGATAGGCCCTGGCCTCGATCGCCTCCCAAAGATCTCGACGGTGGAAGTCGGAGTCGGCGCCGGAGATCTTGACCGCTTCGTCCCAGGCGAGCGAGTGCGTGCCGGCCGAAGGATTGAGGTGGAACTTGACGAAGCGGGACGCGCCTTTCTCGTTGATGAAGCGGAAGGTATGGACGCCGAATCCTTGCATCATCCGATAGCTGCGCGGGATGGCGCGATCCGACATCACCCACATCAGCATGTGGGTGGCCTCGGGCATCAGCGAGACGAAGTCCCAGAAGGTGTCGTGCGCGGACGCCGCCTGCGGCATGCCGTGATGCGGCTCAGGCTTCACCGCGTGGATCACGTCCGAGAACTTCATCGCATCCTGGATGAAGAAGACCGGGATGTTGTTGCCGACCAGGTCCCAGTTGCCTTCGTCGGTGTAGAACTTGATCGCGAAGCCGCGGACATCGCGGGCAGTGTCGGTCGAACCGCGCTCTCCGGCGACGGTCGAGACGCGGACGAAGACCGGCGTGCGCTTGCCGGCCTCGGCGAAGATCGAGGCGCGGGTCAGGTGCGTCAGCGGCTCGTAGCACTCGAAGAACCCGTGCGCGCCCGATCCGCGGGCATGGACGACGCGTTCCGGGATCCGTTCGTGGTCGAAATGGGTGATCTTCTCGCGGAGGATGAAATCCTCGAGCAGCGACGGGCCGCGCAGCCCCTGCTTCAGGCTGTTCTGGTTGTCCGCGATCTGAACGCCCTGGTTCGTGGTGAGCGCACGCCCGCTCGAGTCGACCCGCACGCGATCGAGCGGTCCGTTGGTGGGGTTGAAGCTCTTCTGCGGGTTGCCGTGGCCGACCTTCTCGGAGGCGTTCATTTCCGAGAGCGTGCTGCCGCTCATCGTCGGATGCGGCGGCTCGACCGTCTGCCCGGTCGCCGGCGTCATCGCCGCGGCGCCGAACTCGCTGGGCTTCGCCGCATTGAACGGGAACGCACCCGCAACCGCTTCGGTGCCGGCGACTTTCGCGGTCGCGGCGTCGACGACGCCTTGCTTGCGTGCGGAACCGCTGACCGTCGCGCGCGAACCGGGTCGGGCTTTCGGAGGTGAGGACTTTGCGCTTTTGCTGCCGGGCGTGGACTTCGACGAGGTCTTCTTCTTGCCGGCCGGCATCGAGCATCTCCGTCTTGCGCGTTGAATTGCGCTGTGACAACGGAGCGCGTCTGGAGACGTTCCAAAGAAAGACGCGGCCGCCGATCAGGCGCCGCGTCTTTTCACTTAAGGTACTTCGATCTTCGTGACCCGCACTCTCTCTTACCACCTCCGCCGGTGGCGATGACGGCGATAGCCGTCGTTCTCGAAATAGATGCTGCCGCCGTAATAGCCTGGCGCTCCGTACCCCGGCGCGCCGTAATAGGGATCGCCGTACGGGTAGACGACGCACCCGCCGAGCAGGCCCGTCGACAGGACCGCCGCCACGGCAAGCAACTTCTTCATTTCGACACCTTCCTAAGCGTTCGTTTGCCGCCCGAGGTGTCTGGGCACCGCGAACGGAGATGCGTCGCCGCATCTCCACATGCTACGGGCGCCGTGCGCCGTTCCTGCGCGCCGGCGCCCGTTCGTCTAATAGTAGCGCGGGCCGTAGTAGTAGCGGTCGTAGTACTCGCCGTTATACGGGCTGCGGTCGATCACGTAGGTGCCGGTGCCCCGGTCCAGATATGCCAGGTCGCCGCGCGGATATGGGTTGCCGCAGGCGGCCAGCGTGGTCGCGGTCAGCAGGATCGCTGCGATCGAAAGCTTGCTCATTCATACCTCCAACAGAATCCGCTCGAAGGATTCCAGCCATTGCTCAACCAGAAAAACGGGAGGCGACAGGGACCGGTTGCCTTGATGCCTGTGGCATCGACGCGCGGGAATCGCGGTATTTCAGGAGCGATTGTGTCCGAAAAAGGCGAGTCGCCACATTCGAGATACAGGCGCATACACGGCTTCGGATTGGCTACAACTCGTTAGCAGAGATTTCTACGCTCGCCGCCGAAGCGATGAGAAAACCTCCGCCCGAAGCAGACGGAGGCGAACATGCCGGCACGGCGAATTGGTGTGGCTCTTCTTCCGGCCCTTGCCCTGCTGCTGACATTCGTCGCCTCCCCCGAGGCCGCTCCGCCCCCTCCCTCCTTCGTTGCGACCGAGCGATACGCCTCGATCGTCGTCGACGGGGACAACGGCCGCGTGCTGGCAGCGACCAACGCCGACCACACGCTGCATCCGGCGTCGCTGACCAAGATCATGACGCTCTACATGACCTTCGATGCACTGAAGCGCGGCGACCTCTCGCTGAAGCAGGTGCTGCCGGTCTCCGCGCATGCCGCTGCGATGACGCCGACCGAGCTCGGCCTCAAGGCCGGCGAGACCATCACCGCCGAGCAGGCGATCCTGGGCCTCGTCACCCGCTCCGCGAACGATGCCGCGGTGGTTCTGGCCGAGGCTCTTGGCGGAACCGAGGCGGAGTTCTGCAAGCGGATGACCGAGCGTGCCTTCGAGCTCGGCATGGACCAGACCAACTTCGCCAACGCCTCGGGCCTGCCCAATCCCAGGCAGGTATCCTCGGCGCGCGACATGGCCCTGCTGGCGATCGCGATGCTGCGCGACCATCGCGACGAATACCGGTATTTCTCCACCTTCCGGTTCACCTATCGGGGCCGCGCCTACTACAACCACAACCGGCTCCTCGGCCTCTATAAGGGCACCGACGGGGTCAAGACCGGCTACACCCACGCATCCGGCTACAACCTCGTCGCCTCCTCGGTGCGCGACGGCCGGCGCGTGAGCGGCGTCGTCTTCGGCGGCTCGTCCGGCTGGGTGCGCGACGCGCACATGATGCAGCTCCTCGACCAGGGCTTCCGCAGCCTGCCGGAGCGCGATCGGAAGCCGTCGGAGAGCGAGACGCTTGAAGTGTCGACGGCGCGAGATCCGCTCCGTCTCGCCGGTACGGCCGACTTCGACTTCAAGCCGATTCCCGTCGCGGCCGCCCCGGCGGCGACCGTGGCCGTCGCGGCAGCGCGCGCCCCCGCCAAGAAGGCCGCCGCCCGGCGGTCGCCGCCGAAGGTCCGGGCAATGCTGGTCAAGGCCGGCATGAGCGCAAAAAGCTAGGCAATTCCGGGGGATCACGGGCCGCGCCATCGCGGGCTTGTGAGCGGCCCGTCATTTCGCGGGAACGACTCCCACGGTAGGCTTCCCCCAGAGGGAATAACGGCCGAAACGACGGGAGCGCTTTCATGGTTGCCATCACGATCAACGGCAAGGTCTACAACACCAATGCCGATCCACGGACGCCGCTGCTCTGGGTGCTCCGCGACGACCTCGGCCTGACCGGAACCAAGTACGGCTGCGGCGTCGCCCAGTGCGGCGCCTGCACGGTCCATATCGACGGCGTCGCCAACCGCTCCTGCCAGGTGCCGCTGAACTCGGTCGGCCGCCGCAAGGTGACGACGATCGAGGGGCTCGCCGAGAACGGCAAGATGAACAAGGTCCAGGAGGCCTGGCTCGCCCAGGACGTGCCGCAATGCGGCTACTGCCAGAGCGGCATGATCATGGCCGCGACCGCCCTCCTCAAGACCACGCCGAAGCCGACCGACGAGGACATCGACGCGGCGATGACCAACATCTGCCGCTGCGGCACATACCAGCAGATCCGGGCCGCCATCCACGAAGCGGCGAAGGGTTGAGGGAGGATCCAGCCATGACCACTCAGACCGCTCTCAATCGCCGCACCTTCCTCGCCAGCGCCGCCGCCGTTTCCGGCGGCTTCTCGCTGGGCTTCGGCGTGCCGTTCGGCGGGGCCGCGGCGCAGACCGCCGACGTGCCCGAGGTCAACGCCTGGGTCGTCGTCAAGGCGGACGACACCGTCGTCATCCGCATCGCCCGCTCCGAGATGGGCCAGGGCACGCTGACCGGCCTCGCCCAGCTCGTCGCCGAGGAGCTGGAGTGCGACTGGTCCAAGGTGACCACCGAATACCCGACGCCCGGGCAGAACCTGGCGCGCGGCCGCGTCTGGAAGAACTACTCGACCGGCGGCAGCCGCGGCATCCGCGAGTCCCACGACTACGTCCGCCAGGGCGGCGCCGCCGCCCGCGAGATGCTGGTCCAGGCGGCCGCCAAGGAGTGGAACGTGCCGGCCGCCGAATGCTCGGCCGCGAACAGCGTGATCACCCACAAGGGCTCGGGCAAGACTACGACCTACGGCAAGGTCGCGGCCGCCGCGGCGAAGATCGAGCCGCCGAAGGAAGTGAAGCTCAAGGATCCGAAGGACTGGAAGATCGCCGGCAAGGGCCTGAAGCGCCTCGACACCAAGGACAAGCTGACCGGCGCCCAGATCTACGGCATCGACCTCAAGCTCCCGGGCATGCTGGTCGCAACCATCCGCGACACGCCGGTCAACGGCGGCAAGCTCAAGAGCTTCGACGCCGCGAAGGTCGAGAAGATGCCGGGCGTCAAGAAGGTGGTGCAGGTCGAGAACGCGGTCGCCGTGGTCGCCAATACCTTCTGGCAGGCGCGGACCGCGATCAATGCGCTCCCGGCCGAGTGGGACGCGGGCGCCGGCGGCAAGGTCTCCAGCGACGACATCACCGCGATGCTGGCCGAGGGCCTCACCGCCGAGAACGCTTTCATCGGCAACAGGGCGGGCGACGCCAAGTCGGCGATCGCCGGAGCGGTGAAGAAGGTCGAGGCGACCTACAGCTATCCCTACCAGCACCACGTGACCATGGAGCCGATGAACTGCACGGCTCTCTGGACCGCCGACAAGTGCGAGATCTGGGGACCGACGCAGAACGGCGAGGCGGCGCTCGCCGCCGCGGCCGAGGCATCGGGCCATCCGGTCGCCAAGTGCGACGTGCACAAGACGCTGCTCGGCGGCGGTTTCGGCCGGCGTGGCCGCTCGGACTACGTCCGCCAGGCGGTGCTGATCGCCAAGCAGATGCCGGGCACGCCGATCAAGCTCGTCTGGTCGCGCGAAGAGGACATGACGCATTGCGCCTACCATCCGGTGACACAGTGCAAGCTCACCGCCGGCCTCGACGCCTCGGGCAAGGTCGTCGGCATGCATATGCGCATCTCCGGCCAGTCGATCCTGGCCTCGCTCAATCCGCAGGGCCTGCAGAATGGCATGGACCCGGTGACCTTCCAGGGTCTCAACCCAGGCGGCGCCGAGGGCCAGTTCGGCTACGAGATCCCGAACCTGCTGATCGACCACGCGATGCGGAACCCGCATGTGCTGGCAGGATTCTGGCGCGGCGTGAACCTCAACCACAACGCCATCTACGTCGAATGCTTCATCGACGAGATGGCGAAGGCGGCGGGCCAGGATCCGCTCGAGTTCCGCCTGAAGATGGGCAAGGAACGCCACATGGCGGTGCTCAAGGCGGTCGCCGAGAAGGCCGGGTACGGCAAGGCGCCGGCCGGGCACTTCCACGGCCTCGCCCAGATCATGGGCTTCGGCAGCTATGTCGCCGCCTGCGCCGAGGTGTCGGTCAGCGACCAGGGCCAGCTCAAGATCCACAAGATCGTCGCCGGCACCAACTGCGGCCACGCCGTCAATCCGGCGCAGATCGAGCGCCAGATCGCCGGCTCGTTCGTCTATGGCCTGACGGCCGCGCTCTACGGCGAGGTGACGGTCAAGGACGGCGCGATCGAGCAGACCAACTTCGACACCTACAACATGATGCGCATCGACGAGATGCCGAAGGTCGAATGCGTGATCATGCCGACCAACGACTTCTGGGGCGGTGTCGGCGAGCCGACGATAGCTGTCGCGGCCCCGGCGGTCCTGAACGCGATCTTCGCCGCGACCGGCAAGCGGGTACGCTCGCTGCCGGTGATGAACCACGACCTCCGGAAGGCCTAGAGAGACAGGGGCGGCTTCGGCCGCCCCTCAGCCTTCCCCGGCCGGTCGAGATGCCGATACGGGACATGCTTCTCGGCGCCATCGTTGCGGCTCTGCTCGCAACCCCTGCTCTTGCCGCTGATCCGCGTCGCCCCTATGTCGTCAATGGCGACGAGATCAAGGCCTCGCTGACCGGCCGCGCTGGCGATCCGGCACGCGGCCGCGCTATCGTCGCCAACCGGCAGGTCGGGCTTTGCCTCCTCTGCCACACTGGGCCGATCCCGGAGGAACGCTTCCAGGGAGACTTGGCTCCGGATCTCGGCGGCGCCGGCGGCCGTTGGACGGAGGGGCAGCTGCGGTTGAGGGTCGTGGATGCCGAAAGATTCAATCCGACGACGATCATGCCGCCCTACTTCCGGACCGAGAAGCTTGCCCGCGTCGCCAAGGCGTTCGCCGACAAGCCGATCCTCTCGGCCGAGCAGATCGAGGACGTCGTCGCCTACCTGGCGACCTTGAAGGACTAGACCGATGAACGCTCCGATGAGACCTGCCGTCAGCCGCCGCGGCTTCCTCGCGGGATCCGGTGCCGCGGCAATGATCACCGTCCTCCCGGTTACGGCGGCGCATGCGACGCCCGAGACGCTGGATGCGGCGATCCGCGAGGTGACCGGCGGCAAGAAGCTGAATGCCGGCAAGGTCGCGCTCGATATCCCGCCGCTGGTCGAGAACGGCAACGCCGTGCCGATGAAGGTCTCGGTCGAGAGCCCGATGAGTGCCAAGGATCACGTCAAGGCGATCCATGTCTTCAACGAAAAGAACCCGCAGCCGCACGTGCTGAACGCCTATATCGGGCCGCGCGCCGGCAAGGCGATCGTCCAGGCGCATATCAAGCTCGCCGACTCCCAGCGCGTGGTCGCGATCGCCGAGCTCAGCGACGGGACCTTCTGGAGCACGTCGGCCGAGGTGATCGTCACCATCGCCGCCTGCACCGAGGAGGTGACCTGATGGCCAACGCTCTCATCCGCATGCCGAAGACGGCCAAGCGCGGCGAGGTGATCGAGATCAAAACCCTGATCCAGCACCCGATGGAGACCGGGTATCGCGCCGGGATGAACGGCACGCTGATCCCGCGCAACATCATCGAGGACTTCGTCTGCACCTATAACGGGGTCGAGGTCTGCCGGATGAAGCTGTCCTCGGCGATCGCCGCGAACCCGTTCATCTCGTTCTTCACCACCGCGACCGAGACCGGCGTTCTCTTCTTCCGCTGGACCGGCGACGAGGGCTTCAAGGTCGAAGAGACCGTCTCGATCAGCGTCGCATGAGCCTTGGGTCCGCCGGACACGTCCTACTCGGTCTTCTGGTCTCGCTGACGGCACCGGCCCTGGCCCAGGCGCCCGGCGAACGGCGATCCGGCTATCACGACATGAGCCCGTCGCTGCAGGCGATGCAGGACGACGAGATCGCCAACCCGGGCATGCTCTGGGTGCTGGACGGCGAGGCGATGTGGAACCGGAAACAGGGTGCCGCCGCCAAGTCCTGCGCCGACTGCCACGGCGCGGTCTCCACCATGGCCGGCGTCGCCGCCCGGTACCCGGCCTTCTCCGGCGCGAACCCGCGGCCGGTCGATCTCGCGCAGCGGATCAATCTCTGCCGCACCGACAACCAGAAGGCCGACGCCTACCCTTACGAGAGCAAGGAGCTGCTGTCGCTGACCGCGGTCGTGACCCGGCAGTCGAAGGATCTGCCGATCGCGCCGCCCGCCGATCCGCGCCTGGCACCGTTCGTCGCCGCCGGTGCCGACCTGTTCACGCAGCGCCAGGGACAGCTCAACCTCTCCTGCGCCCAGTGCCACGAGGACAATGCCGGACGGAAGCTCGCCGCGGCGACGATCCCGCAGGCACATCCGATCGGGTATCCGATCTACCGCCTGGAATGGCAGAGCCTGGGCTCGCTGCAGCGACGGCTCCGCAACTGCCTGATCGGCATGCGCGCCGAGCCTTATGCCTACGGTGCCGACGAGTATGTCGCGCTCGAGCTCTACCTGGCGTCCCGCGCCCGCGGCATGCCGATCGAAGCGCCCGGCGTCCGTCCTTGAGCTTCTAGCCGGCCGGCCGGTTTTCCCGCCACCAGGCGATGGTCCGGTCGATTCCGTCGGCGAGAGCGATCTTCGATCGCCATCCCAGCTCCCTCTCGGCCTTGCGGCAGTCGAGCGAGACGCTGGTCTTCACCGTCGGCTTGGATTCGTCGTAGACCGTTTCCAGAGACCGGCGGGAAGCCGTGATGACCTTGGCGACGAGATCGCGCACGGAAACGGCCTGGCCACAGCCGATGTTGTATAGACCGTAGGGTTCCTGCTGACGCTCGATCGCCGCCGCAAAGGCGTCCACCAGGTCGTCGACGTGAAGAAGGTCGCGTTTCTCCTCGCCCGTGCCCCAGACGTGCACGCGCCCGTCGGTCGCGCTCAGGACCTTGGTGATCGTCGCGCCGAAGACGTGGCTCCGCTGCAGGTCGTACTTGTCGTAGGGCCCGTAGACGTTCGAGTGACGGAGCATCGTGAACTTCACGCCGCCCCGCTTGGCATAGAAGGCTCCCATCCGCTCGATATAGAGCTTGGTATGGGCGGCCCCTTCATAGACGGGAAGCGGATCGACGCGCGGGTCGTAGTCGTCTTCCGTTTGCGGCCGTTCGCTCGACTCGAGCATGATCGTGCAGGACGGAAAGACGACGTGCCGGATCTGCTTTTCCAGCGCCGCGGCGAAAATGTAGGAGTTCATCACCGCGTTGGCGACGATCTGATCGGACGGCCGCGTGACCGTGGTGCGCACGCCCGACGTCGTCGCCGCCGCCTGCAGGACGACGTCCTGGCCATCTAGGACGCGGTTGACGTCTTCCCCGCTGGTGAGGTCCGCCTTTACCCAGGAAAGGTTCGCGCAGTCGAACGGCGGGCGCCGATGATGGACGCCGGTGACGACGTATCTTGGATCGGCTGCAAACCGCTCCGCCAGGTTGCGACCGATGAACCCGGTCGCGCCGCAGATGAGGACTCGCCGCAAAACGCCGCTCTTCGCATTGATTCGCAGATTTCATATTACATGACGCCGAAAGCGGGAACAGCGGTCGCTTGTCGCGAACGCCGGGCCTAGACTGCCGCCCGTCCCTACCCAAACCCGAGAGCCAGATGACCGAGCCTTGCGATCTCTCCGCCGTCGAGGCGCGTCGACTGATCGGCGCCAAGCAATTGTCGCCGGTTGAGCTGCTGAAGAGCTGCCGCCGCCGGATCGATCAGGTGAACCATGCGGTCAAGGCGGTCACCGACACGATCTGGGAGCGGGCGCAGAAGGAGGCGAAGGCGGCCGAGAAGGCGGTGATGGCCGGCGACGACTTGCCGACGCTGCATGGCCTGCCTCTCGGCGTGAAGGATCTCGACGATGCGGCTGGGCTGATCAACAGCTTCGGCTCGCCGATCTTCCGTAACAACCGATCCAAGCAGGACGACGCGATGGTCGCACGCTGCCGGGCGGCCGGCGCCATCGTCGTCGGCAAGACCAACGTGCCGGAGTTCGGCGCCGGCGCCAATTCCAACAACCCGGTCTACGGCCCCTCCGGCAACCCGTTCGATCCGAAGCGGACGCCGGGCGGCTCATCCGGCGGATCGGCCGTAGCGCTTGCGACCTCGATGCTGCCGATCTGCACCGGCTCCGACGGCGGCGGCAGCCTGCGCATTCCGGCCGCCTTCTGCGGCATCGTCGGGTTCCGCCCCTCACCCGGCCTGGTGCCGACCGACAAGCGCGGCCAGGGCTGGAACATGATCCCGACCCACGGGCCGATGGGGCGCACGGTCGCGGATACCTGCCTCCTGCTTTCCGCCCAGGCCGCCTTCGACGAACGCGATCCGCTGTCGCGCCCGGTCGACAGCGAAAGCTTCCTCGATCCGGTCCCGGTCGATCTTTCGCAGCTCCGCGTCGGCTACACGGTCGACTGGGGCACCTGCCCGGTCGACACGCGGATCGCCCAGACCTTCAGGAAGCGCATCGCAAAACTGAAGACGCTCTTCCGCTCCCTCGAGCCGATCGCACCCGACATGGGCCGAGCGCATGAGGCTTTCGGCGTGCTCAGGGCGACCGGCATGCTGAACAATCAGCGCGAGAACTACACCAAGCGCCGGCACCTGCTCGGCCCCAACATGGTCGCCAACTACGAAGAGGGCCTGCGCTACTCGGCCGCCGATGTCGCCTGGGCCCAGGCGGAGCAGACCCGGATCTACCGCTCGGTGCAGTCGGTCTATCGCGAGGTCGACCTGATCCTGTCGCCGACGGTGGCGATCCCGCCGTTCAAGTGGAGCCAGCTCTACATGAACGAGATCAACGGCAAGCGCCTGCCGACCTATTACCACTGGTTTTCGCTCACCTACATGATCTCGCTGACCGGGAACCCGAGCCTGTCGCTGCCGATGGGGCTGGAGCCGAGCGGCACGCCCTTCGGCATGATGATCACCGGACCCGCCGCCGCCGACCTCTTCACGCTGCACGCAAGTCACGCGATCGAGCAGGCCATCGCCGGCGATCCGGAGCTCCGCCGGCCGCTGCCGGATCTGAAGAAGCTCGCCAGGGCGACGCCGATCACAAGGGAGTACAAGGTTGCGACGCCGCCGCTGGCGGCACGGCCGTGGAAAGGCATCGATTGAGCGGAACCAGTCGCTGACCGAGGTTGTTGCCGGTTACCTGGAGGCCGGAGGATCCGTGAAGCGCCAGCTGTTCGACATCTTCCGTCGTGCCGTCGAATGGGGCGAGAAGGTGCCTTGGGGGCTTCGAACGCTCCTCGGCGTCGTTCTGATGGCTGGCGGCGTCTTCGGCTTCCTGCCGATCCTGGGCTTCTGGATGCTGCCGGTCGGAGCCGCCTTCATCGCCCTCGACGTGCCGCCCTGGCGTCGACGCCTGCTGAGCTGGCTGAATGAGAAGACCGGGCACGCCTCGGCACGATAACTGGCGTCCTCGGCTAGCAGGTGATCGGGCAGCCGGCCTAAACTCCCGCCCATGACGACCGACCAAGAAGACGCGATCTGCGCGATGAGCGCGGTCGAGCTCGCCCGACATTATCGAAGCGGCGACCTTTCGCCCGTCGAGGTGACGAAGACGGTGCTTGCCCGGATCGAGCGCATCGATCCGGATCTCAACGCCTTCATCGAAGTGCATGCGGACAGCGCCATGGCGACGGCGCGAAGCGCGGAGAGCCAGCTTCGCTCCGGCACCGACCTCGGCCCGCTACACGGCATCCCGGTCTCGATCAAGGACCTGATCCGCATTGAGGGGTCGCGCACCACCGGTGCCTCGCGAACGCTCGCCGATGCGCCGCCCGACTGCGAGGATGCCGCCGTGATCGAGCGGCTGAAACGTGGCGGCGCCGTCATCTTGGGCAAGGTCAATCTCCGGGAGTTCGCGCTCGGCACCCCCGATCCGGACAGCCCGTTTGGCGAAGTGCAGAACCCGAGGCGTATCGGCTGCCAGACAGGCGGTTCCTCCAGCGGCTCCGGTGCGGCCGTGGCGGCGGGTCTCGGCCCGATCTCGCTCGGCACCGACACCGGCGGCTCGGTCCGTTACCCGGCGAGCCTCTGCGGCATCGTCGCGCTCAAGCCGACGAACGGCCTGGTCTCGATCCGAGGCGTCATTCCGCTCAGCGAGCAGTTCGACGTCGTCGGTCCGATGGCGCGCTCGGTCGCCGATGTGGCGGCAACGCTCGAGGTCATCGCCGGCCCTGACCCGGCCGATCCGTGGTCGCGCTCCGGAGGCGAAGGCAATTACCCGCAGGCGCTCGGCGGAGATGTCCGCGGCCTTCGCGTCGGCATTCCAACGAATGCCTTCTACCGGCAAGGCCAGCGGGAAGCGCTGGCGCTGCACGCGGCCGCGCATGATCGGCTGCGCGATCTCGGCCTCGTGCTCGTTCCGCTCGCCACGCCGCGCCCCGAGCAGGTCTACGACACCTGGGATCGGATCATGAGCGTCGACATGGCGGCCATCCACGACCGGCTCGGCCTCGACGAGACGCGCTACGGCAAGGATTTCCTCAATCGTCTCAGGTCAGGGCGCAGCGTGAGCGCCGCCGATCACGCGAAGACGGTGGAGGCAGGTGCCGCGCTCAAGCACGACTGGCTTGCCCTTTTCCACCAGGTCGACCTCCTGGCCCTTCCCGGAAACTGGGCCGGCGCCGCGCCTTATGGAGTGGAGACGCTGGAGGTCGACGGCAAACCCTATCCGTCGCGCGTGCTCTACGCGCCCAACAACCGCATCGCCAACATCGTCGGCTGCCCGGCGCTCGCAATTCCCGTCGGCGCGACCGTCGAGCGGATGCCGATCGGGATCCAGCTGCTGGCGCCGCCCTTTGCAGAGGCACGCCTGGTCGCGGTCGGCCATGCGCTCGAAGAAGCGCTCGGCAACGTCGTCGAGCGATGGGGCATCGACCCGGTCCGGGCCTAGTCCTTCCCGATCAGCGCGCCGACGCCGACCGGCTTCAGCGGCGGACGCGGTCGGGGCAACGGCACCTCGGCCACGTCGATCCCGGTCTCGGCCGCGATCAGTCGCGCCACGGTCGGCAGGCAGTTGCGCCCCTGGCAGCGCCCCATCGACATCCGCGTAATCGCCTTCAGGCTGTTGGCCTCGGTGACGCCGGACCGCGTCCAGCGCCGTGCCTCTCCCAAGGTCACCTCCTCGCAGCGGCAGACGACGGTGTCGTCGCGCGCTAAGGACAGCAGCGATCCGGGCGGGCGATAGATCGCCTCGATCGCAACGCGGAAGGCCATCAGCCGCCTCAAGCGGCGACGCAGGCGATCGCGATGGATCTCGGCCAATGGACCGCTGGCCGCCCCCACGCGCATCGCGGCGGCGAGGCCGGCCAGCTCGCCTTCCAGCAGTGCCTTCTCGACGCCGGCGGCCCCTGCGCATTCGCCGGCGGCAAAGATGCCTGGACGACTGGTCTCCAGATCTTCCGTGCGCACCGGGATCCAGCCCCCCTTTCCCGGATCGTGCACGTGCACGCAGCCGATCGAACGAGTGACCTCGCTTGCCGGGATCAGGCCGAAGCCGGCGACGACCGTATCGACGGAAAGCGCGCGTGCACGCGACAGGTCGGGAGTGCCGTCTTCGGCGACCGGCGCCACCGTCGCCGCCTCGACACGGCCCGAGCCCGTCGCCTCGACAATGACGTGGCGGCTTCGGAACGGCACGCGATGCTTCATCAGGATCGCGCGATAGGCGATCCCTCGCGCCAGCATCTCCGGCTCCAGCAGCAAACGCGGGAGCATCGCGAGCGGAGGACGGTTGCGCGCGGCCTCCAGCACCTCCACCACCTCTGCGCCGCAGCGCACGAGGTTGGCCGCGGCCAGCAGCGTCAGAGGACCGTTGCCGGTCACCAGGATGCGGCGGCCGGGAAGCGTGCGCTGCCCCTTGAGCAGGTTCTGCACCGCCCCCGCCCCCATCACGCCCGGCAGCGTCCAGCCCGGGAACGGGACCGGCCGCTCGGTCGCGCCGGTGGCGACGATGGTGGCGCCGGGTGTCATCCGCCGCAGGCGGTCGTCATGGACGAAGGCGGCGATGCCCTCTTCGGCAAAGCCGTAGAACACCGCGCCCGGCAAATGCGCGACGTTCGGATCGCTCGTCGTCGCCAGCAAGTCAGCGCCGCGCTCCGCCTCGTCGAACAGATCGCCGCGAACCGAGCGCAGCACTTCGCTCGCCGGATGGCGATAGTACTGGCCGCCCACCTGCCGGTTGTCGTCAAGCAGCGAGACCTTCGCGCCATAGGCTGCCGCCGTCCGGGCCGCGGCCAGGCCGGCGGGACCGGCACCGATCACCAGGATCTCGTCGGTCACCCGAACCTCGTCGGGCCGAACCCGGCCTGGGTCTCGACCCGCATGCCGTCGGCGACCTCGGTCATGCAGGCGCGGCGGTTCGGCTTTCCGTCGATCACCAGCGCGCAGTCCCAGCACTGGCCCATCCCGCAATAGTATCCCCGCGCCTCGCCACGCACGGGGCTCGTCCGCGAGGCGATGTGGCCGATCGCCAACAGCACACCGGCGACGGTCTCGCCTTCGAAGGCTACTACCGACCTGCCGTCGACGGTGAGCGAGATGCGGCGACCGCGCGATCCCGCCTCGCCGAGGCGCAGATCCTCGCTCATGCGGCGAACCGTCCGGGGGTCCAGTCGCGAGCGATCTCCGGCATCGCCCGTCCCAATACCGCGTCGGCGACCATCCTGCCGGCATAGGGACCCATCGAGAACCCGGCGTTGGTCGTGAAGGCGAAGAAGAGTCCGGGACGTCCCGGCATCGGCCCGAGGGTCGGCTTCTGATCATGGGCGATCGCGGTGAATCCGACCCACGAGCGCAGAAGCGTGGCGTCCCGAAGCTGCGGCACGACCGAGCACTGGAAGCGGATGTTCTCCTGCAGC
Organism: Rhodospirillaceae bacterium; assembly: GCA_016792585.1. Lineage (GTDB taxonomy): Bacteria > Pseudomonadota > Alphaproteobacteria > SHVZ01 > SHVZ01 > SHVZ01. The sequence continues at coordinate 24,569 of JAEULB010000049.1, forward strand.
TGGTCGAGGTCCAGCTCCTTCCGGCCGCTGTCCTTGTCGCCGCGCCCCTGGAAGCCGCCGCCCAGGATGCAGGAGCCGTTGGGGAACTGCTTCAGCGTGAATTTTCCGGCGATGTGGGTGACGACGAGATTGTCCATGAACTGGCCGATCCGCTCGGTGACGCTGAGCGTGTTGACGTTGAGCCGCACCGATATCCCGATACCGAACATCGCCGCCGCTCGATCCGTCCAGGCGCCGGTTGCGAGGACGACGTTGCGGCAGTCGATGTTGCCGGCAGCAGTCGAGAGGCGGTAGCCGCCGCCCTGCGTACGCTGCCCGGTGAGGCCGGCGACGGCGATCCCACCGCCGGCCGCGCGAAGCCCTCGGATCAGCGCCTGGCCGGTCATCAGGGGACTAGCGAAGCTGTCCTCCGCGCAGAAGGTCGCGGCCGTCACCGTCGGGGCGAGCCACGGCGCCCGGTCGCGGAGCGCATTGCCGTCGAGCCAGTCGAGCTGGACACCCTGCGCAGCCTGGTCGGCGGCACCGGCCCTGAGCGCCGCGACATCCTCGGCGGATTGCGCGACGCGGATCCCGCCCTTGTTGACGAAGCCGATGTCCTCGTCGAGCTCGCCTGCCAGCCGCCGCCACTCGACAAGGCCTTGGCGATAGGCAGGCAGCAGGTTCGTCGCCTTGTTCTGCAACGCACAGGTGCCGGCATTGACCGCCGAACCCTCGCGCCACGGCTCGGCCTTGTCGATCACCAGCACCTCGCGGCCGGCACGCGCCAGATGAAGCGCTGTGGTGAGGCCAATGATTCCCGCGCCCACGACGACCGTCTCGACCGCGGTCGGGATGCCCGCCTCGCGGTTCATCGCTCGGACAGGAAGCGGCTCAGGAAGGCCTGGAGGCGTGGGTTCTGCGGACGCACCAGCAGCTCGTCGGGCGTGCCTTCCTGGCCGACCACGCCGCCATCCATGAAGCAGACGGTGTCGGCGACGTCGCGGGCGAACGCCATCTCATGCGTCACCACGACCATGGTGGTGCCGTCGACCGCCAGCTGCTTGATCACGTTCAGGACTTCACCGACCAGCTCCGGATCGAGCGCCGAGGTCACCTCGTCGAACAGCATCACCCTCGGCTGCATCGCGAGCGCGCGCGCGATCGCGACCCGCTGCGCCTGGCCGCCCGAGAGTTGCGAGGGATAGACGTCCGCCTTCTCCGCCAGCCCGACCTTGCTCAGGAGGTCGAGGGCGAGCTCCCGCGCCTCCGCGAGCGGCGTCCGCTTCACCACGACCGGCCCCTCCATGACGTTCTCGATCGCCGTCTTGTGGGGGAACAGGTTGAACTGCTGGAACACCATGCCGACATGCGAGCGGTACTTGGCGAGCACGCGGCCGGGCGGCATCCGATGTCCCGGTCCGAAGCGCATGACGTCGTCACCGACCTCGATCGAGCCGCTAGAGGGATCCTCGAGCAGATTGATGCAGCGGAGCAGTGTCGACTTCCCGCAGCCAGACGGGCCGATCACGAAGTACTTGCCGCCCTTGGGCACGTCGAGCGAGACGCCCTTGATCGCGTGGAAGGTTCCGTAATGCTTGTGCAGGTCGGTGATGCGGATCATCGGCATGGCCATCACCGATCGACGCGCGCTTCGAGCCGGCGCGCGAGGCGCGTCAGCGGGTAGAGCAGCGCGAAGTAGAGGAGTGCCGCGAAGGTATAGACCTCGAGCGGGCGGTAGGTGGTCGAGGTGATCTGCGAGCTGACATACATGATGTCCGGCACCGCGACTACGTAGAGCAGCGAGGTGTTCTTCAGCTGCAGCACCGACTGGTTGACGAAGGGCGGCACCATCCGGCGGGTTGCCTGCGGCAGGATGATCCGGCGCATCAGCTGCATGTAGGTCATGCCGAGCGCGCGCGCCGCCTGCCACTGCCCCTTGTCGATCGACATCACGCCGGCGCGGAAGATCTCGGCGCAGAACGAGCCCATGTAGAGCGTGAGCCCGAGACCGGCCGCCGCCCAGGCCGGCAGGTTGAAGTTGATGACGATCGGCAGCGCGTAGAAGAACCAGACGATCTGGATCAGAAGCGGCGTGCAGCGGAAGAACTGGACATAGGCGTTGATCGGCAGCGTGATCCAGCGATAGGGCGCAAGAAGCGCCACGCCGCAGACGACGCCGATCACCAGGCCGCCGACGATCGTGCCGACCGCATAGGTCAGCGTCATCAGGACGGCTTCGAACCATGCCGACTTGAGCACGACGCTGAAGTCGTACTGGTAGCCCATCTAAGCTCCACCCGTCTCTAAACGCGATCGCCCCGCGCTATGGCCGGGGCGACCGTACCTCCACCAAGTCGCGGCCCGAAGTCCGGCCGCGGTCCCTACGCTAGAAATTGAACTCCTTCGGCAGCTTGTTCGGGTCGAGGCCGTTCTTGGCGATCGCCTCGCTCATGACCGCCTTCACCGTGCCGTTGGCGCGGGAGCGGGCCGCCCACTCGTCGACGAACTTGTGGAAGCGGCCGTCTCCGTCCTTCCGCATGCCGCCAGCCGAAGGCAGGCCGCGGACCGGCGTCGGCACCACGATCTCGCCGAACACCTGCGGGCTTTCGGTCAGGATGCGAAGGCAGGACAGCACGTTGGTGACATAGCCGTCGGCGCGGCCAGACTGCACCGCGAGGATCGCCTGCGCGTTCTCCTTGAACGACATGTTGGTCGCCTTCGGCGCCATTTCCTGCAGCGCCTTCTCGTCGCTGGTGCCGGTGGCCGAGGAGATCTTGATCTCGGGCTTGCTGTAATCGGCCCAGCTCTTGAGGCCGGTCAGCCCCTTCCGCTGCACGACGCAATGGGCGAGGTCGTACATCGGCCCGGTCATGTCGAGCGCGCGCTTGCGCTCCTCGGTGGCGCTCATGCCGGCGAAGAGGTCGGCCTTGCCCGACTGCAGGTCGAGCACGACATTCGCAAACGTCGTTTCGTAGAAGTCGATCTTGATCGGCTTGCCCATCGCCTTGGCCAGCTCTTCGGCGAGCTTCCGGCAGAAGCCGATCGAATACCCCTCGTAGCGGTTGGGGCCGTCGACCTTCCACGAGTTCATCGGCACCGCGGCCATGGCGCCGCAGGTTAGCGTGCCGGTCTCGGAAATCTTGTCCCAGATCGCCTTCTGCGCGCTCGCCGGTCCGCTCGCCAGGACCGCCACGGCCAAGCCTATGGCGGCGCCGAGCTTCGTCATCGCGTTCATTGTCGATTTCCTCCCTAGGGATGGTCGCTTTTGCTTTTCTCAGTCCGCGGCGCGCTTCGCCGCGTTGTCCTTGAGGATGCCCCATTTGGTCAGCGTCGCCCGCAGCATCTCCAGCTGCTCGGGCGAGACCGGCTTCAGCGGATCGCGGAGATGGCCGGCCGGAAGCCCCATCAGGTTCCAGCAGGCCTTGTAGGAGGCCGGGATGGTGCCGACGCGGTTGGTGCAGTGAGCGAGCTCGTTGTAGCAGGTGACGAGCTCGCGGCGTTCGGCCTCGCTCATCTTGTCGAAGTCGTAGAAGCGGTCCGCCTGGTCGCCGAGCAGGTCGGCCTGGGAGGCGATGAAGCCGCCGGCGCCCAGCATCATGTTGCTGGAGAAGAAAGCGTTGGTGCCGACCAGCACCGACAGCTTGTCGTGGAACTGCAGCACCCGCTGGGTGATGAATCCCGGATCGTAGTTGGTGTCCTTGAGGCAGTCGGCGTCGACCACGTCGATGATCTTGCGCAGAAGGTCGTGCGTGATGTTGACGCCGGTGCGGTTCGGCGAGTTGTAGACCATCATCGGCAGCTTGGTCGCCTTGTAGACGGCCTCGAAGCGGCCGACCACGTCCTGCTCGGTCGCGTCGGTCCAGCTGTGAACGTAGAACTGCGGCTTGACGCAGAGCCCGTAGGCGCCGCCTTCGGCCGCTGCCGCCGCGCGCTCGATCGCCTCGCGCTCGGTGATCGCCCAGGCGCCGACATAGACCGGGAGCTTGCCCTTGCTCTCGCGCATCGTGATCTCGGCGATCTGCCGGATCTCCTTCGTCGAGAGCGCCCAGTGCTCGCCGTTGTCAGCCGCGACCAGAAAGCCGCGCGTCCCATGCTTCAGGTTCCAGCGGATGATCTCGGCATACGAGTCGGGCAGGAACTCGCCCTTCTCGCTGAACGGGGTCACGGGAGCTGAAATGCGGATTTTCGGCGGAAGCCTGCGCGCCATCGTCCCTCCTCCGGGCTGCCGCTGGCAGCCTCCTGATTCATGCGGGAACCGGTCACCGAGAGCCGCTAGAGCCTAGGCCCCGGCTCGTTGATCGGTCAATCATTTCGCCCAGGGAAACGCGCACAGCACCTTTGCGGCGCAAGCCGGATCACGCCAATGCAACCGCCGGCTATGCTACGCTCCTGCCATCACGGCCGGGAACCGTAGAGGAAGCGACATGGACAAGAACACGCTTGGCGGATTCATCCCCGCGATCGTCACGCCCTTCTCCGCGAACGGCGAGATCATGGAGGATGCGTTCAAGCATCTCGTCGACTGGCTGATCGGCAACGGCGCCACGGCGATCTGCGTCTCCGGCGACAATGGCGAGAGCTGGACGCTTTCGGCCGACGAGCGCGGACGGCTGACGCGCCTTGCGGTCGACGCTTCCAAGGGACGCGTGCCGGTGATGACCGGCTGCACCTCGCCGACCCTGTCGCAGACCCTGATCTATGCCCGCGCCGCCGAGGCGAACGGCGCGCAGGGCCTGCTGGTGATGCCGCCCACCTACGTGCTCAAGGGTTCGCGCGACGAGATCGTCCGGCGCTTCGCCGGCATCGCCCAGGCGGTGAAGCTGCCGATCGTCGCCTACAACTCGCCCCGACGTGTCGGTTACGGGATGACGCCCGATGATCTCGGCGCCGTCCTGAACGCGGCCCCCGTCATCGGCATCAAGGAAAGCGAGCGCGAGTTCTTCCACCACACGCACCTGCTCGAGCGCTTCCGCGACAAGATCGCGATCCTTGTCGGACCCTGCCACTTCATCCTGCCGGGCATCGCGCTGGGCGCGAAGGGCTTCATCGCCACCGGCCCTGAGTTCCTCGGCCGCGACGCCGGGCGGCTGGTCGAGATCGGCCGCTCGAAGCCGACAGCCGAATACGCCGCGCTGCACTACAAGCTGACGGTGGTCTATCAGTTGCTGATGGGCACAGGCACTTGGCCGGCGGCATTCAAGGCCGCCCTCAACTTGATCGGCCAGCCCGCCGGGATCCCGCGCGACCCGGTCATGCCGCTCACCGGCGAGGCGCTCGACAAGGTCCGCCGGACGCTCGACGAGCTCGGCATCGCGACCGTACGGGCAGCGGCCTGAGGCCACGCCATCTGCCTCGGATTGCCTGGAGAAAGTGGCTGGGGGACTAGGATTCGAACCTAGACAACCAGAGTCAGAGTCTGGGGTCCTACCGTTAGACGATCCCCCAACGGTAGCGCCTTCGGTGCAGTCCCGGGGCGCTTAGGTGGGCGCTGTCTAACACAGGCCCGCGGTCCTGCAAATACCTGGACTGGGGGCCGGGTTCCCCCGCCTCCGCTCACTCGTCCGGGTTCCGCCAGCGGGTGGTCCGCGACTCGGGCATCGGAAAGGCCTTCTGGGTCTCCCGGAGGATCAGGTCGATCGCCTGGAGGTCCTCCATCAGTTCCTTTTCCTCGGCCAGCGCCGCGGAATCCGCCGCCGCCACGCTGAGCCTGACGATCCCGGAGAGCCGCCGGATCGCCTCCAGGAACTCGACGTCGTGGATGCCCCCCAGCGAATTGGTATTCCAGGAGAGGGTGCCCGACGCCGCCTTGACCAGCGCCACGTCGCGGCCGATCTGCTGGCGGACGTCGTCGCGGAGCTTCCGCGACTGCACCAGCTGCGAATAGACCAGCCGGCAGAGCGACTGGATCGCCTTGCGAAGCGGCACCCTGGGCAGGCTGTCCTCGCCCCGCCTCATCGCGCTCTCCGCCCGCGTCCTGGATCCGCCCGCATCGTGCCCGTCATTTAACCGAATCCTGGCCAAGACTAAAGGAAGGCCCTACATCGGGTCCAAGCCCGCCCGATCCGGATAGTCCGGATCGGGCGGCCCTGACCAGGATATGGGGATGCTCGAAACCCTCGTCGTCCTTCTTGCCGCCTCCGTCCTGTTCGTGCCGCTGTCACGCCGTTTCGGCTTCGGCAGCGTGCTGGGATACCTGATCGCGGGTGCCGCGATCGGACCGTCGGCGCTCGGCCTGGTTGCCGATGTCGACCAGATCGCCCAGGTCTCGGAACTCGGCGTGATCATGCTGCTGTTCCTGATCGGCCTCGAGCTTCGGCCGCAGCGCCTCTGGGTGATGCGGCGGGCGATTCTCGGCCTCGGCACCGGCCAGCTGGTGCTGACCGGTGCCGCCATCGCCGCCGTCGCCTGGTGGGCGGGCGCGGCCTGGCCGGGGGCGGCGGTGATCGGCGCCGGCCTGGCGCTGTCCTCGACCGCGATCGTGCTGCCGATGCTGGCTGAGCGCGACCTGCTGGCATCGACCGCCGGCCGCGACGCCTTCTCCGTCCTTCTGTTCCAGGACCTGGCCTTCATCCCGCTGGTCGCCGCGGTGCCGCTGCTCGCCGGCGGCTCGATGGCGGACACCGTCTCCTGGCAGGACGTGCTCGGCGCCATCGCCGTCGCGGTCGCGATCGTCGTCGGCGGGCGCTTCGTCGTCACTCCCCTCTTCCGCCTGCTCGGCGGTGCCAGGACGCCGGAGGTCTTCACCGCGATGGCGCTGCTGGTCGTGGTGGGCACCGCGACGCTGGCCCACGTCGCCGGACTCTCCACCTCGCTCGGCGCCTTCCTCGCCGGCGTGCTGCTGTCGGACTCCTCGTATCGCCACGAGCTCCAGGCCGACATCGAACCTTTCGAGGGCCTGCTCCTGGGCTTCTTCTTCATGTCGGTCGGTATGTCGGCGAACCTGGCCCTGGTGCTGGCGGAACCGATGCTGATCGTTGCCGGCGTGATCGGCCTTGTCGCCGTCAAGGCGGCGATCGTCCTCGCGCTCGGATACATCGCCGGCCAGGACTCGAAGACCGCCATCCGGTTCGCGCTCGCGCTGCCGCAGGGAAGCGAATTCAGCTTCGTCCTCTTCGGCGTCGCGGTCGCCGCCGGCACGCTGGCCCAGGCCGAGGCCGATCGCGCCATGCTGATCGTGGCGCTTTCGATGGCGGCGACCCCGCTGCTCTTCGCCGCCTCGGAGAAGCTGATCGTGCCCAGGCTCCGCACACACACGCACGAGCCGGCCTACGACCGCATCGAATCCCAGGGAACGCCGGTCATCATCGCCGGTTTTGGCCGCATGGGGCAGATCGTCGGGCGCCTGCTCCGCCTTCAGGGCATCCCCTTCACCGCGCTCGACAAGGATCCCGACCAGGTCGAGGTGCTCAGGCGCTTCGGAACCGTCGTCTATTTCGGCGATCCGACCCGGCTCGAGCTGCTGCGCGCCGCCGGCGCCGCCGAAGCGAAGATCCTGGTGATCGCGGTCGACGAGACCGAGGAGACTCTGAGACTAGCCGAGATCGCCAAGCGCCACTTCCCCCACCTCAAGGTGATGTCGCGGGCCCGCAACCGCCGCCACGTCCATCTGCTGATGGACCGGGGCCTCACCGACATCGTCCGCGAGACCTTCCACTCGAGCCTCAAGCTCTCGGAGATGGTTCTGGCGGAGCTCGGCGTCGCCGAGAGCACGATCAAGCGCGCGCTCGACATGTTCGCCGAGCACGACGAGCGCGCGCTCCGTCAGGCGCACGCCTTCTACCAGGACGAGCGCAAGATGCTGCAGAGTGCCCAAGAAGCCGCCGCCGAGCTCACCACGCTGTTCGAGGCCGACCGCCGTTAGGTGGCGGTTGACCTCCGAAGCATCAGCCCTTGGTGATGTTCCAAAACACGATCACGCTCGCGTTCACCACGCCCTGGACGTTGGCGCGCCAGGCGTAGGGCGCCTGGAACTGGCCGGTCAGCCAGTAAGGAACGAACGTCCAGAGGCGCTTGTGCAGCGCTTCGGCGAGGCGCTTCTGCTCGGCCGGGTCGACGGCAGCAAGGAACTGGACCTTCAGCTTCTCCGCCTCCTCGTCGCACGGCCAGCCCGGCCAGTTGCGTCCGCCGCAGGCGGTGTCGGAGGCGAAGTTGATCAGCGGATGGAAGACGAGGCCGTTCGAGATCGTGGTCGGCGCGATGTGCCAGCCGCCGGCCTCGGGCGCATCCTTCTTCGACCGCCGAGCAAGCATCGCGTTCCACTCCATGCCCTGGAGGTCCACGTTGACGCCGATCGAGCGGAGCTGGTCCGCCGCCACCTCGGCCAGCGAGCTGATCGACTGGCTGGAGGTCGGTGACAGGATCACGATCTTCTCGCCCTTGTAGCCGGCCTCGGCCAGAAGCTGCTTGGCCTTCGCCTTGTCAGGCGTCCGGTAGGGCTCGCTGCCGGCCTCGGTGCCGAAAGGCGTCCCGCAGAAGAAGTAGGCGTGGCAGGTCCTCCACCATTTCTCGTCGTTGCCGACGCTGGCGCGAAGGAAGTCCTTCTGGTCGAACAGCATCGCCACCGCCTGTCGCGCCTTCTCGTTGTTGAAGGGCGGATGCAGGAAGTTCGGACGGAGCGCGCCGTAGCCGCCCTTGTCGATCGGCCGGATGACGATGTCCTTGTTGCGGCTGAGCTGCGGGATGAAGTCGTTCGGCGTGGTGTCCAGCAGATCCACTTCGCCCTGGACCAGCGCGTTCACCGCCGTCGCCGGGTCGGGGATCACGTGCCATTCGGCGCGGTCGACCTTCACGACCTTGCCGCCGGAGAGCCCGCTCGGCACCTCGCTGCGCGGCACGTAGTCGGTGTTCTTGGCATAGACGACGCGGCTGCCGGGCTTCCACTCCGATGCCACGAACTTGAACGGGCCGGATCCCACCATCTCGGTCACGCCCTTGGCCGGATCGGTCGCCGCTTCCTTCTCGCGCATGATGATCGGGATGGTGCCGGCCGAGGCGCCGAGCGCGAACTCGACCCATCCCGCCGGCTGCTTGAGGGCGATCGCGATGGTGTTGTCGTCGACGGCTTTGATCTCCGCCGTGAACTCGGCGAGCTTGCGACCGGCGACGTCGCGCACCATCCAGCGCTTGACCGATGCGACAACGTCGGCCGAACGCACCGGCGAGCCGTCATGGAACTTGAGGCCGGGCCTCAGCGTCATCGTCAGCGACAGGCCGTCGGACGAACGCTTCGACTCGCCGACCATCTGCGGCCGGACGTTCAGATCCTCGTCCCACGCATAGAGCGTGTCGAAGATCATGTTGCCGTGATTGACGGTGATGCGCGCCGTCGTCTGGATCGGATCCAGCGTCGAGAGATCCGAATGCGGCACGATGCGCAACGTGGTCTGGGCCAGGGCAGGCATCGCCCCGACGGCAAGCACGGCGGCGAGTAGGCGTGTCTTCCAGGTCATGGTCCCTCCGTTCAGTTGGGCATGAGTGCTTGAGGCAGATGGCGGAACCTGAAGTTCCGCATGTCGATCGTCGCCGGTCCGGGCGCGTCGCAATCGATCATCGTCTTCACGTAGGGCAGGATCCCGGCCCGGATATGGTTCTTCGCCTTGACGCAGAGGAGGCGCAGCTTCGAAGGGTCGATCCCGTGCATCAGAAGGAAGCCGGGATCGTTCGGCGAGACGCAATGCTCGGTCAGGATCACCTTGATCCCGTTGACGTCGAGCAGCGCGGTGCGTCCCAGCGAGACTTCGAGATGCGTCGACATCGGCCCGACGTTCTTGAAGCGGCCGTCGGTCAGCATCGTCACCCGCCCCTTGACCGCGACCGGCGGCCCGAACAGGTCCGAGAGCTTGCCGCCGAGCGTGATGTCGAGAACAGCACCGACACCCGCCTTGTGCGCCTCGGCCACCACCGCCTCGTCGCGGAAGAACGCGAAGGCTGTGGGCACGTCAGGCTCGGCGTCGATCAGCGCGCGGAACAGGCCCGGCGTGTCGCCGATGCCGCCGGATCCGGGGTTGTCCGAGTTCTCGAGCACGACCGCGCATCCGGGCGGCGAGGCCAGCGCCTTCCGGATTGCCTCGTCCGGCGTCGGCAGCTCCATCTGGAATTTCGGCGCGAGGCGCAGCATCTCGTCGGCGACCTCGCGAGCCACCTTCTGGGCCAGCGCCTCGTCGCCGTCGGCATGGACCATGATCGAACCGCCCGCGTAGGGCGTGTCCGCATAGGGGAAACCGCCGAAGACGGTCACGTCCAGAACGCCGTACTTCTTCTCCGCCGCCTGGGCGATCGCTTCCATCTCGGCCATCGGCCCGTCGCCGGTGGTCCGCATGTTGACGCTCGGGAACAGCGCCTCGACCCGGGCGAGCGCGCCCACAGGACGGATCTTGCCGTCGACGGCCCGAGTCAAAAGACGAAGCGTCTTCTCGGTCGTCTCGTACATGTCGACATGCGGGTGCGTCTTGTAGCCGACCGCGACCGTCGCCGCCTTGATCTGCTTCTCGCCAAGATTGCCGTGAAGGTCGTAGCTGATGCCGAGCGGCGTCCTGCCGATCACCTTGCGCACGCGCTCGATGATCTCCTCGTCGGCCATGGGATTGCTCGCGCGCAGCATCGCGCCATGCAGGCAGAGATAGACCGCGTCCCATTGCTGGCCGCGGAGACCATCGAGGATCTCGCCCAGGATCTTCTCGTAGACAGCGTCCGCGACGGGCCCCGCCGGGTTGGCCGAGGCGCAGGTGAGGAACGTCGCCTGCCAGTCCGGATGCGCGGCCGTGAAGTCGAGCACCGCTCCCATCGAGGTGCGCGTGCCGGCATAGCGTTGCGGCGCCTCGTTGCCGAGATGCCAGCCATAGGCGCGGAAGTCGGCCTCGGTGGTCTCGCCGGGCGTGAAGGAGTTGCTCTCGTGCGCGAACTTGGCGACGGCAAGGCGCTTCATCTCAAGGTCTTCCGCGGTCGACGAAGGGATAGACGCGATCGGTCGGCACGTGGCGATAAGGCAGGGTCGTCAGGTCCGCCGGCCCCCAGTCCGGCGTGTCGACGATCAGGATGTCCTCGGCGAGCGGCTGGTAGACCGCGCGGAAGTGCGTCTTCGAGCGCAGCACGATGATCGGGAAGTCCTCGGCCTTGAGCCCGAACTGAGTGAAGCAGTCGGTGTCGATCGCGGTGATCGGCCTGGTGGTGATGCTGACCAGGATGCCGTTCGCGTCGATCAGCGCGGTCGGCCCCAGACGCTGCTCCGCGCCGCGGCCGACTGGGCCGGTGGTGCGATAGGTCAGGTCGCCGGCGAAGAGCACCTTGCCGTTGAGCCGCGCCGGTCCTCCGGCGCGGTCCGACGAGAAGCCGCCGGCATCGATCGACACCGTCGCCCCCTTACCGGCCGCGACGGCCTCGGCCGCCGCCTTCGGATCCCAGAGGAACGGCACCGCCGCCTTCGGCGCGCCCCGGCGGATCAGCTCCTTCAGGATGTGCGTGGAGTCGTTCAGACGGTCGGCATGCTCCAGCAGCAAGATTGGCTTCCGCGCCGAGTTCGAGCGGCGCAGCGCCTCGTCGACGCCCTGCTTCAATCCCATCACCAGGTTGCGCTTGTAGAGCTGATGGCGCTCGTAGTTGATCTTGAGGGACAGGTCGTCGGCCGCCTGCTGCGCCGTCGCCTTGTCGTCGGCGACCGCGACCACCGAGAAGCCGGTGTTGGGCGCATCCGCATAGGAGAACCCGGCAAAGATCGTGACGTCGTGCAGGCCGGGCACCGTCGACGGCATCGCGATCGACTCCCGCACCAGCCCGGCCAGCGGCTCCAGGTTGGTCGCGCTGAAGATGCTGGGCACCATCACCTCGGGTCGCGCGATTGCGGTCACCGGCTTCTTGCCGGTCTTGAGCCAGCGAACCAGGCAGCGTGCGGCGCGGGCACCGGTCTCGCCCATGTCGGTGTGCGGCGAGTAGTGGTAGCCGAACAGTGCATCGGCGTGGCGCAGGATCTCCTCGTCCAGGTTGCCGTGATAGTCGAGGCCGACGACGATGGGCATGTCGGGTCCGACGACTTTCCGCACCTCGCGGACGATGTCGGCGTCGGGGTCGGTGCGGGTCACCGTGGTCATCGCGCCGTGCAGCGACAGCAGCACGCCGTCGATCCTGTCCTTGATCGCGGCGATGCCGTCGCAGATCCGCGTGCAGTAGTGATCGAAGGCCTCGTCGGTCGCGGATGCCGCCGCGCCGGCACCGGCCGAGACGATGCCGGTCATCCCGATCCCTTCCGCCTCGCAGACCTCGACGAAGCCGCCGATGATCCGGTTGGTGCCGCGGTGGCCGTCGATCACCGCCTGGCCGGACAGCTCCTCGCGCTGGAAGTCGGCGAGCGTCGTGGGATCCGGCAGGAAGCTGACGGATTCCAGCATCAGGCCGGCGATGGCAACGTGCATGACCTCTCCCGGAGCTGGTCAAAAGCCTAGGCAGAGCCCCAGGTTGTGGGCAAGGACAAGCGGCGCTCCGCGGTACCGGTTTTGCGCTCGGACTCGGACGGCCGGCGGCGCTAGGATGCCCTTCCTCCCGCCTGCCTGAAAATGAGGCCGCCATGCTTCCCGATCCCCGCAGCCACCGCCCCCTGATCATGGGGCGCCGCGGCGCCGTCGCGACCAATCATCCGCTGGCGACCCAGGCCGGCTTCGACGTGCTGCGATCCGGCGGCAATGCGGTCGACGCGACGGTCGCGATCTCCTTCGCACTCGGCGTAGTCGAGCCGATGATGTCGGGCATCGGCGGCGACGGCTTCTACCAGATCGCGCTCGCGGGTTCCGGCGAAGGCATCTGCTACAACGGCACCGGCGCCGCGCCCGAGCAGGCGACCGTGGAACGGTACCGCAAGGAAGGCGGCATCCCGGTCTCGGGCCCTCTCTCGACCTCGATCCCCGGCACCGTCGCCGGCATCGCCGCCATGCACAAGGCGCATGGCAAGCTCCCGTGGTCGAAGCTGTTCGACACCGCGATCGACTATGCCCGGAACGGCTTCGCCGCGACCCACGGCTATTCGCATTTCGCCGGCGAGGCCAAGGGCATCCTCGGCGTCGACCCGCGCAGCCGGAAGGTCTTCCTCGATGCGAAGACCGGCGGCGGCCCGGAGGTCGGCAGCCTGATCGTCCAGGAAGACCTCGCCCGCACGCTGGAGGAGATCGCCGCCGACGGTGCCGAAGGCTTCTATCGCGGCAAGCTCGCCAGGCGCCTCGCCGCGGCGTGCCAGGCCCAGGGCGTGCTGCTGACCGAGCGCGATCTCGCCGGCTGCCAGGCCGAGCGCGTCGCCCCGATCTCGATCAGATATCGCGGATACGAGGTGCGCCAGACGCCGCCGAACTCGACCGGCTTCGTCATGCTGCAGGAGCTCAAGATCGCCGAGCGCTTCGACCTCAAGAGCCTGAAGCCGGGATCGGCCGAGCTGATCCACATCCTGCTCGAATGCCGCAAGCGCGCCTTCCTGGATCGCGAGCGCTACGGCACCGACCCGCGCCACGGCACCGTGCCGCTGGATAAGCTCCTGTCGGACGCCTATGCCGACGAGTGTGCGGCGGCGATCGATCGCAACCGCGCGGCACCGCACGTGCCGTTCTCCGCCGCGGCCGGCGGCGACACCACCTACTACTGCGTGGTCGATGCCGAGGGGAACACGGTCTCGGCGATCCAGTCGATCAACTCCTCCTTCGGCTCCGGCGTGACGGCCGGCGACACCGGCATCCTTCTCAACAACCGCATGGCCTACTGGCACCTGGAGGACGGGCACGCCAACCAGCTGAAGCCCGGCAAGCGGGTACGCCACACGATGAACGCGCCGCTGGTGATGAAGGACGGCAAGCCGTGGCTCACCTTCGGCACGCCCGGCGCCGACAACCAGGTGCAGGTGAACTTCCAGGTTCTGGTCGCGATGATCGAGCACGGCTACGACCCGCAGCAGGCGCTCGAGATGCCGCGCTGGACCTGCATGCAGCCGGGCCAGGCCGCCAACTACCCGCACACCGGCGAGGACGCGGTCACGCTCGAAGGCCGCTTCAAGAAGGAGACAGTCGAGGCGCTCCGCCAGAAGGGCCACAACGTCAAGGTCGTCGGCGACCTAGAAGGCCCGTGCAGCGTGGAAGCGATCCGCATCCTCGAGAACGGCGTCCGCATGGCCGGTTCCGACCCGCGCCGTGACGGCTGGGCCCTGGCGTACTGACGCCTTCCGGATGGATATCTCGAAGATCCCGACGGGCGCCAATCCGCCGAAGGACATCAACGTGCTGATCGAGATTCCGCTCGGCGGGGTCCCCGTCAAGTACGAGTTCGACAAGGCCTCGGGCGCGCTGTTCGTCGATCGCTTCCTGCACACGGCGATGTTCTATCCGGGGAACTACGGCTTCATCCCGCATACACTGTCGGGTGACGGAGATCCGTGCGACGTCATCGTCGTCGGCCAGGTTCCGGTGGTTCCCGGCGCGATCATCCGCTGTCGCCCCGTCGGCGCGCTGGTGATGGAAGACAATGCCGGCATGGACGAAAAGATCCTTGCCGTGCCGGTCGATGCGCTGCATCCGTTCTATGCCGGAATCCGGAGCTACAAGGACCTTCCCTCGATCCTCAGCGAGCAGATCTCTCACTTCTTCGAGCACTACAAGGATCTCGAGAAGGGGAAATGGGCGAAGCTCGTCAAATGGGTCGACGTCGACGAGGCTGAGCAGCTGGTCGTCGACGCGATCGCCCGCGCCGCGAAGAAAGGTTGATCGCATGGGCATCGACTCTCTCGTCGCCTTCGCCGCGGTCCTTTTCGTCGCCTGCGCCTCGCCGGGACCGACGATCGCCGCACTGGTCGCGCGCGTGCTCGGCCGCGGCGCCGCCGGCGCGCCGAGCTTCGGCCTAGGCCTGCTGATCAGCGACATCCTGTGGCTGACCGGCGCCGTACTCGGCCTCGCCGTGCTGGCGGAGACCTTCCACCTGCTGTTCCTGGCCATCAAATATCTCGGCGCCGGATACCTGCTCTATCTCGGCTGGAAGATGTGGACGGCGCCGGCCGTGCAGCTGACCGACGTCCCGGCGGTCAAAGGCGAAGGCGTGCGCCTATTCCTTGGCGGCATCGCCGTCGGCTCCGGAAATCCGAAGACGATGCTGTTCTATCTCGCTCTCCTGCCGACGATCCTCCCGCTGGAGGCGATCACGGTCGCCGACTACGCACTGCTGGTCGCAACGCAGATCGTCGTCTACGGCGCGATCCTGGTGGGCTATGTCGTGCTCGCCGCGCGCGCACGGCGCGCCTTCGCCAGCCCGCGGGCGATGAAGGTCGTCAACCGCGTCACCGGCGGCGTCATGGCCGGTGCCGCCGTCGCGGTGGCCGCGCGTTCCTAAGGGCAACGATGGCTCGCTTTCTCGTCGTCGCCAGCGTCAACGCCGACCGCATCTGGACGCTTGCCGAGAAGCTGCGTCCAGGCGGTCGTCACGCCTATTCCAGCATCGGTGTCCGCATCGGCGGCGCCGGCTGGTACTCGGCCAATGCGCTCAGGTCAGCCGGGCACGAGGTCGCGCTCGCGAGCGCGATCGGCGAGGATGCGATCGGGACGGCGATCCTCGAACGGCTGAACAAGCTCGGCATCGACACGGGAGCCGTCCGTCGCACGGCGAGGACGAACACCTACGACATCCTGGCCGATCCGGACGGCGAGAGGACCCTGATCTTCGACGGCAGCCAGGCGAACCGGCCCCTGCCGATCCTGCCCGAGGGCGCGGACTTCGACGGCGCCTACGTCAACGCCTGGTCGGCAATCTCGGCGATGTCGTGCGTCAGGAAGGGGGCCCCGGTCCTGGTCCAGCTTCCGCTTCGCGACCGTGTCGGCCGCTATCCGGGAACCCATGTCGTCGTCTCGCGCTCCGACACCTCGGACGCGCCCCGCGCGATCTGGGCACGCGCCGAGCAGGCGACCGGTGGACACCTCGGCGGGCTGGTGCTGACCGACGGCCCCTCGCCGCTTCTGGTCGTCACGCCGAAGGGAGAGAGGACGGTGCCATCGGGGCCGGCCGCGCCGCCGGGCCAGGTCACGGTCGGCGCCGGCGACACCTTCGCCGGCCATCTCGTCGCGCGGCTGGCGAGCGGCGCCACGTTGGAAGCGGCAGCCGCCGAGGCCTCCGGCGCCGCGTCGCGCTGGCTGGGATCGCGCCCCGCGCCGGCGACGATCGAGACCTGACTACCTCACCCCGCCCCAATGCGGCGGGCGCCGCTGGCTCCAGGGGCGCGCGATCTCAAGCATCGCTGCAAGCCTGAGCAGATCTCGGTCGTGCCACCAGCGGCCGATCAGCTGCAGCCCGATCGGCAACCCTTCCTTGTTCCAGCCGTTCGGCACCGAGATCGCCGGATGGCCGGTCAGGTTGAACGGATAGAGGTATGAGCTGAAGCCGGTGCGGGTGAAACCCTGCGGCTTGCCGTTGACCAAGACCTGGTCGCGCGAGGCATGGTGGTTCACCTTCAGCGCCGGCACCACCAGCGACGGCGATGCCAGCACGTCGTAGCGGCCGAACAGCCGCTGCACCGCCTGATAGAGTCGCGTCCGCGCGCTTTCGGCCTCGCGCAGCCGCTCCATCGTGACCTTGCGGCCGTCCTCCATGAAGTCGCGGTAGCTGGGATCGAGCTGGTTGCCCCAGCGCTCGAGGTCGTTCCGGCTCTTGGTCCACATGCCCGTGCGCATCAGGATTCGGCCGTCCTCCTCGATCCAGTCGATCTTGTCGGTGACAGGCTCGACCTCGGCGCCGAGCTCGCCGAGAGTCTTCAGCGCCGCCTCGGTCGCCGCCTCGACCTCGCGGTCGACATCGGGGTTCGCCATTAGGCGGATGTAGCCGACCTTGAGTCCCGCGATCCGGTTGCCGGTGAGCCCGGCCGACACGGCCTTGAGCGAGCCGCCGAGGCTCCAGGGATCGTCCGGCTCCGGTCCCGCCAGCACGTCGAGCATCAGCGCCGCGTCGGCGACGCTCCTTGTCATCGGACCGGAGTACGAGATGCTGGAGACCACGTCGGGTGCATAGCCATGCGCCACAGCACCGCGTGTCGGCTTCAATCCAACGATGCCCGACGCCGAGGCCGGCAGACGGATCGAGCCGGCGCCGTCCGTGCCGAGCGCCAGTGGGCCCAGGCCCGCCGCAACATGCGCGCCGGCGCCGCCCGACGATCCGCCAGGCGAGTACTCCAGGTTCCACGGATTGCGGGTGATGCCGAAGGACGGGCCATCGGTCAGGCCCTTGTGGCCATACTCCGGCGTCGTCGTCTTGCCGACGAACACGCCGCCGGCCTCCTTGAGGCGGCGGACCGTCGTCGCGTCCCTGGTCGGCACATGGCCCTTGTGGACGGCCGACCCGTAGAAGGTCTCGACCCCGGCGGTGTCGACGAGGTCCTTGATGCTGAACGGAACGCCGTGCAACGGCCCGAGGCCTGCGCCCGCCATCGCCGCCCCTTCGGCCAGCTTCGCCTGCTCGATCGCTTGGCTCGCCGTAACCACCGTGAAGGCGTTGATCACCGGTTGCGAGCGCTCGATCGCTTCCACGATCTCGCGCACGTACTCGACCGGCGAGAGCTTCTTCTGGCGGATCAGGCGCGCGGCATCGGTCGCATCGAGCACCAGCAGGTCGGAGAACATGGAACACCTCGGGGCTATGACGAAGGCGGGCGATGAGCCTAGCATGGCCCGAACGGAGGACCCGATGACCGACGCCAAGATCGACTCGCCCGCGACCCTGCCCGGCTGGCATATGCCGTGGCCGAGCTTCGAGATCGACTGGAAGAAGGCGGCGCTGGTCGTCATCGACATGCAGAACTACGGCTGCAACCCGGATGCGGGCGTGGCGCAGATGCTGTCGCTCAGATACCCCGAGATCGCCGGATACTACGTGCCGCGCCTGACCGAGACCGCGATCCCGAACGCCAAGAAGCTGCTGACCGCGTTCCGCCGCGCCGGCCGCCAGGTGCTGTTCACCCGCCACGGGCCGCTGATGCCCGACGGCCGCGACATGATCGCCCGCCGCCGCCGTCGCGACACGGACTCGGTCACCACCACCAACACGCCGACCTTGTGGAGCAAGGGAAGCTTCGAGCACGAGATCATCGAGGCCTTGAAGCCCGAAGCGAACGAGATGGTGATCGACAAGAACACCTCCTCCGCCTTCAACTCGACCGGCATCGAGTGGATGCTGCGCAACATGGGGATCGAGACGCTGGTGGTCGCCGGCATGGCCACCGACATGTGCGTCGAGACCACCTCGCGCGACGCCGCCGACCGCGGCTTCAACGTGATCATCGCCGAGGACGCGTCCGCGACCTTCTTCCCCGACCATCACCGCGCGGCGCTTTCCGGCTTCGCCCGCGTGTTCGGCCAGGTCTGGTCCTCCGGCGACGTGATCTCGGCGCTGCAGCGCTAGCGTTCCTTCCGCGGTCGGGCCGCCTTGATTTTCCCGCCGCCGCCGCCTCTCCTGTCCGGACCAAGGAAATCCGGGAGAGCGCCGTGCATCCGCTGCTGGGCTATGTCGATCGCTGGAGCGTCAAGCCGGGTGAAACGATCAGCCTGAGGGTCGGCAGCGCCAAGAACGCGCCGTTCGAGACCCGCATCGCCCGCGTCATGTGCGGCGACCCGAACCCGAAGGGGCCGGGCTACCGCGAGATCAAGATGCCGCACCCGACCGACGGCCAGCACCCGGGGAAGGAGCAGGGAACGCATCTCGGATCCTGGCTCCGCTTTCCCTCGCTCGACCTCTCGGCCGCATCGGGCGGCCTGGTGATCGCGCTGACCGCCTGGCCGACGACGCCGAGGAAGGGACGCCAGGGCGTCTTCGCCTGGACCGGCGCCGACGGCACGGTGGTCGCGATCGAGATCGACAAGGACGGCGCCGTCGCCTCGGTCACCTCGGGCGGCCGTACCACCAGCGTCTCCGCCGGCAAGCAGCTGATCGAGCGTGCCTGGTACGACCTTTGGCTGGTGCTCGACCCGGCATCGAAGAAGCTGACGATCGGCCAGCGCCCGCGCGAAGGCCATCCAGGCTTCGAGGACGACGGCCAGGCCTCGGTGACGTTGCCAGCGGTGCCGAAACTGGGTGCCGGCTCGGCGCTGGTCGCAGCCCTTCCGGGCAAGACCGCCGGGGCCAGGCCCGAGGCCCACTACAACGGCAAGATCGAGCGGCCGACGATCTGGACCGGCACCGACGCCGAGGCCGCCCTCGCCGCACAGAAGGGCAAGACGCCGAACGGCAAGCCGCCGCGGCTCCTCGCGTGCTGGGACTTCTCGATCGGCATCCCGACCTTCGACATCGAGGATGTCGGCCCGCACGGCTTCAAGGGCAAGGTCGAGAACATGCCCGACCGCGCCATGACCGGATCGAACTGGTCGGGCAAGGAGCATCGCTGGACGCATCTGCCCGAGGAGTGGGGCGCCATCCACTTCCACGACGACGACATCGGCGATGTCGGCTGGGAGAAGGCCTTCGACATCGAGATCCCGCGCGACTGGCCGTCCGGCATGTACTGCGTGCACCTGAAGAGCGCCGCCGGCATCGACAACGTCCCGTTCTTCGTGCGCCCTGCGGCGCATCAGAAAAAGGCCAAGATCGCGATCCTGCTACCGACCATCACCTATCACGTCTACAACAACTTCGTGCGTCCGGGCTTCGGCAAGCAGAACCGCGCCCGCGCCGAGGCCTGGGGAGCGCTCACCCAGCAGCCCGACGAGAATCCGGAGCTCGGCCTCTCGCCTTACAACTACCACTCCGACGGCAGCGGCGTGACGCATGCGATCTCGGCGCGCCCGATGGTCGACAAGCGCTTCAACCACTTCATCATGCTGGACAAGAGCAGCGACATTGGCTCCGGCACCTACTGGCTCAACGTCGACAGCTACATCGTCGACTGGCTGGATCGGAAAGGCTTCGAGCACGACATCGTCACCGACCACGACCTCCATGCCGAGGGCGTGGACCTGCTGAAACCCTACTCGCTGGTGATCACCTGCCAGCACCCCGAGTACCACACCGACCAGACGCTGGACGGGCTCAAGAACTACCTCGACCAGGGCGGCCGCCTCTTCTATCTCGGCGGCAACGGCTTCTACTGGAAGGCGGTGTTCCACCCGCTGGCGCCATGGGCGATGGAAGTGCGTCGCGCCGAGAGCGGCGTCCGCATCTGGGCGACCGAGGTCGGCGAGAGCTACCACGCCTTCGACGGCAGCTATGGCGGACTCTGGCGCCGCATCGGCCGCTCCTCGCACAAACTGGTCGGCATCAGCTTCACCGCCCAGGGCACCTACAACGGCCACCCCTACAAGACGACCGACGGCATCATGGACCCGCGCGTCGCGTTCCTCAGGAAAGGCATCGAGAACCAGCTCACCTCCGGCATCCAGATGGGCGAGCGCGGCCATATGGGCGGCGGTGCCGTCGGCCACGAGCTCGACCGCATCGATTTCGGCATGGGCACGCCCAGGAACGCGCTGGTGATTGCCGAGGGCCACGTTCTCGGCCACCCGGAATACGGGCCGGTGAACGAGGACCGGATCACCCAATTCTGGCCGGGCACGGAAAAGGACCTGATGCGCTCGGACCTCACCTTCTTCGAGACGCCGGCGGGCGGTGCGGTCCTGTCGGTCGGATCGATGTGCTTCGTCGGCGCGCTGCCGGTCGACAACTACGACAACCTGCTGACCAAAATGATGACCAACGCGGTCGAGCGCTTCATCGATCCGACGCCGTTCAAGGTGGCGCCCCTCAAGCTCGACGGCCTGGTGAAGGGGCCGACCCTGCCCGACGGCAAGCCGGTCGGACGCGAGGTCCCGCCTCCCCTGCCGGTGACGGGGAACCGCTGAGCTACTTCTTGCCGCCGAGCGCCGGCGGCATCCCGTCGCTCCACCACTTGCCGCCGAGCACGACGCCGCGCGGCACCAGGCGCTGGTCGGCCCTCATCTCCTGGCCGATCGCGTCGACATAGACGACCGGGCCCTTCTTGATCTCGAGAAGGACCGCATCGCCGGCCGCACCGACCTTGAGAGAACCGATATCGGTCCGCCTCATTGCGGCGGCCGGCGCTGACGTCGCAGCACGGATCACGTCGACCAGCGGCAATCCCAGGCACAGGAACTTCGACATGGTGACGAGCACGTCGTAGGCCGGCCCATCGGCCGAGTAGAGATGCACGTCGGAGGAGATCACGTCGGGCGTAAAGCCCAGCTCCAGCATAGTGCGGCAGACGTCGAAGCCGAAGGAGCCGGCGCCGTGGCCGACGTCCATGATCACTCCGCGCTCGCGTCCGGCCACCATGCAGTCGCGGAGCTTCCCCTTGGTGTCGAGCGGCTTGTTCATCTTCGGCGTATAGCAATGCGTGACGATGTCGCCCTTCCTCAGAGGATCGAGGATGTCCTCCAGCCTCGGCGGCATGTCCGCGCCGATATGCGCCATCACCGGCGCGTTGCCGGCCTGCTCGGAGGCTGCGATCGCGAGGTGCAGCGGCATCGCACCGAGCGCCGCGGTCGAGGAGCGACCGATCCGGATCTTGATGCCGACGACGCTGTCCGGCCACTTCTTCAGCGTCCTGACCACGTGCGGCACGTTCAGGAGATGAAGGTCGCTCGCCTCGGCGATATGGACCGCGCGAAGGTCGCCATAGATGCCGGGGAATGCGAGATTGACGAAAGCGAGAATGCGGACGTCCGTCAATCGCTGCTGGTGATCGATCAGCCCGCGGATGTTGGCTGCTCCGGCGCTGCCCGCATCCACGACGGTGGTCGTGCCCGACATGCGGCCCAGTTGATCGGGTTCGACGCCGTAGGTGGTCCCGCCGACGTAGACGTGGGCATGCAGGTCGATGAGGCCGGGAACGACGTAGAATCCTGCCGCCGAGCGCACGTCCTTGGCGTCGGCACCCGAGATTCCGTCCGCGACCTGAGCCACCTTGCCGTCCTTGAAGGCGACATCGGCGACGCCGTCCCGGCCGCTCGCCGGATCGATGACATGGCCGTCCTTGAGCAGCAGGTCGTAGCTCACATATCCCTCCGTATGTCGGGCGGCGCTTCGCCGGGTCGCACGAGGTGACAGGCAACGCTCCTGCCGGCGCCAAGGTTCTGGGTGACGGGATCCTCGACACGACAGCGGTCGAAGGCAAGCGGGCAGCGAGTGTGGAAACGGCAGCCGGAAGGCGGCGTCATCGGGCTCGGCACGTCCCCGGTCAGCAGCACCCGTCCGCGCTTGATCTCCGGCTTGGGCCGCGGGATCGCCGACAGGAGCGCCTGGGTGTACGGATGAAGGGGCTTGTCGAAGAGCGCGGCCGTCGGCGCGAGCTCGACGATGCGCCCGAGATACATGACCGCGACCCGGGTCGAGATGTGCCGGACGACGGCGAGATCGTGGGCGATGAATAGGTAGGTCAGGCCGATGTCGCGCTGCAGGCGCTTCAGCAGGTTCACCACCTGCGCCTGGATCGAGACGTCGAGGGCGGAAACGGCCTCGTCGCAGACGATCAGCTTGGGATTGAGCGCGAGGGCGCGCGCGATGCCGATCCGCTGGCGCTGGCCGCCCGAGAACTCGTGCGGATGGCGACGAAGGTGATCGGTGCCGAGCCCGACCCGTTCGATCAGTCCGAGCACGCGCTCGCGGCGCGAGGCACGGTCCCCGACGCCGTGTATGACCAGCGGCTCGCCGACGATCTGCTCGACCGTCTGGCGCGGGTCGAGCGACCCGTAGGGATCCTGGAAGATCAGCTGAAGATCGGCCCGGCGCCGGCGCAATGCCTCGCCCTCGAGCGCCAGCAGATCCTCGCCGGCGAACCGGATCGACCCGGAAGACGGTTCGATCAGTCGGAGGATCATGCGTCCGACCGTCGACTTGCCGCAGCCGCTTTCACCGACAAGGCCGAGCGTCTCGCCAGGCTCGACCTGGAACGAGACGCCATCGACCGCGCGGATCACGCCGCGCCTCGCGCCGAAGGCGCTACGCCGCACCGGGAAATGCTTCTTCAGATCGACGATGTCGAGCAGAGGAGCGGTCATGAGGCGCGGCTAAGGTCGGGATCGAGGCGGCAGGCGGTGAAGCGCGATCCGACAGGCCGCAATACTGGCTCCGCCGCACGGCAAGACGCCTCGACGAAACGGCAGCGCGGCGCGAACCGGCAACCCGGCGGCAACGCGAAGGGGCTCGGCACCACGCCCTCGATCGCCGGCAGCTCCTCGACCGTGTGATCGAGGTCGGGGATCGAGTCAAGGAGGCCCGAGGTATACGGATGAAGCGGCCGGGCGAACAGAGGTGCGGTCGTGGACACCTCGACCACGCGCCCGGCATACATGACGATCACGCGGTCGGCCTGCTCGGCGACGACCCCCAGATCATGGGTGATCAGGAGGACGGTGAGGCCGAGCTCGGCGCGGAGCTGGCGCAGCAGGTCCAGGATCTGCGCCTGGATCGTGACGTCGAGGGCCGTCGTCGGCTCGTCGGCGATCAGCATCTCCGGATCGCAGGCCAGCGCCATCGCGATCATCACCCGCTGGCGCATGCCGCCGGACAGCTGATGGGGATAGGCGGTGGCGCGCTCGGCCGCGCCCGGGATCCCGACTTTCGCCAGCATCTCGACCGCCCTGTCCCATGCCGCGCGTCGGGACAGACGGTCGTGCCGGCGTACCGCCTCGGCGATCTGCTCGCCTACCGGAAAGACCGGGTTGAGGCTCGACATCGGCTCCTGGAAGATCATCGCCATGCGCTTGCCGCGCAGCCGCTCGAGCTCGACGTCCGGCCGCCCGACAAGCTCCTCGCCATCAAAGCGGATGCTGCCCGAGGCGATCCGCCCCGGCGGCTGGATCAGCCCCATGAGCGCGCGCGCGGTGACGCTCTTGCCGCTGCCGCTCTCGCCGACGATGCCGAGAAACTCTCCCCGCGCAACGGTGAGGCTGAGCTGTTCGACCGCCGCCATCTCGCCCTTCTCGGTGCGGAAGCGGACGCTCAGGTCGCTGACTTCGAGAAGCGCGCTCAACTCGAGGCCACCTTCATGCGCGGATCGAGGACGTCGCGAAGTCCGTCGCCGAGGAGATTGAGGCCGAGCACGGTGATCGAGATCGCGACGCCGGGCATCAGCGTGATCCACGGCGCCTCGCGGATGAAGTTGCGGCCGTCGGCGATCATGTTGCCCCAGGTCGGCGTCGGCGGCGCCGGCCCGACGCCGAGGAAGCTCAGGACTGCCTCGGCCAGGACCGAGTAGGCGAATATGAATGTGAGCTGGACGATCAGCGGCGCCAGGCTGTTGGGCAGCACATGACCGAGCAGGATCCGCGTCTCCCCGGCCCCGGCGACGCGGGCCGCCTGCACGAACTCCGCTTCGCGCACGACCAGGACGGAGGCACGGACGATCCGCGCCGTCCGCGGCGTGTAGACGGCGGCGAGCGCGATCACCACGTTCAATTCTGACGGTCCGAGGGCGGCGGCGATGGCGATGGCGAGCAAGATCGCGGGAAAAGCCATGAAGGCATCCATCACGCGCATCACGGGATTGTCGAGCTTGCGGAAATAGCCGGCGATGGCGCCAAAGAACGTGCCGAAGAACCCGGTGAACAGCACCACCATGACGCCGATGCGGAGGCTTACCTGTGCTCCGTAGGCAAGCCTCGCCAGGATGTCGCGCCCGAAGGCGTCGGTCCCGAGCAGGAAACGTGCGTCGCCGGGCGCGGCGAAACGCATCCGCATGTTCATGCGCGTCGGGCTTTGCGTCGCGATCCACTCGGCGGCGACGGCCGCGGCGACCACGAATACGAAAAGGCTGAGACCGGTCATGAACAGGCGGTGGCGAAGCAGGCGCCTAATCGGCATAGCGCACCCGGGGATCGAGCCAGGCGTAGAGAAGGTCGACGGCCAGATTGACCAGGACCAGGGCGGACGCGGTCAGCAGGAGGCCACCCTGGATGACCGGATAGTCGCGGCGCTGGATGGCGTTGACGATCAGGCGCCCCATGCCCGGCAGCGAGAATACCGTCTCGATCACCACCGTGCCGCTGAGGCTGAGGCTGAGGATGATGCCGAACACCGTCACCAGGGGGATCATCACGTTCTTCAGCGCATGCTTGCCGATCACGCTCCAGCGCGGCAGGCCTTTCGCCCGTGCGGTCTGCACATAGTCCTGGCGCAGCACTTCGAGCATCGAGGACCGTGCCATGCGCGCCAGGAGACCGATCTGGGTCAACGACAGCGCGATCGCCGGCAAGGTCAGCGCGACCAGCGCTCCGCTGATGCTCTGGTCGAACGGCACGTAGCCGCCGGTCGGGAACCAGCCGAGGTAGACCGAGAAGAACATGACGAAGAGGATCGCAAGCCACACGTTCGGCAGAGAGACGCCGAGCAGCGCCACCGTCATGCAAAGCTGGTCGACCCAGGAGTTCTGGCGGACCGCGGCGAAGACACCGAGGCCGACGCCGAGCACCAATGTCAGGGCCATCGCGTAGATCGACAGCGCGATGGTCACCGGAAGCCGCTCGGCCACGGCCTCCGCCACCGTGCGCTGGAGCAGGATCGAGCGGCCGAGATCGCCCTGGAGAAGTCCCGCGACCCAGTTCAACAGCCGCTCGTGATAGGGCAGATGCAGGCCGAGCTGGATCCGGATCGCCGCGATCTCGTCGGGCGTCGCATTGGCACCGGCGACAACGGACGCCGGATCGCCAGGAACCAGCGACATCACCGAGAACGATATGATCGTCACCAGGAAGACGACGAGAATGGCGCTCGCGAGGCGATGAAGGATGTAGCCGGTCATCGGCGAATTCCGTGAAGGCGTGACGCCGACCGCACTCCCGCCGTCATCAGCGGGTCAGCGGGTAGAGGGTCTTCGGCGCCTTCTTGAACGGGAAGCTGCTGAAGTCGTAGGCCGCCGGCCCGGGGGCGTCGATATCGATCATCTCGCGGAAGGTTCCGCCGAAGGACGCGCGGAACTGGTTCTTCGCCTTGACTGCGAGCACGGAAAGCTTCGAGAGGTCGATGTTCGCCGCCTTGTAGAAGTTGTCATCCGTGGTGTCGTGGCAGATGCCGGTGATCATCACCGAGATCGGCAGACCGACGAAGTCGAGGCGCGCGCAGCCGCGCAGGTCGTTGGTGAGACCGCCATGGACCGGGCCGACATTGACGAACTTGCCGTCCGAGAGATGCCCGACCGTGACCTCGGCTTCGACCGGCGGGCCGAAGAGAGCTGTCAGCCGGCCGCCGAGCCTGACCTCGAGACGGCCACCGATACCGGCGGCCTGCGCCTTGGCGACGAGATCGGGATCGTGGAAGAAGGCGAAGGCTGTCGGCTTCGTCGGCTTTGCTGCGACCAGTGCCGCAAGCAGTCCGGGCGTGTCCCCTATTCCCCCGGCGCCGGTATGATCGGCGGAGTCGATGACCGCGATCGGCCCGTCCTTGGCGGCCAGCGCCCGGGCGATGCCTTCGGCCGCGGTCGGGAGCTTCTTGAACAGAAGCGGCCGGCGCTTGTTCATCTCCCGGACCAGTTCCGTCGCCGCCTTCAGCGCGAGGGCGCGATCGCCGTCCGCGGTCGCCCAGGCCGAGGCGCCTGCCGCCTCGTTGTCGGCATAGGCGTAGCCCTGGTAGGGGGTCAGATCGAGAAGGCCGTACTTCTTCTCGATGTCGGCTGCGATCTGCTTCACCTCCGCCATCGGACCGTCCGTCGTCCGCGCGAAGAGGCTGGGGATGATGGCGTCGGCCCGAACGATGACAGCGACCGGCTTGACCTCACCCCTGATGCGCCGCTCGAGAATGTCGAGCGCCTTGGTCGCGGTCTCTGCCATGTCGGTATGTGGATGGCACTTGTAGCCGACCACGATGTCCGGGATGTCCGCCTCGGCCTGGCTGACATTGGCGTGCAGGTCGAAGCTGACGGCGAGTGGCGTGTCCCTGCCGATGATGGCCCTGACCCTCTTCACGATCTCGAAGTCGGCGTGCGGATGCTCGACGGCGTTCAACGACCCGTGAAGCGACAGGAAGACCGCATCCCACTTGCGCTTGGACAGGCCGGCGGTGATCTCGCCGATGATCGCGTCGAATACCCCGGCCGCAAGCACGCCGGAAGAAGGTGCCGCCGTGCAGCGAAGGAAGGTCGGCTTCCACGCCGGCCGCTTCTCGAGCCATGCAATCGCGCCGCCTATCTCCGTCTTGCTGCCGCGATAGTACTTCGGCACCTCCTCGCCGATTGCCCATTCGCCGGACCTGAAGCAGTCGATCGGGGTCAGGAGCGGCGAAAAGCTGTTGCCCTCATGGGCGAACCTGGCAATGGCAATTTCAGGCATGGCTGTTCCCATCCAGAACGACAGGTGAGACGACGGGCGCGTCCGTCAGCGGGCGAGCCAGCGCGCCATACCCTGCCGCGTGAGGTCGCCGCCCGGCGGCGGCGCCACCGGCTCGGAGTCGGCCGGCACCGACGAGAGTATCTCCCGGATCCGGCCGACCACGACGTCGAGTTCGGCATTGTCGATGCGCCTGACGTCGAGCAGCAGATAGCCGCGATCGGTGTGGAGCGAACGCAGCACGATCTTGGGCTTGCCGGCAGCGAGCTGCTGACCCAGCTGGAACGCCGAGATCCGGGCGACCCTCGGATCGACGTGCAGCATCAGGCGATCGAACGGATTTCCGGGCGGATCGGGCTCGCGCTCGAGCCTCAGTCCCTTGATGTTCTGCAGCAGCGACTCCGCCCGGTCGAGCCTGACCGCCTGCGCTTTCTGGACAGCCTTGTGGTCGGTCTCGATCCATTGATCGAGTGCGGCGATGGCGCCGGCAACGTTCTCCTTGCCAGCCTTCATCGGCCGGCCGATGCCCCGCTCCTGATGGTAGCAGGCGCGGATGAACTCGTGCTCGCCGGCGATGATGCCGGCGGTCGTGCCGGCCGGGGCCTTCTGCGAGCTGAATATCACCACGGTCGCCCCGTCCCTCAGCATTCCCCGCCAATCATATTCCGCCGCGGCATCGACGATGACCGGCACCCCCTTCGCCCCGCACACCGCGGCGAAGGTCTTCAGATTCATCAGCCCGCTCTGCACGGTGTGATGCGAGAGCACGAAGATCGCGGCCGCCGTCCGCTCATCGATCGCGGATTCGAGCTGATAGGCGGCGCAGCCGGTGGCGGTGCCGATTTCCACCGGCTCCGCCCCGGTCATCCGGATCATCTGGGTGACGGTGGCCCCGTAGTTGACCTCGTGGCCCTTCTGCAGGATCACGCGGTTCTTCATCCCGGTCGTGTCGGGCAAGCGCTCGACACGCCCCAGATCCACCCCTGTCATCGCCGCGGCGACGGCGACGGAAATCCCCGCCGCCGTACAGCCGGTCACGAACCCGGCCTCCGCACCCGTCGCCTTGACGATGACCTCGCTCGCCGCACGCTGGAGTTCCGCCATCTCGATCCAGTGCGGCAGGACGGAGGCCACCGCCGCCGCCACCCGGTCAGACGCACGGCTCGCGCCGTGCACTGTCTCGGTGCCGGAAGCGTTGATGACGCGGCGGATTCCGAAACGCTCGAAAAGGTCGGACATGGCGGTCGTCTTACCCGATCAGTTCTGAAGCCAGACGTTCCACAGACGAGCCGTCCGGAACTTCGTGAATCCCTGGATCCTGTTCGACAGCATCTGGGAATGCCCCATGTCGCCGAGCTTGATCATCAGAACCTGGTCGATGATCCGGTCCTGCGCCTTGAACCAGGCCTGGAGCCGACCCTCGGCTGTGGGCAGGTTTTCCATGTCCCGGGCGTAGTCGTAGAGCGGCCCGTCCTTGAAGTTGTTGCCGGGCGTCGGGCCGATCAGGCTGGCGATCGAGATAAGCGGGTCGCCGAGCCAAGGACCGGTGCCGAAGAAGCCGGGGTTGAGGTGCCACCCGTCCATGCGCGAGCGAAGGGCCACGACCGCCGGCCAATCCATCGACTTGAGCTCGACCTTCATCCCGACCGCCTTGAGCTGCTCGGCGATCACGAGCGCCGTCGCCGCATGCCAGTCGAAGGTCACGGCCGAGATGATGATGACCGGCTCGCCCTTGTACCCCGCCTCGGCCAGGAGCTTCTTGGCCAGCGCCTGGTCCTTCTTGTTGTAGCTCTCCTTGCCCCGGTCGCCGGGATAGGTCGCATAGCCCGGATACTGCACGGAGTGGTTCAGCTGATAGTTGCCGTCCCGGGCCGCGTCCATGATCTCGTCGATGTCGAGTGCCGCCTGGACGGCACGGCGGACCAGCAGCTTGTCCATCGGCGGCTGGGCGATATTGACGGAAAGGCTCTGCATGCCCGCAGGCATGATGTTGACGTGCGTGAGCTTCGGGTTCTTCTTCAGGGTCGGCACCGACTTGTCGGGCACCCACTCCGCCATGTCGATCTCGCCGGCCTCGAGCGCGGCGATCATGGCCGAGCTTTCCGGGATGATCCGGAAGTTCAGCGTATCGATATGGGACTGCTTATTGCCGACGTATCCGTCCCTGCCGGCGCTGCGCGTGTCGGCGGCATAGCGGTCGTGCCGGACCAGTCGGACATGGCTATCGGGCTTGTATTCCTGGAGCTTGTAGGGGCCGGTGCCGATGCTCTCGATCTTGTTCGCGTCCTTCGCCGCCTCTTCCGACGGCAGCATCGCGACGATGACCTCGGGCTGGCTGAAGTTGTTCATGAACAGAGGCCGCACCTGCTTCAGCTTGAGCGCGACGGTATCGGCATCGG
Organism: Rhodospirillaceae bacterium; assembly: GCA_016792585.1. Classification (GTDB taxonomy): domain Bacteria; phylum Pseudomonadota; class Alphaproteobacteria; order SHVZ01; family SHVZ01; genus SHVZ01. The sequence goes on from JAEULB010000049.1 coordinate 54,207, forward strand.
GCGCCGAGACCTCGGCCACGTCCTCGAGATAACGCCGACGCACGCTCATGCGCATATAGCGCTCGATCGAGGCCTTGGCGTCGGCCGAGGTCAGGACCTTGCCGTTGTGGAAGACGACGCCCTTGCGGATCTTGAAGGTGTAGGTCAGGCCGTCGGCGGACACGGTCCAGCTCTCGGCCAGCATCGGGGCGGCTTCCAGCTTCTCGTTTCGTCCGATCAGCGGCTCGTACATGTGCAGGTGGATGACCCGTCCCGTATCGTCGGTCGACGCCATGACGTCGAAGGTCGGAATGCCGTTGGGGACGCCGATGGTCAGGGTCCCTCCCTTCTGCGGGATCTGGGCTTCCGCGGGTGCAAAGGCGACGGTCGCCAGCAGCACGGCCGCGACCGTGGCTCCGGTGCGCAAAATCATGGTGTCGTTCCCCTTCGTTGCAGCGGATTTGTCAGACAGGCTATCGACGAGGCCTTTGTCTGACAATCCTGCCCACGGTTTCATGAAACGGCTTCCGGCGCCCGGCCATCGGGGTTATGCAGATGCCATGTCCGCAACCACGATGTCGGCTGACCGCGATCGCCCGAAGGCTCAGGCGAAGAAGAAGCGCTCGGTGGTCGAGGCGGTCTCGGAACGGCTGTTCGCGATGATCCGCTCCGGCAAGATCAGCGTCGGTGACCGCCTGCCTTCCGAACATCAGCTCATGGCGATGCTCGGCGTAGGCCGGTCGAGCGTCCGCGAGGCGGTGCGGGGCTTGGTACTGATGGGTCTGCTCGAACGTCGGACCGGCCGCGGCAGCATCCTCGTGTCGGCGCCGCCGCCAACCGTCAACGGCGAACGATCGCTCGCCCAGTGGGCTCTCGAGGATCTCTATGCCGTAAGGGTGCTGCTGGAGCCGGCTGCGGCTGCCGGCGCCGCGCGGCACGCTACGGCGACCCAGCTGCAGCGCATTGCCGGCTTCGCCGCCGCGATCGAGGCGCATGTAGCCGCCGGCACGCCCTACTTCGCCGAGAACATCGGCTTCCACCTGAGCATCGCCGCAGCCTCGGGCAACCAGCTCCTCTACCACAGCATCGAGAGCCTGATCGGGCGCTTCCGCGACGTGCGCGAGCGGATCAACCGCTCGCTCAAGTCACGCCCGACGCGCGATCCGGCGGAACACCGGTTGATCCTGGACGCGATCCGAAGGCGCGATCCCGATGCGGCCCAGGCGGCGATGGCGAACCATCTGCGAAGCTTCCGCCAGAAGGCCGCTGCCGATACGAGGTCTCGCTGATCCGATTCAGATCATCGTCGCGTTGGCGCCCGGCCGCTGACGGTCGAACAGCAGCAGGTCGCGGTTGAGCTGGTCGATCTTGGTGCAGCCGAGATAGCCCTGCACCCGGTCGACTTCGTCCTTCATCGTCGCCAGCATGTGGCCGACGCCGTCCTTGCCGGCACCAGACACTGCGTAGGCCGCGGGTCGGCCGAGCATCACCGCCTTGGCGCCGATCGCCAGCGCCTTGCAGATGTCGGTGCCGCGGCGGAAGCCCGAGTCGAGCAGCACCGGGATCCGCCCGCCGACGCCGTCGACGACCTCGGGCAGCACCTCGAACGGGGCAGCCGATCCTTCGAGGTTGCGCCCGCCATGATTGGAGAGGATCACCGCATCGCAGCCGATCTCGACCGCGCGAAGCGCATCCTCGACGTTGAGGATGCCCTTCACCATCAGCTTGCCCTTCCAGCGGTCCCGGAGCCGCTTCAGGTCGTCGAGATCGAAGCCGTTGTAGCGCTGGGAAAGGAAGTAGTTGGCGAGCGCCTCGTAGGTGGTCGAGCCCGAGACCTCCCTCTCCAGGTTCGCCAGCTTCGGCATTGGGCGGCTCAGGACCACGTTCCAGAGCCAACGAGGCCTGGCCATCACCGCGGCGATGTTGGCCGGAGTCTTCTTCAGGTTGAGGCCGATGCCGTTCCGCCGGTCGCGCTCGCGCTTGGGGAACATGTGCGTGTCGGTCGTCACCATCAGCGCCTCGTAGCCAGCGGCGGCGGCGCGATCGACCAGCGAGTCGTTGACCTTCTTGTCCTTGAACACATAGAGCTGGAACCAGAGACGCCCGCCCGCCTTCTCAGCCACCGTCTCGAGCGACACGGCGGACGCGGTCGAGAGCGCGAAGGGAATGCCGGCCGCCGCGGCGGCCTGGGCGATCACGGTCTCGGCCTCGGGCCAGAACAGGCTCAGGTTTCCCATCGGCGCGATCGCGAAAGGCGACGCCATCGGCTTCCCGAACAGCTCGGTCGTCTGGTCGCGGAGGTTCACATCGACGAGCGTCTTCGGCTTGAAGCGCACGCGGTCGAAGGCGGTCCGGTTGTTGTGGAGCGAGATCTCGTCCTCGGCGCCGCCCTCGATCCAGTCGAAGATGGGCCGCGGCAGGTAGCCGCGGGCCAGCCGCTTGAAGTCGTCGATGTTGTGGACCTGGCTGAAATCGACCATGAGCGACCCTGGATGAGGCGAAGCCGCCCTTGCGCCCGAGGCGCCGCTTTGCTTCGGTTATGAAAAGCGCCTCATGCTAGCCGCGCCGGCATGAGACGCCAATTGTCACGACATCAGGACGAAACATGCCCCTCGATCCGAGCTTGGTCGACATGCTCCGCGGCGTCTCGACCGCGACGCTGACCATGCAGCTCCTGAAGCGCGGCATCCGGCGCTCGGCAATGGAGGGCGTTCGCCCCCTGGTGCCGATGACGCGCCGCTTGGTCGGCGAGGCCTTCACGCTGGCCTACCTGCCGCTGCGCGAGGATCTCTCCGACTACTCGGTCCTCGCCCGGCCCGACTACGCGCCGAGGCTCGCGATCGAGCAGGCGCCTTCCGGCTCGGTCCTGGTGATCGACGCGCGCGGCGAGGCTGCGACCGGCATCGTCGGCGACATCCTGGCAGCCCGGCTCAAGACCCGTGGCGTCGCCGGCATCGTCACCGATGGCGGTCTGCGCGATGTGGAAGCCACCGCGCCTCTCGGCCTGCCGATCTTCGCCGCCGGTCCCGCGGCACCCGCCAGCATCTCCGGTCTCTCCGGCGCCGGCATGCAGGGGCCGATCGGCTGCGGCCGTGTCGCCGTGATCCCGGGCGACGTGATCGTCGGCGACCAGGACGGCGTCGTCGTCGTCCCGAAGGCGCTCGCAGCCGAGGTCGCGCGCGACGGCGCCGAGCAGGAACGGCTCGAGCGTTTCATTCAGATCAAGATCCTGGCCGGTGCGGCGACACCCGGCATCTACCCTGCCAACGACGCAACCAAGGCCGAATACAAGGAATGGCTCGCCGCCGGCGAACCAAAGGAATGGCGCCGCTGACATGACCGCTGCCTATATCGATCCGCATACCGGCAAGACTTACGCACTAACCCAGCCGCGCTGGCGCTCCGACGACGGCAATCCGCTGATGACGACGGATCTGCCCGGCATCGGCAGCGGCGACATCGACACGTCGGTGCGTTCTCTCTGGCGCTACGCCAAGGCGCTGCCGCTGACGATCAATGACCCGATCACCATGGGTGAAGGCTGCACGCCACTGGTGGAGCGCCGCGTCGGCGGCGCACGCGCATTGATGAAGCTCGAATGGTTCGCGCCGACGGGAAGCTTCAAGGATCGCGGTGCCTCGGTGATGCTGTCGGCGCTGCGCCAGCAAGGCGTGAAGCACGTTCTTGAAGATTCATCCGGCAATGGCGGCGCGGCGGTCGCCGCCTATGCGGTCGCCGGCGGCATGAAGGTCAAGATCCTGGTGCCGGCCTATACGCAGCCGGCGAAGATCGTGCAGATGCGTGCCGTCGGCGCCGAGGTCGAGCTGGTGCCGGGCACGCGCCAGGACTGTGCCGACGAGGCCGAGCGTCAGGCCTCGACGATCTTCTATGCCAGCCACAACTGGCAGGCGCTGTTCCTTCAGGGCACCAAGACGCTCGCCTACGAGCTCTGGGAGGACCTGAGCTTCGAGGCGCCCGACAACGTCATCGCCCCGATGGGCGCCGGCTCGAACATCCTCGGCTGCTGGATCGGCTTCAACGAGCTGCTGCGCAACGGACAGATCAAGAGGCTGCCGCGCATCTTCGGAAGCCAGCCCGCCAACTGCGCGCCGATCGCCGCGAGTTTCACGGCCGGCGTCGACACGCCGGTCGAGACCAAGATCGAGCCGACCGTCGCCGAAGGCACCGCGATCGCCAAGCCGATCCGTTTGAAAGAAGTCCTGGGCGCCTTGCGCGGCTCAGGCGGTGCGGCCGTCGCCGTGCCGGAGGACGAGATCATCGCCGGCCTCAAGACGCTGGCGGCAAGCGGCCTCTACGCCGAGCCGACCAGCGCGCAGACGGCAGCGGCGCTGGCGCGGCTGGTCAAGGACGGCACGATCAAGCCGGAGGAGAAGACGGTCCTCGTGCTGACCGGTTCCGGCCTCAAGGCGACGCAGAAAATCGGCGAGCTTCTCGCCTAGCGCTTCGCCTCCGCGACGAAGCGCGAGCCCTTCTTCGCCGGGCCGCCGCCGACGCCGATCGCGGTGCCGTCGGCGCGCCAGCAGGCGGCCCCGGTCATGCCGCCATCCGCCTCGAAGCGGATCGCGCACATGCCGCCGCCGACGCTCGGCACCGATCCGGCCGGATGGCCCATCGCCGCGACCTCCGCCTTCACGTCGTCGGAGATCTTGGATTCGAGTTCGACAGCCTGGCCCTGGGTCCAGACGCGCGGCGCCTCGACCGCCTCCTGCAGGCTCATGCCGTGATCGACGATGTTGAGGACAGCCTGCATCGCCGAGCCGAAGATGCGCACGCCGCCGGGCAGGCCGAGCGCGAACTGCGCCTTTCCGTCCTTCAGGCCCATGATCGGCGACATCGAGGTCGCGATCCGCTTGCCCGGCGCGATCGACAGCGCCTGCCCCGGATGCGGGTCGAAGGTGTACATGTAGTTGTTCGGGATCACGCCGGTGCCGGGCACCATGATGCGCGCGCCGAACAGGCTGTTGATCGTCTGGGTCGCGCAGACGACGTTGCCCTGGCCGTCGGCGACGGTCAGGTGCGTGGTGTTCGCCGACTCGTTGCTCGCCGCCTTAGCCGCATGCGCCTTGGCCTTGGCCGGATCGATCTCGGCACGCCGCATGTTGCCGTAGTCCTTCGACAGCAGCGTCTTCACCGGCACCTTCACGTAGGCCGGATCGCCGGTCGAGGCGAAGCGATCGGCAAACGCGATCTTCAGAGACTCGAGGATCAGGTGGATGGTCTTGGGCGAGCCGAATCCGAGGGCGCCGATGTCGTAACCCTCGAGCAGGTTCAGCATCTGGATCACATGGATGCCGCCCGATGACGGCGGCGGCGGGCCGACGATCTCGACGCCGCGATAGGAGCCCCGCACCGGCTCGCGCTCGATGGTCTTGTAGGCCTCAAGGTCGGCGAAGGAGAGGAAGGCGCCTTCCTTCTGCAGGTGATGCGCGATACCGCGGCCGAGCATCCCGCCATAGAGCGCGCTCGGCCCCTCCTTGGCGATCGTGCGAAAAGTGTCGGCGAGGTCGCCCTGAACGACCCGGTCGCCGGCATCGACGGGCTTGCCGCCGGGCATGAAGACTCCGGCGATCGTCCGGTCCTGGATCATGTCGGCCGCGCCCTGGAGGACGCAGTCGTTGAGGAACGGCGTCGCCCGGAAGCCCCGCGAGGCATGGCGGATCGCGGGCTCGGTCACGTCGGACAGCGAGAAGGTGCCCCAGCGCTGAAGCGCCTCGCACCAGCCCTTGAGGTTGCCGGGGGTGGCGATCGACTTCGGCCCGACCGCGTTCTCCTTGCCGATCGTCTCCAGGTAGTCGGGCCAGGTGTCCGAAGCCGGCTTGTAGCAGGTGGGGCCGGAGGCGGCCGGCGCGGTCGACATGCCGTCGAGCACCAGGTGCCGGCCATCGGCCAGGCGGATGTGCATCATGCCGCCGCCGAACAGACCAACCATCATCGGTTCAACGACATTCAAGGTAAACAGCGCGGCGATCGCGGCATCGATGGCATTGCCGCCGGCCGCCAGCATCTCGGCACCCGCCGCAGAAGCGAGAGGGTGATTGGTCACTACCATCCCACGGTAGCCCGATGCCGGCCGCTTCTCGCAGTCGAAAGTGGTTCCCGCTCGGCTCCGCCAGGCGCTCACAGTCATGAATCCCCCTCACAAAAGGGCGCTACCATGGCAGAGGCCGGCCAAGTCGAACAGAGGTAGCCAACCCAAGGCGGAGGCACTAATTTGCCTGCCGCGAATTATTCTAAACGGCAAGGGTGGGGACCCGTGGAACAGCGCACGTTGGGCAGGTCCGGCTTGCTGGTGTCGGTCGTCGGCCTCGGCTGCAACAATTTCGGCGGCCGCACCGATTTCGAAGGCTCGAAGGCCGTCATCCACAAGGCCCTCGATCTCGGCATCACGCTCCTCGACACCGCCGACATCTACGCCAACAAGGGCGGCTCCGAGAACGTCATCGGCCAGGTGCTGGGCGACCGGCGCAAGGACATCGTTCTCGCGACCAAGTTCTGCGGGCCGATGGACGATGCCGGCAAGCTCAAGGGCGCGTCCCGGCGCTACATCATGACCGCGGTCGAGGCGAGCCTGAAGCGGATGAAGACCGACTGGATCGACCTCTACCAGGTCCACATGGTCGATCCGTTGACGCCGATGGAGGAGACGCTCCGCGCCCTCGACGACCTCGTGACCCAGGGCAAGGTCCGCTACCTCGGCCTCTCCAACCACAAGGCCTGGCAGGTGGTCGAGTCCGAATGGATCGCGCGCCGCGACGGCCTCGAGCGCTTCGTCTCGTGCCAGGACGAGTACAGCCTGATCGTGCGCGACGCCGAGAAGGAGCTGATCCCGGCGATGAACGCGTACGGCATCGGCCTCCTGCCCTACTTCCCGCTCGCGAGCGGCATGCTGACCGGCAAGTACAAGCGCAACGCCCCGATGCCGGAGAAGTCGCGGCTCAGCTACATGCAGCCGCTGGCCGACCGCTACATGACCGACGCCAACTGGCAGATCGTCGAGAAGCTCACCGACTTCGCCGCCAGGCGCGGCAAGAGCATCCTCGAACTCGCCTTCAGCTGGCTTGCCTGCAAGCAGCCGACCGCGAGCGTGATCGCCGGCGCCACCAGGCCGGAGCAGCTCGAGCAGAACGTCGTCGCCGCCGGCTGGAAGCTTACGCCGGACGAGATGGCCGAGATCGACAAGCTGTCCGGGCGCTGACCGCCGCCGATGTTCTCTTCGTCGAGCCTTCCCAGCCGCGGCCGCCTGATCGTCCTGATCGGCGGCATCCTGCTGCTGGGCTTCCTCACCACCAACCTGATCAGCTTCCGTGTCTCGACCGCGGCGCTGAAGGCGACGATCCTCCAGAACGAGCTGCCGCTCACCTCTTCCAACATCTACGCCGAGATCCAGACCGACCTGCTCAGGCCGATCTTCGTCTCGTCCCTGATGTCGAACGACACCTTCGTCAAGGACTGGCTGATCAACGGCGAGCAGGATCCGGGGCAGGTCACCCGCTATCTGGATGAGATCCGCGCCAAGTACGACGTCTTCACCGCTTTCCTGATCTCCGACCGCACCAAGCAATACTACCACTTCAGCGGGCCGACCAAGGCCATCAAGGCCGGCGAGCCGAACGACGACTGGTTCTTCCGCGTCGCCGAGATGAAGCAGCCATATGAGGTCAACATCGACTTCAACATGGCGCAGAACATGGAGATCACGATCTTCATCAACTACCGCGTCCTGGACTATCAGGGCCGGTTCATCGGCGCGACCGGCGTCGGCCTCAAGCTCGACACGGTCACGCGCATCCTCTCGCACTACAGGACCAGCTATCAGCGCGGCATCTACTTCCTCGATGGCGACGGCAACATCACCGTGCGCTCCGACGGCGCGGTGATCCAGGAAGCCAACATCAAGACCGCGCCGGGTATCTCCACGATCGCCGCCGAGATCCTCAGGAAGCCCGACGGCTACTTCGAATACGTGCGCGACGGCGAGACCATGCTGCTGACCAGCCGGTTCATCCCCGATCTCGGCTGGCGGGTGATCGTCGAGCAGCGGGAGTCCGAGGCGCTGTCGGCGCTGTGGCGGAGCTTCGTCACCAACCTCGCGATCGGCATTGTCATCATCCTGCTCACCATCGGGACGATCGCCTACGCGATCAACCTCTACCAGACCCGGCTGGAAGACATGGCGGTGACCGACAAGCTGACCGGCATCGGCAACCGACAGCTCCTCGACATCGCGCTCGACCAGACGCTCAAGCTCAGGAGGCGCGTGCCGCTGCCGATGTCGGTGCTGCTGATCGACATCGACCGCTTCAAGACCATCAACGACACCCGCGGGCACCTGAAAGGCGACGAGGCGATCCGCAGCGTCGCCCAGATCCTGAAGGACCGCGTGCGCGAGTCCGACCTTCTGGCCCGCTGGGGCGGCGAGGAGTTCATCCTGCTCGCCCACAACTGCCGCCTGCCCCATGCGCAGGAACTGGCGGAGTCGCTGAGGGAAGCGGTCGCCTCGGCGCCCATCCTGACGCCGGACGACGGGCTCCGCGTCACCGTCAGCTGCGGCGTCGCCGAGTGCTCGGACGACGACGATGCCGAGACCCTGGTCGGCCGCGCCGACCGTGCGCTCTACCGCGCCAAGGAAGAAGGCCGCAACCGGGTCGTCATCGAGATCGCCTGACGGCTAGCCGACCCGCTCTTCAACCGCCATGGCCGCTCACCTGCTGGGCGGCGTTCCTCTCCAGCTTCACGAACATCAGTCCCGAGACCAGCGTCACCGCGCCGACCGCGAGGAAGGCCGGCCAGAAATCCGACGCCGACAGCTGCTCTGTGCCGCGCGCCGCCAGCGTCAGGTGCAGCGCCGAGGCGCCGAGCGCGACGCCGAGGCTCTGAGCCACCTGCTGCGCGGTGCCCGAGACGCTGGTCGCCTGACTCAGGTCCTCCGGCTTCATGTCGGCGAAGGCGAGCGCGTTGAGGGACGTGAACTGCAGCGAGCGGAAGAAGCCGCTGGCGAGCAGGATGGCGAGGATCAGCACCTCCGAGCTCTCGGGCCGGAAGATACCGTAAAGGCTGGTCAGAACCGCGGCGATCACGCCGTTGCCGATCAGCACAGCACGGAAGCCGAAGGCACGGATGATTCCGCGGGCGGTGAACTTCATCGCGAAGGCGCCGACCGCACTGATGAAGGTGAGCAGGCCTGCGGCGAAGGCGGACTTGCCGAATCCCACCTGCAGCATCAACGGCAGCAGCAGCGGGAGCGCGCCGGCGCCGACGCGGAAGACCGATCCGCCGAATACCGAGAGTCCGAAGGTCGGAATGCGCAGCAGGCGGAGCTGGAGGATCGGCCGCTCGCGCCGCCCGGCATGAACCAGGTAGATCGCGCCAGCCACGGCACCGACGGCCAGCAGCGCTACGCCGGCGAGCGGCTTGTCGTCGGCGTGCGTGGACAGCTCGACGCCCATAACCAGCCCCGACAGCGCGACCGCGCAGAGCAGGAATCCGACGACGTCGAGCGGTGGTGGCGGCGGGACCGGATCCTGCGGGATCTTGAGCGTGACCAGGACGAATCCCAGCAGGCCGACCGGCACGTTGAGGAAGAAGATCCAGCGCCAGTCAGCGTATGTCGCAATGAAGCCGCCGATCGGCGGACCGACGATCGGGCCGATCATCGCCGGCATGGTGACGTAGGTGAGCGCCTGGATCAGCTCCGCCTTGGTGCAGTTGCGGAGCAGGACGAGCCGGCCGACCGGCATCATCATCGCCCCGGCGATACCCTGGACGAAACGCGAGACCGCCAGCGTCGGCAGGTTCGTCGACATCCCACAGGCGATCGACGACAGGACGAAGACGACGATAGCGTACCTGAACACGTCGCGGGCGCCCACCTTGTCGGCGAGCCAGCCGCTGACCGGGATGAACGCCGCCATCCCCAGCAGGTAGGTGGTGATCGAGAGGCTGAGATGGACCGGGTTGACGCCGAAGTCGGCGGCGATCTGCGGCAGGGCCGTGGTGATGATCGTGCCGTCCAGGTTCTCCATGAAGAGAGCACAGGCGACGATCAACGCGATGGTCTGCGGCCGGGGCAAAGCCCCTCCTACATGGTCAGGTGCCGATCTCGTCCAGAGGATAGACGGGTCGCTTGACCTTCTTGTAGGGGAACTTGGTGAGATCGCTCATGCCCGGCCCCGGCGTCTCGACCGTGTAGCTCGCCTTGGTGATCGGGTTATAGGCGGCACGGTGCGCGACTGCGGCCTTGACCCCGATGACCTTGAGCTTGGTCGGCTCGATCCCCTGGCTCCGAAGCTGGCCCAGATCCCAGGGCGGAACCTTCTTCGAGGTCAGCAGGATCTGGATGCCTTCGTGCTCGACCACCGCCGAAGGACCCATCTCGATCTCGTGCCCGAAGGCGGCGAGATGACTCTTCGGGTCCTCGAGGGTGAAGCGGCCGTCGCTCTTCGATCTCAGCGTCGCCGTCATCTCGACCGGGCCTTCGTCGAACGGGTTCAGCTTGCCGCCGACCCTGAGCTTCACCCGATCGCCGATCTGGGCCGAGGCCAGGGCCGCGACCGACTCGGGATCGGCGATCACGACCGCGGAATCGCGCACCTTGTGGCGGATCAGCGCGCGCAGGATGCCGGTCGAGTCGCCGGTGGTGCCGCCGCCGATGTTGTCGGAAGGCTCGACCAGCAGCACCGGCCCTTCCTTCACCGGCATGATCTCCTCGAGCACCTGGTCGACCGACTTGTCGCGCGGGCTTCCCGCCTTCCTCAAGCGCACCGCTTCCGCCTCCAGCCGGTCGAGCGCAGCCTCCGCCGCCTTCGGATCGCCGTCCGAGACGATGCTGAACGAGAGCCCGACATCGGGCGCATCGGCGAAGGCGAATCCGGCGATGACATTGGCGCACCAGACGCCCGGCACCTCGGCCTCGATCTTCCGCGCCATCGCCTCCAGGTCCTTCATCGGCGTGTCGGCGGTGCCGACGCCGGTCGGCGGCCACATGATCGGCGGGCGGCGCCAGTACTGCTTTGGAATCTTCCCGCCCTTGAGGCATCGATCCAGCAGATCGGCCGCCCGCATCGTCGCCTCGCGCGCGTCCGTATGCGGGTTCTCGCGATAGGCGACCAGGCAGTCTGAGAGATCGATGATCCGCCGGGTGAAGTTCGCATGCAGGTCGAAGACGCCGAATACAGGGATACCCTTGGGCAGCAACGGGCGTAGACGCTCCAGGAACTCGCCTTCGGGATCGACCTCCTTGTCGGTCGCCATTGCGCCGTGCAGCAGCAGGAAGACCGCGTCGATCTTCTCGCCCATGAGCACCTTCATCGCCTGCTCGACATCGGCCCAGAATGCCTCGAATACCGAGTGCTCGACGGTGCCGGACGGGAAGGCCTGGTAGTCGGCAGTCGGGAGCACGGTCCAGCCATGGACCTTGGCACGGGAGAGGAAGCCATCGAAGTTCGATCCGTCGCCGTCGCGGCGGAACATCTCCTCGCCCCTCAGGACCTCGAACTTCGCCAACGGCGTCGTCTCGGGGAGGAAAGTGTGGGTCTCGTGGAACAATCCGGCGAACAGCACGCGCGTCATGAGCTACCTCCGGTATCGATGCTAGGGCCGATCCCCGGCCGGCCGGGGAAAAGCAGGCGCCGCCCGGAACGGACCGCGCCGCGGGACAAGCGTTTCACAAGACGGAACGCGGACTTTTGTCTGGGCCGGAAACGGTGCACGATCCCCGTGGGTGACCCTCTTCACCCCCAAAACGGGAGGTCAATCGAATGGCAAGCTTGCGCATGACGGCCCTGGCCGCTGCGATGCTGGCGCTCACCACATCCGGTGCCGCGCTGGCTCAGCAGAAGGTGTTGAGGGTCGTCCCCCACGCCGACCTGAAGGTCCTCGACGGCTATCAGACGACGGCTACGATCACTGCCCAGCACATGGGCGCGGTCCTCGACACGCTGTTCAGCTGGGACGAGAACACCGTGTCCCAGCCGCAGATGGTCGATCGCTACACGCTGTCGAACGACAAGCTCACCTATACGATGACCTTGCGCGACGGCCTCAAGTTCCATGACGGCACGCCGGTCACATCGAAGGACGTGGTCGCCTCTCTGAACCGCCTGGTGAAGCGCGAGGTGCTCGGCCGCTCGATCGAGCCGTTCCTCGCCTCGATCGACCGGGTCGACGACAAGACCTTCACCATCAAGTTGAAGGAGCCCTTCGGCCTCCTTCTCTTCGCGATCGGCGGATCGTCGAACCTCGCCGGCATCTATCGCGAAAAGGAAGCGATGGTCGATCCGAACACGCCGATCACCGAGCCGATCGGCTCCGGTCCGTTCGTGTTCAACAAGGCCGAGTGGGTGCCGGGCTCCAAGGTCGTCTACGACAAGTTCAAGGACTACGTGCCGCGCTCGGAGAAGGCCTCCGGCTTCGCCGGCGGCAAGGTGGTCAAGGTCGACCGGGTCGAGTACCGGGTCATCCCCGACTCGGCCACCGTCTTTGCCGCGTTCAACGCCGGCGAGGTCGACTTCCTCGACCAGACCGCGATCGACCTCGTCGCCACCGTCGAGAAGAACCCTGACGTCGTCGTCGGCACAATCTGGCCGACCGAGGGCTTCGGGCTGCTGCGCATGAACCACCTGCATCCGCCCTTCAACAACCTCAAGGCCCGCCAGGCGCTGGCCTTGATGATCGATCAGAAGGAATACCTGGCGGCAGGCATCGGCCCGCAGAAGTACTGGCGCGAGTGCCACTCGATCTGGATCTGCGGCACACCCTACGGCACCGAGGCCGGTGCCGAGCCCTACAAGAAGCAGAACCTCGAGCGCGCCAAGCAGCTGATGATCGAGTCCGGCTACAAGGGCGAGAAGGTCTTACTGATGGGTGCCGCCGACATCCAGTTCCTCAACGCCTTCACGATGGTGACCGCCGAGAATCTGAAGAAGATCGGCGTCAACGTCGAGCTGGTGATCCAGGACTGGGGCTCGATCGTCACCCGCCGCTCGAAGAAGGAGCCGCCGGCGCAAGGCGGCTGGAACATCTTCCACACCGGATCGGGCACCGCCTCGCAGGCGAACCCGATGTCGTCCAACATCTCGCCGACGACCTGCGATGCCGCCTGGTTCGGATGGCCCTGCGATCCGGAGATCGAGAAGATCCGCCAGGCCTTCATCCGCGAGACCGACCCGGCCAAGCAGAAGCAGCTCGCCGAGACGATGCACAAGCGCCTCTGGGAAGAGAACATCCCCGTTCTCCCGGTCGGCCAGTACCAGCAGCCCTTCCTGTGGCGGAAGAACATCACCGGCATCATGAAGGCGAACACCGTCGTCTACTGGAACATCGAGAAGAACTAGCCTAGGCCGTCGAGCCGCGGGCGCCAGGATCGGCGTCCGCGGCTTTTCTTTTTGCTGAAGGAACATCCATGCGCATCACCGCCGTCGAGCCGATCCTCTTGAAGGGCACCGAGACCTACGGCGCCACCGTCGGCGGCGAGGAGGCCAAGGACAACGGCGACTGGCAGCTCCTGATCAAGGTCTCGACTGACGAGGGCCTGACCGGCTGGGCCGACGTTGAGACCCTGGCGCCGGCCGCGGTCGCGATCATTGCGGGCCAGGGCATGGCGGTGCTTGGCTTCAAGACGCTGGGCGAGCTGCTGGTCGGCGAAAACCCGCTCGACGTCGAGCGCCTTTGGGACAAGCTCTATGTCGGCAGCGCCTATTACGGCCGCCGCGGCATCGCGATGCAGTGCATCTCGGCGATCGACAACGCGCTGTGGTCGATCCGCTCGCAGGCGACCGGGCTTTCGCTCTCGCGCCTGCTCGGCGCGAGGCGCCACGACAAGGTGATGGCCTATGCCTCCACCCTCTTCCGCGAGACGCCGGAGGGCATGAAGGCCGCCGCCCAGGGCTACATCGACAAGGGCTTCCATGCGGTCAAGTTCGGCTGGGGCGTGTTCGGCGAGGATCCGGGCCGCGACCGCGAGCTGGTCGCCGCGGCGCGCGAGGCGCTGGGTCCGAAGCGTCACCTGCTGGTCGATCCGGGCTGGTATCCGGCCGGCTGGAAGAATCCGGGACCGATGCGGAGCCGCCGCCAGGCGATCGAGCTGGTGGAATGGCTCGCCGACTACGGCGTCGGCTGGTGCGAGGACTTCATCCACCCCGAGCGCTTCGACGAATACGCGCATGTCCGCGCCGTGAGCCCGACGCCGATCGCCGCCGGCGAGCAGGTGGCGACGATCTGGGACTTCGAGCGCTTCATCGGCGAGGGCTGCGTCGACGTGATCCAGCCTGATCTCTCGCGCTGCGGCGGCATCACGGTCGCCAAGCGGGTCGCCGAGATGTCGGAGCAGGCCGGCATCGACCTGGTGCCGCATTCCTGGCTGACGCATCTGCTCACAGGCTACAGCCTGCAGCTGATCTCGACGCTGCCGAGAGCCCGCTTCGTCGAGTTCAACGTGAGCCAGTCGGCTCTCACCGCGGGCATCGCCAAGGCCTCGTTCTCGCTGCAGGCGGACGGCACCGTGCCGATCCCCGACACGCCCGGCATCGGCGTCACCGTCGACGAGGAGTTCGTGAAGCGCCACCGCGCCAACTAGGCTTCGGGCGCGAACTCCAGGTTCTCGCCGTACCAGCCGGCCGACTCGGAGATATCGGTCGCCATGGCGCGCTCGGCGGCCTCGCCGTCGCGGGCCTTCAGCGCTGCGATGATGCCGTCATGGTAGGAGATTCCGACGCGATAGTGCTGGCGGATGTCGTAGCGGCCGCTGGCAAAGGGCGACATCAGGTAAGGGCCAACGCGAAGCCAGAAGCCCTCGATGATCGGCAGCATGAAGGCGTTGCCTGCTGCCCGGTATACGGCGAAGTGGAAGGACTGATTGTAGCGAAGGAAGGTGCCGGCGTCGCCCGCCTTCAGGCTCGCCAGCATGTTGGCGTTGTGCTGGACGATCTCGGCGATGCTACGGTCGTCGAGCCGCGTGGCGGCCATTCCGGCGGCCTTGCTCTCGATCAGCACGCGCATCTCCTCGAGCTGCCGGAAGCCCGAGGCCGACAGCACCGGCACCCGTACGGTCCGGTTCGGGCGCATCTGGAGCGCATGCTCGGCAACCAGCGCATGGATCGCTTCGCGAACCGGCATCGGGCTGGTGCCGAGCGCTTCGGCAACGCTCCGCACCGTGACGATCTCGCCCGGCATGAAGCGCCCGGCCATCAGCGCTGTCTTCAGCTCCTGACGAGCCCGCTCTCGGAGGGTTCGGTTTTCGATCGGCTCGAGCTTGGCAGCCAGGGTCATCAGGGCCTGATGCACAGTTGAAGCGACCAAGACCGGCTCGACCGGCCCTTGCTAAGGCGCTGTCGCATAAAGAATCTTGCCTGTCAATGTTTGATCAAACATCTAGCATGAATGATGAAACGCCTTGACGGGTCGCGGCGCGGAGCGGGAAGCTTTTGAGGTCCACCGCCCGCCCGAGCGGGCCATTCAAGAACAAGTCGCCGCGCACCCATCAGCCATCGAATCTGAGGAGGGGTTCATGTCCGTTCGGAAGTCGCGGCGGCTCTCGCCGACCGCAATCGCGTTCGCCGCGTTGGCGTTCGGAGCCGGCGCCGCCGAGGCGCAGCAGTTCTCCTGCCCCAAGAAGGGCGGCGAGCTCGTCTTCGGCCAGCAGGCCAAGCTCAACAGCCTCGACCAGCATACCTCGTCGACCGCATCCACGCGCAACATCGCCCAGCAGATCTTCGAGCCGCTGCTGATCCGCGACGAGAACTTCGCCGTGATGCCTAACCTCGCCGCCTCCGTCGACGCCAGCGCCGACGGCAAGGCCTACGTCTTCAAGCTCCGTCCCAACGTCAAGTTCCACAACGGCAAGCCGCTCACCTCGGCCGACGTCGTCGCCACCTTCGACCGCTACAAGCAGCTCGGCATCGACCGCGGCATGCTGGCGGCGGTCGAGAACTGGGAAGCCAGGGATCCGGCGACCTTCGTCATCAACATGAAGACCGCGCAGCCTACCTTCCTCGAAAGCCTCAGCTCGTTCCTGGTGCCGGTCGTGATCGTGCCGGCCGAAAGCGCCTCGGCCGCCGCGATGCAGCTGCCCTCGATCGGCACCGGCCCGTTCCAGCTGGTCGAGAACGTCGCCGACAGCCATGTGAAGCTGAGGCGTTATGACGGCTACACGCCGGACACCCGCTACAAGGACGCCGACGGCTTCGCCGGGTATCGCGTCGCCTGCGTCGACACCGTCGTCTATCGGATCGTGACCGAGCCCGGCGCGCGCGTCGCCGGCATCGAGACCGGTGAGCTGCACGCGGCCGAGGACATCCCGGTGACATCGCAGGCGCGGCTCAAGCAGAACCGCAACATCACGCTCACCTACCTGAACAACTTCTGGATCCAGCTCGTCGAGGTCAACGTCTCGGCGCCGCCGACCGACAATCTCAAGGTCCGCCAGGCGGTGATGGCGGCGCTCAACATGGAAGAGATCATGGAGTCGGCCTCCGACGGCGCCTACCGGCTCAATGTCGGCTTCCAGTATCCCGGCCAGACGCAGTACACCGATGCCGGCAAGGAGACGTACAACCAGAAGAATCCGGCGAAGGCGAAGCAGCTGCTGGCCGAGGCGGGATACAAGAGCGAGGAGGTCGTGCTCCTCACCAACAAGGACTATACGTCGATGTACAACGCCTCGCTCGTCATGGCCGAGCAGCTGAAGGCGGTCGGCGTCAACGTCAAGCTCGAGGTCGTCGACTGGCCGGCCGCGGCGCAGCGCTGGTCGAACACGACCACGGGCTGGAACTTCTTCTTCAACGCGCATGGCAACGGTCCGGCCCAAGGCCCGATCCAAACCATCCGGCAATACGCGGCGCCGCAGAACGCCTACAAGCCGAAGTCACCGGAGGCGGCCGATAAACCGTTCAACGACGCCTTCAACGAGATGGTGAACGGCGCCACGCTGGAGATCCGCAAGGCCGCCTTCGCCCGGGCGCAGGCGCGGCTGCTGGACCAGGCGCTGGTGATCCCGTTCGGCGCGCTCAACCAGCTCCAGGCCGTTCGCTCGAACGTGAAGAACTATCGCCCCTTCCGGATCCAGCGCGCGTCCAACGTCTACTTTGAATGACCTGCCCTGAAGGAACGGCGAAGGGCGGCTCCGCCCTCCGCCGTTCCGGATTGCATCGCACCCGCCTTTAAGAGCCTAATCGATTCATGGGTCGATACATCCTCCAGCGCCTGCTCCAGGCGATCCCGATCCTGGCGCTGGTCAGCCTGATCTCGTTCTCGATCATGCATCTGGTCCCGGGTGACCCGGCGACGCTGATCGGCGGGCCGTCGGCGACGCCGGCCGAGCTCCAGGCGATCCGCGAGAACCTCGGGCTCGACCAGCCCTTCCACGTCCAGCTCCTGAAATTCTACGGCGGGGTGCTGCAGGGCGATCTCGGCCGCTCGCTGCTGCTGGGAAAGCCGGTGCTGGAGGCGACGATCGAGCGCCTGCCGGTAACGCTGTCGATCTCGGCCTATGCAATGCTGCTGACGCTGGTGTTCGGACTCTTGACCGGCGTGGTCGCGGCGCTCCGTCAGAATACCTGGGTCGACCAGGCGGCGATGACGTTCGCGCTTCTCGGCGTCTCGATCCCCAACTTCTGGCTCGGCCTGATGATGATCGTGCTGTTCGCGGTGCATCTCGGCTGGCTGCCGTCGGGCGGATACGTTCCCTGGCAGACCGACTTCGTCGGCTGGTTCCGCACCACGACGCTGGCCGCGATCTCGCTCGGCATGCTGCAGATGGGCCTGCTCGCGCGCATCACGCGCTCGACCATGCTCGAGGTGCTGCGCCAGGACTACATCCGGACGGCCAAGGCCAAGGGCCTGCCGCGCCATCTCGTCGTCGGCAAGCACGCGATGGCCAACGTGATGATCCCGGTGGTGACGGTCATCGGCATCATCCTCTCGGTGCTGGTCTCGGGCTCGATCGTGACCGAGGCGATCTTCTCGATCCCGGGCCTGGGCTCGCTCTTGGTCGGCGCCATCCTCCGGCGCGACTACCCGATGATCCAGGGCGGCCTGCTGTTCGTCGCCAGCGCGCTGATGCTGATGAACATCGTCGTCGATGTGCTCTACGCCTATCTCGACCCCAGGGTCCGGTATGACCGAGACAAGTAGCAACATCGGCTATGCCGAGGAGCTGGACGAGGCGCCGCCGAGCCCGTGGCTGTTCTGGAAGACCGACACCTTCCAGCGCCTGGTCCGTCACAAGGCGTTCATGGCCGGCGCGATCGTGTT
>JAEULB010000052.1 GCA_016792585.1 Rhodospirillaceae bacterium
CAACTGGCGCTACCACATGTACGACACGGTCAAGGGCTCCGACTGGCTCGGCGACCAGGACGCGATCGAGTACATGTGCCGGAACGCGATCCCGGCGATCATCGAGCTCGAGCATTTCGGCGTGCCGTTCTCGCGCACGCCGGAGGGCAAGATCTATCAGCGTCCCTTCGGCGGCCACACGCTCGAAGGCGGCAAGGGCCTGGCGAAGCGCGCCTGCGCCGCCGCCGACCGCACGGGCCACGCGATCCTGCACACGCTCTACCAGCAGTCGCTCCGCCACGGCGCCGAGTTCTTCGTCGAGTATTTCGCGCTCGACCTGATCATCGACGAGGAAGGTGCGTGCCGAGGCGTCATGGCCTGGAACCTCGACGACGGCACCATCCACCGTTTCCGCGCGCACCAGGTGGTGCTGGCGACCGGCGGCTACGGCCGCGCCTACCAGACTTGCACCTCGGCGCACACCTGCACCGGCGACGGCGGCGGCATGGTCCTGCGCGCCGGATTGCCGCTCCAGGACATGGAGTTCGTGCAGTTCCACCCGACCGGCATCTATGGCGCCGGCTGCCTGATCACCGAAGGCGCCCGCGGCGAGGGCGGCTACCTCACCAACTCCGAGGGTGAGCGCTTCATGGAGCGCTACGCGCCGTCGGCGAAGGATCTCGCCAGCCGCGACGTCGTCAGCCGCGCGATGACGATCGAGGCCAACGAAGGCCGCGGCTGCGGTCCGGACAAGGACTACATGCTGCTCCACCTGGAGCATCTGGATCCGAAGGTGCTGCACGAGCGCCTGCCCGGCATCTCCGAAACCGCGCGCATCTTCGCCGGCGTCGACGTGACCCGCGAGCCGATCCCGGTGCAGCCGACCGTCCACTACAACATGGGCGGCATCCCGACGAACTATCACGGCGAGGCGATCCGCCCGACCAAGGACAACCCGGACGCCGTCTGCCACGGCCTGATGGCGATCGGCGAGGCGGCCTGCGTCTCGGTCCACGGCGCCAACCGCCTCGGCACCAACTCGCTGCTCGATCTCGTGGTCTTCGGCCGGGCCGCGGCGCATCGCGCCGCCGAGATGGTGAAGCCCGGCCAGGCGCACAAGCCGCTCTCGGCCTCGGCCGGCGACCAGGCGCTGGCCCGCCTCGACCGCTTCCGCAACGCCAAGGGCGGCAATCCGACCGGCAAGATCCGGCTCGAGATGCAGAAGGCGATGCAGCAGCACGCCGCCGTGTTCCGCGACCAGGGATCGATGGAGACCGGCCTCCGCAAGATCGCCGGTGTGCATGCGTCGATGGCGGATATCGGCGTCACCGACCGCTCGATGATCTGGAATTCGGACCTGGTCGAGACGCTCGAGCTCGACAACCTGATCGGACAGGCGATCGTGACGCTCGCATCCGGAGAGGCGCGCAAGGAAAGCCGCGGCGCGCATGCCCGCGACGACATCAAGGACCGCGACGACGTCAACTGGATGAAGCACTCGCTCGCCTGGGTCGACGGCAAGGGCAAGGCGACTCTCGGCTACCGCGACGTCCACATGTACACGCTCTCGAACGAGATCCAGGTCATCCCGCCCAAGGCGCGGGTCTACTAAGGGGACGCGCGCCATGGCCGAATTCACCCTGCCTCAGAACTCGAAGATCACCGAGGGCAAGACCCACAAGGCGCCCGAGGGGACCAAGCGCGTCACCAAGTTCCGGATCTACCGCTGGGACCCGGATTCGGGCGCCAACCCGCGTCTCGATACCTTCGAGATCGACCGCGACCAGTGCGCGCCGATGGTTCTGGACGCGCTGATCAAGATCAAGACCGAGATCGACTCGACGCTGACCTTCCGCCGCTCCTGCCGCGAGGGTATCTGCGGCTCGTGCTCGATGAACATCGACGGCACCAACACGCTGGCGTGCCTGAAGCCGATCGACGAGGTGAAGGGCACGGTCGACATCTATCCGCTGCCGCACATGCCGGTGATCAAGGACCTGGTTCCCGATCTCTCGGTGCCATACGCGCAGTACACCTCGATCCAGCCCTGGCTTCAGACCGAGTCGCCGCCGCCGCCCGACTCCGAGCGCCGGCAGAGCCCTGAGGAGCGCGCCAAGCTCGACGGCCTCTGGGAATGCGTGCTCTGCTTCTGCTGCTCGACGAGCTGCCCCAGCTACTGGTGGAACGGCGACCGCTATCTCGGGCCGGCGATCCTGCTGCAGGCCTATCGCTGGATCGCGGACTCGCGCGACGAGGCGACCGGCGAACGCCTGGACGCGCTCGAGGATCCGTTCCGCCTCTATCGCTGCCATACGATCATGAACTGCACGCGCACGTGCCCAAAGAGCTTGAACCCGGCGAAGGCCATCGCCGAGATCAAGAAGCTGATGGTGGCGCGGCGCTAGACCTAACGAAGGGGAGACCAAGAAGGTGTCTGGGACTGGACCTTGGATTCTGGGTGGGATCATTGGCGTGACGGCGCTCTACGCGCTCTCCGTCGCGTCGCATGCGCATAGCGACGGAACCTACTATGCCGGGCTGCTCTACGCCGGCTTCGCCGTCCTGTTCATCATGGGCATGATCCGCCGCGGCTACGACAAGCTCGAATCCCGGCACTGATGCCGAGCTGGGATCCGGCCCAGTACGCAAAGTTCGGCGATCATCGCCTGCGACCTGCGCTCGACCTGATCGGGCGCATTCCGGACATCCAGGCCCGCCGCATCGTCGATCTCGGCTGCGGGCCGGGCGAGATCACCGAGATGCTGGCCGCCCGCTGGCCCGAGGCCGAGGTGGTCGGCCTCGACTCATCTCCCGATATGCTGAAGAAGGCGCGCGCGCTCGACGGTCGCGCCCGCTACGTCGATGGCGACGTCGCCGCCTGGTCGCCGGATCCCAAGGTCGACCTGCTGTTCTCGAACGCCTGCCTGCAATGGCTTCCGGATCATGAGCGCCTGTTCCCTCGCCTGGTCGAGCAGGTAACCAAGGGCGGCACGATCGCGATCCAGATGCCGCACAACCACGACCAGCCTTCGCACCGGATCATCTCCCGGCTTTCCGAGGAGACGCCTTTCAAGGCACTGCTTGCCGGCAAGCTACGTCACGATCCGGTCTCGTCGCCCGACAGCTACTGGCGGATGCTGAAGCCGCTGGTGGCGAAGATCGACGTCTGGGAAATCGACTATCTCCAGGCGCTCGCCGGCGTGGACGCCGTGCTGAACTGGACGATGGGCACCGCGCTCCGCCCCGTGCTGGACGCGCTCGACGACACGCTGCGTCCGCAATTCGTCGAGAAGTATCGCGACGACCTCAGGTCCGTCTATCCGCGCGAGGCCGACGGCGCGACGCTCTTCCCGTTCCGCCGCCTCTTCATCCTGGCCGAACGCTAGTCGAGCTGCAGCATCACCGCTTTGAGGTAGGCCGACTCCGGCAGCAGCGGATGCACCGGATGGTCGGCGGCGGCGCCGGCCTGGCGGAGGATGCGGCCCGAGCGCCGCGCGCGGCCGATGCCGCGCGTGACCTCGGTCAGGAACGAGGGCGCATCGACATTGTGCGAGCAGGAGGCGGCGAACAGGAAACCGCCGGGCGCCACGAGGCGGGCCGCCATCTCGGCGAGCTTGCGATAGCCCTTGAGGCCGGTGACGAGATCCTTCTTCGACTTCACGAAGGCCGGAGGATCGACGACGACGATGTCGAACTTCTCGCCGGCCGCGCCGCGCCGCTCGAGATCCTTGAACGCTTCCGCCTGCACGAAGCGCACGCGATCGCCGACGCCGTTGAGATCGGCGGCGCGCCTGGCGAGGTCGAGCGCGAGCTCGGAGCGGTCGACCAGTACCGTCTCCTTGGCGCCCGCGGCGGCGGCCTGAAGCCCGAAGGCGCCGGTATGCGTGTAGACGTCGAGCACGCGCATGCCCTTGGCGAGGTCGGCGACCGCACGGCGGTTGTCGCGCTGGTCGAAGAACCAGCCGGTCTTCTGGCCTTCGGTCACATGCGCCAGGAAGGCGACCCCGTTCTCTTCGAAGCGCACCGGTCCGTCGATCGTGCCCTTGGCGACGCGCACGCCTTCGGCCAAGCCCTCGACCGAGCGGAGCGCCGAGTCGTTGCGGATGACGACGGCGCTGGGTTTGACCGTCGCGTCGATCGCGTCGACCAGCGCGCCGGAGAGCTTGTCCATGCCGGCCGAGTTGACCTGTGCCACGACGACGTCGCCGAAGCGGTCGATCACCGTGCCGGGCAGACCGTCGGCCTCCGCATGAACGAGCCGATAGAAAGGCTTGTCGAACAGGCGCTGGCGGAGAGTCAGCGCCCGGGTGATCCGCGCGCTGAGCCAGCCCGTATCGATGGCGGCACTGGCGTCGCGATCGAGAATCCGGCCGGCGATGAGGGAGTGGGCATCGAAGAAGCCCGCGCCCAGCGGCCGGTTGTCGTGGCTGACGAAGCGCACGACGGTGCCCCGCGGCAGCGCCTTGGCCTCGGCGGTCATCTCGATCTCGTTCGAGTAGACCCACGGATGGCCTTCGAGCGCGCGCTTGTGGCGGCCCGGCTGGAGACGGATATCGGGACGGAGAACAGATGTCATTGGCCGCCTTCTATAGGCGCCCTGGCCGCTTTCGGCTAGAGTGCGCCGCGAACATGAACGACCGAGAAGAGCAGCTCCGGCGCGATGCGACGGCGATGGCCGAAGCCATCGACCGGGAGCTGCAGGTCGCGTTCCGACCCGTCGCCGAGCACGCGGAGCGGGTGCGCGACGTCTCTCAGGAACTGACCCTGGTCGCCGATCGGGCGACGCAGCGGGCGGAGGCGCTGCGAGACGACGAATTCGCCGATCGCGGCGCCGTCGCCGAGCTGGTGGCGATGGCGGAGATCCTCCGCAGCCTCTCCGGCGAGATGCACGTGATGGCGCAGCGCTCGGTACAGGATCTGGAGCAGCTGAAGGGGCGGCTGACACAGAGCGTGCGCGCGACCGCGCTCGGCAATCGCCGCCGTTACGAGCGCTTCGAGGTGGACGTTCCGGTCGAGGCCAGCTTCTCCGGTCGGCGCGAGTTGGCGCGGGTGGTCAACCTTTCGCTCGGCGGCGCCAAGATGGACCTCGCGATCAACCGCGCGGTCGGCACCACCGTGGCGCTGCGCGTCGCAGGCCTGACCCATGAGCTCGCAGGCGAGGTCGTGCGGGTGACCGAGGACGGGACCCAGCTCCGCTTCACCATCGGCGACAACGCCGCCGACGAGCTTCGGCGGTTCCTCGAACGGATCGGCTCGACCAAGCCCGGACAAGGCTGATGCGCCGCGCGGCGCTCGTGCTCGCCGCGGTCGCCCTCTTCGCCACCGGGTGCTCGCCGCTTGGACTCCTGAACTGGGTCAATCCTGAACCGGACTACGACCGGGTCGAGCTCGCGTATGGCGGGCATCCGCGTCAGCGTCTCGACCTCTATCGGCCGAAGGGCGCCACCGGCGCCGCGCCGGTCGTGGTCTTCTTCTACGGCGGCGGCTGGGAAGCGGGCGACCGGGCCGGCTACCGCTTCGCCGCGCTGGCGCTGGTCGAACAGGGCTTCGTCGTCGCCGTGCCCGACTATCGGGTCCACCCGGAAGTCGGGTTCCCGGCCTTCCTCGACGATTCAGCGAAGGCGGTCGCCTTCGTGCACGCGCATGCGGCCGAGCATGGCGGCGATCCGAGGCGGCTCTTCCTGATGGGTCATTCGGCCGGCGCCTACAACGCGGCGATGCTGGCGCTCGATCCGAAGCTGCTCGCGGCCGAAGGCCTGCCGGCAACCGCGATCTCCGGCATGGTCGGCCTTGCCGGCCCCTACGACTTCCTGCCGCTGACCTCGAAGACCCTGCAGGCGATCTTCACAGCGCCCGACTTGGCGAAGACCCAGCCGATCGCCTTCGCCCGCAAGGATGCGCCGCCGATGCTGCTCGCGACCGGCGACGGCGACGGAACCGTCTACCCGCGCAACACCCGCAACCTCGGGCGAAAGCTCATCGAGCTCGGCGCGCCCGTTGAGACGATCGAGTATGCAGGGCTCGGCCATGCCGGTATCGTGATCGCGCTGTCGCCGCTGTTCCGCGGCACCGCACCCGTGCTCGCCGACGTCACGCGCTTCCTGAGGGCCAGATCTTGAGAGGGGAAAGATCATGACCGGTCATCACCACGGCCACGGCCATACGCTACATCGCCACCAGGGCCATCTCGGCTGGAACAATGCCAATCCGCCGGTGCTGACCATCAAGCCCGGCGAGACGGTCAGTTTCGAAGTGGCCGAGGCCTCGGGCGGCCAGCTCTCCCCGTCTTCGGTGCTGGCCGACGTGACGGCCATGGATTTCGGCAAGGTGAACCCGGTCACCGGCCCCGTGCTGGTCGACGGTGCTCGTCCAGGCGACGCGCTCAAGGTGACGATCGTTTCTTTCCGTCCGTCTGGATGGGGCTGGACCGCGAACATCCCGGGCTTCGGGTTGCTTGCCGATCAGTTCAAGGACCCGGCGCTCCATCTCTGGAAGTACGATCCGTCGAGCCTGGCACCGGCGATGTTCGGTCCCGGCGGCCGCGTCCCGCTGAAGCCCTTCACCGGCACGATCGGCGTCGTGCCGGCCGAGCCGGGCCACCACTCGATCGTCCCGCCGCGCGCGGTCGGCGGCAACATGGACATCCGCGACATGGCGGCCGGCACCGAGCTCTACCTGCCGGTCCAGGTGCCGGGTGCTTTGTTCTCCGTGGGTGATACGCATGCGGCGCAGGGCGACGGCGAGGTCTGCGGCACCGCGATCGAGAGCCCGATGGAGGTCACGCTCAAGTTCGATCTCGTCCGCGGCGCCAATCTCTCGATGCCGCGCTTCACCACGCCGGGCCCGGTCTCGCGCCACCTCGACAGCGCCGGCTACGAGGTGACGACCGGCATCGGCCCCGACCTGATGGAAGGTGCCCGGGCCGCCGTGGCAGGGATGATCGATCTTCTTACCAGGAAGACCGGCATGGCGGCGGTCGACGCCTACATGCTCTGCAGCGTCTGCGGGGACCTGCGCATCAGCGAGATCGTCGACCAGCCGAATTGGGTCGTGTCGTTCTACTTCCCGCGCGTCGTGCTGGGCTAGACTGCGAGGTAGGCGCGCGCCAGGCTCTCGTCGGCGGCGAGTGCGGAGACGGGACCTGAGAACTTGATGCGGCCCTGCTCGATGATCGCCGCGCGATCGGCGACGCGGAGCGCGAAGCGCAGGTTCTGCTCTGACAGCAGCACGGCGAGGCCTTCGCGCTTGAGGGCCGTGGTCGCTTCCGCCATCGCGTCGACGACGACGGGCGCCAGACCTTCGGAGGGCTCATCGAGCAAGAGGCAGCGCGGATTTCCCATCAGCGTGCGTCCCACGGTCAGCATCTGCTGTTCGCCGCCGGAGGTCTGCCCGGCCCGACGGTCCTTGAGCTCGGCGAGCCGCGGGAACAGGCGATAGACGCGTTCCTCGTCCCATGGCGGCGCGCCCGCGCGTGGCGGCTGGCGGCCGACGTCGAGATTCTCGGCGATGGTGAGCCCGGCGAAGACACGACGATCCTCGGGCACGTAGCCGAGACCCGCTCGCGCGATCTCGTGTGCCGGCATCCCGTCGATGCGGCGGCCATCGAAGGTCACCGAGCCGCCGGCCGCCGCGACCAGGCCCATGATCGTCTTCAGGGTCGTCGACTTGCCGGCGCCGTTGCGGCCGAGCAGCACCATGATCTCGCCGGGCGCCACATCGAGATCGATGCCGAACAGCACCTGGGCGCGGCCATAGGCGGCTTCGAGCCTGGCGACGGTCAGCATGATCCGTCGCCGTGGCCGAGATAGACCTCGCGCACGCGCGCGTTGGCGCGGATCGCGGATGGATCGCCCGACGCGATCAGCTTGCCCCGGTCGAGCACGAGGATGCGGTCGGCATGGCCGAACACGACATCCATGTCGTGCTCGGTGAAAAGGACGGCGAGCTTCGTCTCGCGCGCCAGTCCGGCGATCAGCGTCATCAGCTGGCGGCGCTCTGCCGGCGCCATGCCGGCGGTCGGCTCGTCCATCAGCAGCACGCGCGGCTCGGTCGCCAGCGCCAGCGCCAGCTCCAGCCGCTTGATGTCGCCATAGGCCAGGTCGGCCGCCGGCCGCTGCGCGTCTGCCCCCAGGCCGACGCGCTCGAGCAGCGTCGTGTCGCGTCCGCGCGCGGCGACGGCGAGGTTCTCGGAGACGCTCATCGAGGCGAAGACCTGGGCGACCTGGAAGGTGCGGCCGAGACCGCGGCGCGCGCGTCGGGCCGGCGAGCCGTCGAGATCGGCGCCGTCGAGCCGCACCTTTCCCGCATCGGCGGACACCTGACCCCCGATCAGGCCGAAGCAGGTCGACTTGCCGGCGCCGTTGGGGCCGATCATGGCCACCATCTCGCCGGACGCGACCTCGAGGTCGACGCCGTCGACGGCGCGGACCCCGCCATAGCTCTTGGTGAGGCCGCTTGCTGCGAGCAGCGTCATGCGCGCGGCCTTCTGAGCAGCCCGGCGAGGCCTCTGGGAGCGAACAGCACGAGGGCCAGGATCACGAATCCCACCAGGGCGCGCCAGAACTCGATCCGTCGCGCAGCCTCGTCCTGGAGCCAGGTGAAGAGGCCGGCGCCGAGCAGGGGCCCCAGCGGAGACGCGAGACCGCCCAGCAGCACCATGACCAATCCGTCGACCGAGCGCGGGATGGCCAGCGTCTCGGGCGAGAGACTCCCTTTGGAGTAGACGAAGAGCCCGCCGGCGAGCCCGGCGACCGCGCCGGAAATCACGAGCGCGATGCGGCGAAGCGCGGGAACGTCGAATCCCAGCGCTTCGGCACGAAGCTGGGAATCCCGCGCGGCGCGGATCGCGTAGCCGAGGCGCCCGCGCTCGATCCGGCCGAGCAGCAGCCAGGCGGCGATCGCGAGTCCGAGGACGAGGGCGTAGTAGCGGGTCTTGTCGGCGACCGCCGCGGCAGGCCAGATGCCGACGAGCCCGTTGGATCCGCCGGTCAGCGCGTCCCACTGGAAGGCGAGCGACCAGACGATCTGGGCGAAGGCCAGCGACAGCATCGCCAGATAGACGCCGGAAAGCCGGACTGCGACGAGGCCGAAGGCGAATGCGCCGAAAGCGGCGACGAGCGGAGCGGCGGCCAGCGCCGCCGCCATCGGCCAGCCGAGCTTGAGCGCCGCGATCGCCGCTGCATAGGCGCCCAGCCCGAAGAACGCCGCGTGGCCGAAGGAGACGAGACCCGCCGGGCCGATGAGCCAACGGAGGCTGGCGGCGAATAGGGCGAGGATCACGATGTCGATCGCGAGGATCACCGCGTAGCCGCCCGCCAGCAGAGGAAACGCGAGAGCCAATGCGACCGGAATCCAGACGAGCGGCGGGATCGGCTCCCCGGCTTCGGCTTCGGTCGCACGGGCCGGCGGATCGGGGCGTCCGAGCAGGCCGTGCGGCCGGAAGACGAGCACCACCGCCATGACCAGGAACTCGATCACCAGCGTCGCCTTGGAGAAGCCGAGCCCGATGCAGAAGGCTTTGAGCTCGGCGATCAGCAGCGAGGCCAGGAAGGCGCCGGGGAGGCTGCCGAGGCCGCCGAGCACGACGACGACGAAGGCATCGGCGACGATCGAGAGATCGAGCGAAAGGTTCGCCGGCTCGCGCGGCAGCTGCAGCGCTCCGCCAAGCCCGGCCAGCGCCGATCCCAGCGCGAAGACCAGCGTGAACAGGCGCGCCTGGTCGATGCCGAGCGCCGCGGTCATCTCGCGGTCTTCCGTCGCGGCCCGGATCAGGCGGCCGAAGCGGGTGCGGGTCAGCAGCAGCCAGAGCCCAGCCATGACGAGCGGGCCGAGCGCGATCAGCAGGAGGTCGTATTCGGGGATCGAGCGGCCGAGGACCGGCACGGCGCTCGATAGACCGGGAGCGCGCGGACCGAGAAGATCCTCCGGTCCCCAGATCCAGAGTGCGGCGTCCTTGACGATCAGCACGACCGCGAACGTCGCGAGCAGCTGCAGCAACTCGGGCGCTGCATAGAGGGGACGAAGGATCAGACGCTCTACGACGACGCCGATGGCGCCGACAGCGAGGCTCGCGCAGACGACTGCCCCCCAGAATCCCAGCGGCGTCCTTCCGAAGACTCCCGCCAGCGTCACCGCCAGGTAGAGCCCGAGCATGAAGAACGAGCCATGGGCGAAGTTGACGACGCGGGTGACGCCGAAGATCAGCGACAGCCCCGCCGCCACCAGGAACAGCGACGACGCGCCGGCGAGCCCGGTCAGCATATAGGACGCGAACGCGGCGAGCGTCATTCGAGAACCCTCCCCCGGCTCTGCCGGGGGAGGGCAGGGCGGGGGCTGGTGAGGTGATTGGAAAACGCGCGACGTCGACGCGATGAGTTCGAAGCCGACGTTCCAGCGGAAAGGGCGGTGCAGGTCATCGTCACCTCGCTAGGCCCCCATCCCGGCCTTCCCCCGGCAAAGCCGGGGGAAGGAGCACGAAGCTATTCCTTCGGCCGGAGCTTCATCACCGCGTCGTCGGAGGGCAGAAACTTGGCGCCGTCGGCGAAGCTCCAGTCGACCATCACGCCTTTGCCGTCCTTGAGCGCGAGCTTGCCGACATAGGCGCCCATCGTCGACTGGTGGTCGAGCGCGCGATAGGTGATCGGGCCGAAGGGCGAGGAAAGCTGGAGGCCCTTCATCGCGTCGACCATCTTCTCCTGGTCGAGAGAGCCCGCCTTCTTCACCGCGGCGGCGAAGCTGTGGATCGCGGTGTATCCGACCACCGATCCCAGCCGCGGGTAATCCTTGAACTTGGCCTGATAGGCGTCGTGGAACCGCTTGTGCTCGGGCGTCTGGATGCTCTGCCAGGGATAGCCGGTGACGATCCAGCCCTCGGGCGTCTCGTCCTTGAGCGGGTCCAGGTATTCGGGCTCGCCGCCCAGCAGGTTGATCACCGGCCGGTTCTTGAACAGGCCGCGCAGGTTGCCCTCGCGCACGAACTTGGCGAGGTCGGGGCCGAAGAGCGACGAGAAGATCGCGTCCGGCTTCGCGTCCTCGATCGCCTGCACGACGGCTCCGGCGTCGATGCGGCCGAGCGCCGGGGCCTGCTCGGCGACGAACTGGACGCCCGGCTGCTTCTCGGCCATCAGCTTCTTGAAGGCCTCGGTCGCCGACTGGCCGTACTCGTAGTTCGGATAGACGATGGCCCAGCGCGGCTTCGCTGCCTTCAGCGCTTCCGGCACCAGCATCGCCGTCTGCATGTAGGTCGAGGCGCGGAGCCGGAAGGTGTAGCGGTTGCCGTTGTCCCAGACGATCTTGTCGGTGAGCGGCTCGGCGGCGATGAACAGGGTCTTTCGCTGCTTGGCGAAGTCGGAGACGGCGAGCCCGACATTGGAGGCGAAGGTGCCGGTGAGCGCCGCCACGCCCTCGCGGGTCAGGAGTTCCTCGGCCACCCGGACTGCATCGCCCGGAGTCCCGCCGTCGTCGCGGATGACGATCTCGAGCGGCCGGCCGAGGATGCCGCCTGAGGCATTGATCTCCGTCCGCGCCAGCTCCATGCCCATCTTGTAGGGCTCGAGGAAGGCTGGAAACACCTTGTAGCTGTTGAGTTCGCCCAGCTTGATCGGCTGTGCGTCGGCCGCGCCGGCGACCAGCGTCGCGGCGAGCAAGCCCAGAATGGCCTTCATCTTCGTGTGACTCCGCTTTGAAGGTGGTTCGGCCCGCGGTCGGGCCGTGCGCGACCCCCTTGAGCCGCCGTTCTCTGCTTCGAAGCGGGTGGACTAAAGCCGACTTCCCATTTCATGTCACCAGGAGGTGTTGTCTTATTTCTGTCATATCAATCCCCTAGCGACGGTGGGTAAAACCCCAGAAGTTCCTTTGGCTTGCCGGGCCAGGAGTATATTAGAGGCGGTCGAACGAGGCCGCCGGCCAGTCGGGCGGCCTGGACCAGGGTGTCGAAAGAAGAATGAAGGCGCTGAATCCGATCGTGATCTCCGGACGCGAGGTCCTCCCTCTCATCGAGGGCGGCAAGGGCATTGCCGTGTCCAACGGCGAGAGCTCGGGCGCCTGGGCGGCCGCGGGCGGGATCGGGACCTTCTCCGGCGTCAACGCGGACTCGCGCGATGCGGCGGGGGAGGTCATTCCCTGGATCTATCACGGCAGGACCCGCCGCGAGCGGCATGAGGAACTGATCGCCGCCTCGATAAAGGGCGGCATCACGCAGGCCCGGATCGCGCACGAAGCGGCGATGGGCCAGGGCCGCATCCATATGAACGTGCTCTGGGAGATGGGTGCCGCCGAGCGCGTGCTGCACGGCATCCTCGAGGGCACCAAGGGCCTGATCCACGGCGTCACCTGCGGTGCCGGCATGCCCTACCGTCTCGCGGAGCTCTGCGAGAAATACGGCGTCTACTACTACCCGATTGTGTCTTCCGCCCGCGCCTTCCGCGCGCTCTGGAAGCGCGCATACCACAAGTTCCAGCACTGGCTCGGCGCGGTCGTCTACGAAGATCCATGGCTCGCCGGCGGCCACAACGGGCTGTCGAACGTCGAAGATCCGGAGAAGCCCGAGGACCCGTATCCGCGCATCCGCGAGTTGCGCAAGGTCATGAACGAGGTCGGCCTGGTCAAGACGCCGATCGTCATGGCCGGCGGCGTCTGGTATCTGCGCGAGTGGGAGCACTTCCTCGACAATCCGGAAGTCGGCCCGGTCGCGTTCCAGTTCGGCACGCGCCCGCTGCTGACCCAGGAGAGCCCGATCTCGGAGGCCTGGAAGAAGAAGCTGATGACGCTGAAGGAAGGCGACATCTGGCTCAACCGCTTCAGCCCGACCGGGTTCTATTCGTCGGCGGTCAAGAACCCCTTCCTGATGGATCTCAAGGCGCGTTCCGAGCGTCAGGTCGCCTACCAGACCCACATGGTCGCGGACCATGACACCGCCTTCAAGGTCGGCGCCCGCGGCCGCGAGGTGTTCCTGACCGCGCACGACGCCGAGCGCGCGCGCGCGTGGGTCGCGGCCGGCTTCACCGAGGCGCTGCGGACGCCGGACTCGACGCTGATCTTCGTCGACCCGCCGACCGCGGCGGTGATCCACAAGGATCAGGTCGACTGCATGGGCTGCCTTTCGGCCTGCGGCTTCTCCAACTGGGCGCAGAACGAGGAGGGGACCACCGGCAAGAAGGCCGACCCGCGCTCCTATTGCATCCAGAAGACCCTGCAGGCGATCAGCCATTCCGAGGACTGCGAGCATCAGCTGATGTTCGCCGGCCACAACGCCTATCGCTTCGCCGACGACCCGTTCTATGCCGGCGGCTTCGTGCCCACGGTCGGCCAGCTGGTCGGCCGCTTGACGACCGGCGACTGAGCGCGCAAGGCTTCAGCCATGACGACCGCCATGACCGAGGCCCGTCCCTTCGCCGAGCCGCTCGAACGGCTGAAGCGGGCCGGCCTGCGTCCGACTCGCCAGCGCCTGGCGCTGGCGCGTCTCCTGTTCAGCCGGGGCGACCGCCACGTGTCGGCCGAGCAGCTCCACGCCGAGGCCAAGTCCGCCCGGGTCGTGGTGTCGCTGGCGACCGTCTACAACGCGCTGAACCAGTTCACCCGTGCCGGGCTCCTGCGCGAGGTCGTGGTCGAAGCCGGGCGCTCCTACTTCGACACCAACACCTCGGACCACCATCACGTGCTCGCGGTCGCGACCGGCAGCCTGATGGACATCCCCGCCGGCACGCTCGCCGTCTCGGGCCTGCCCGAAGTCCCCGACGGGCTCGAGGTCGAGCGCGTCGACGTCGTCGTGAGGCTTCGCCCGAAGGGTTGAGCGGCCCCGCTCGCCCGCTCGTTGCGGGTTGTTTTAGAGTAATTCTAAAATCGTTGACGACCTGGGTACCGCTTCCTAGTATTTGGGGCGGTGGGGGGCCTTTCGCCTCCCTGAAGGAGGAACACATGGCAGCACTGAAGGGCTCGAAGACCGAGGCCAATCTGAAAGCCGCCTTCGCCGGCGAGAGCCAGGCGAATCGGCGCTATCTCTATTTCGCCCAGAAGGCGGACGTTGAGGGCTACAACGACGTGTCGGCGGTGTTCCGCTCGACCGCCGAAGGCGAGACCGGCCACGCGCACGGCCACCTCGAGTTCCTCGAGGCGACCGGCGATCCCGCCACCGGGCTTCCGATCGGTTCGACCGCCCAGAACCTGAAGGCGTCGATCGCCGGCGAGACCCACGAATACACCGACATGTACCCGGGCATGGCGCGCACCGCGCGCGAAGAGGGTCACGCCGAGATCGCCGACTGGTTCGAGACGCTGGCGAAGGCCGAGAAGAGCCACGCCGGCCGCTTCCAGAAGGCCCTCGACGGCCTGTCGTAAGTTCTTCGAGACGCGCGGGGGCCGGGGGGCTCTCGCGCGTCTTCGTCCCCGGAGGAACCGAGTTCATGCGCGAAGGCAGCCTGGAGCCGCCGGTTCGGCATCCGCTCGATTGGAACAGCCCGGAATTCTACGACGAAGCCCAGCTCGACAAGGAGCTGCGTCGGGTATTCGACATCTGTCACGGATGTCGCCGCTGCTTCAATCTCTGCGATTCCTTCCCGCGTCTGTTCGATCTGATCGATGCCGCCGGCGATGCCGAGATGGAAGGCGTCGCGAGCAGCGACTTCAAGCAAGTGGTCGACGCCTGCACGCTCTGCGATCTCTGTTTCATGACCAAGTGTCCCTACGTGCCACCGCACGAGTGGGACCTGGATTTCCCGCACCTGATGCTTCGCTACCGCGCCATCGAGGCGAAGAAGCGCGGCGTGCCGGTGATAGACAAGCAGCTGACCGAGACAGATCGCAACGGCGTGGTCGCCGGCATGGTCGCACCGGTCGCCAACTGGGCGACCGACCGCGGCAACCGCCTGACCCGCGGATTGATGGAAAAGGTCGGCGGCGTGCATCGCGACGCGGACCTGCCCAAGTTCCACGGCAAGACCTTCGTCAAGCGCGCCAAGGAGTCGCCGCCCGAAGTCTCGGCGACCGCGCCGGCGCGCGGCCGCAAGGCGGTCCTCTACGCGACCTGCTTCGTCAACTACAACAATCCGGCGATCGGCGAGGCGGCGCTCGGCGTGCTCGCTCGTAACGGCGTCGAGTGCGAGGTCGTCTATCCCGAGTGCTGCGGCATGCCGCAGCTGGAGCATGGCGACCTGCCGAAGGTCGCGGCGAAAGCGAAGAACGTCGCCCGCGCGCTGATGCCCTATGTCGAGCAGGGCTACGACATCGTGGCGCTGGTGCCGTCCTGCGCCCTGATGCTGAAGTTCGAGTGGCCGCTGCTGCTGCCTGACGATCCCTCGATCAAGAAGCTCTCGCAGGCCACGTTCGACGTCAGCGAGTACGTCGTCGACATCGCCAAGCGCGAGGGCTTGGCGCCGGGTCTGACCCCGCTCGACGGCGGCGTCACGCTCCACCTCGCCTGCCACGCCCGCGCCCAGAACATGGGGCCGAAGGCGGCCGAGATGCTGCGGCTGGTCCCGGGCGCCCAGGTGGCGGTCGTGGAACGCTGCTCGGGTCACGGCGGTTCTTGGGGCATCATGCTCGAAAACTTCGAGATCGCGCTCAAGGTCGGGAAGCCGGTCGCCCAGCAGGCGGCCAAGCTGGCCCGCAAGCACGTGGCATCCGAATGCCCGCTGGCGGCCTTGCACATCCTGCAGGGCATGGAGCGACTGGAAGGCGTCGAGGCGCCAACCGAGGCACTGCACCCGATCCAGCTCTTCGCCCGCGCCTACGGAGTCGCGTGAGGCCATGAAGCTCGAGATCACGCGGGACGACCTGATGCCGGTCGCGGACTACATCAAGGTCCGCAAAGAAAAGCGTGCGCAGGTCGTCGCGCTGAAGAAGAACCGCCGTCTCGAGGTCGGCCCCTTTGCGACCTTCCACTTCGAATCCTGGGACACTATGTGGTCCCAGATCCAGGAGATGCTCTACATCGAGAAGGGGGGCGAGGAGCAGATCCAGGGCGAGCTCGACGCCTACAATCCGCTGATCCCGAAGGGGGCCGAGCTGGTCGCGACCGTGATGTTCGAGATCGACGATCCGCTCCGCCGCGCCCGCGTGCTGGCGCGCCTCGGCGGCGTCGAGGAGACCGGCTTCATCGAGATCGGCGGCGAGCGCATCCGCGGCAAGGCCGAAGAGGACCAGGACCGCACCAACGCCGAAGGTAAGGCCTCCAGCGTGCAGTTCATGCGCTTTGCTTTCTCGCCGGCTCAAGTCGCCAAGTTCAAGACGGCCGGGACGCAGGTGCTGGTGGGATTCGACCACCCCGAATACGGCCATCTTGCGGTGATGCCGGAGGCGACCCGCGACGCGCTCGCGAAGGACTTCGCGTAATTCCGGGTTCGTCTTGACCGCGCGATCGGCGCGTCGGCACTATTTCCGAAAGGAAAGCGGAGTTCCCGATGCCCCTGAAGCTGAGCGCGGCCGAGGCCGCGAAGTACGACGAGACCGGCTATCACTTTCCGATCCGGGCATTCTCCGAGAGCGAGGCCGACGGCCTCTATCGCCATGTGGTCGAGTCCGAGCAGAAGCTGGGCGGACCCTTCAAGGGGCGCTTCAATCAGAAGTGCCACCTGCTGTTCCCGTGGCTCTACGACATCGTCACCAGCGACCGCGTCCTGGACGCGGTCGAGCCTATCCTCGGGCCCGACATCTTCTGTTGGTCGGCCGGCTTCTTCCACAAGCGGCCCGGCGACGGCAACTACGTCTCCTGGCACCAGGACGCCACGTATTGGGGCCTGTCCTCCCCAGACGTACTGACCGCCTGGATCGCCTTCACGCCGAGCACGCCAGAGTCCGGCTGCATGCGGGTGGTCTCCGGCACGCACAAGACCCAGCTCAAGCACGAGGACAAGTTCGACGACGCCAACATGCTGTCCCGAGGCCAGGAGGTCGCGGCCAAGGTCGACGAGAAGGATGCGATCGACATCGTGCTGAAGCCGGGCGAGATGTCGCTCCACCACGTGCTGCTGGTGCATGGCTCGGGCGTCAACAAGTCCAAGCTGCCGCGCGTCGGCTTCGCCATCCGCTACATCCCGACCAGGCTCCGCCAGCTCGGCATCGAGCGCACCAGCGCCACGCTCGCCCGCGGCAAGGACGCCTACGGCAATTTCGATCACGAGATGCGGCCGGAAGGCGACATGCATCCGGCGGCGGTCGAGCGCCATCGCAGGATCACCGAGGCGCAGTTGAACGTGCTCTATGCCGGTGCTGCCCAGGCGGGCAAGCGCACGGACGCCGATCTGGCATCGCAGAAGCGGGTCGCCGGCGGCATGTAGCCGTCGGAAATTCTACTGCTTGGCGGAGAAGACCTTGTGGGCGCGGGCGACGAGCCCCATCAGCTCGCGCCCGACCGTGCCGCCGTCGTCCAGGATCTTGTGGCGGACGGCGGTGCGGAAGGCGATCAGGTGCGCCTTCACGAATTCCATGAAGCGGTTCGAGACCAGGTACTCGCCGCCGGTGTAGTGGGCGAGCGAGCGCGACACCGTGCTCATCAGCGTGAAGCCGGCCGCCGACGAATCCTGGGCCGCCTGGGTCGCGGTCGAGTTGATCCGGACGCGGGCGCCGCCGAACGGATCGCGGCCGAACTCGTCGAAGTCGCCATCGAGCCGCGCGGAGTAGCCGTTCAGCGCCTCGGCCGCACGCTCGCGCGAGGCGGCGACGGCGGCGATGGCTTTGCGGACCGCCTCGGCCGGCAGGGCGCGGGGCTTGCCGTCGGGCAGGTGCTCGAAGGCGATCACCAGCGCGCCGTCGTCGACGGCGAAGCGGAAGGGATCGTCGATCCGATGGATGCGGGTGTCGGAGGTATAGCGGCGTTCGACCGAGTCGGCATCGTTCCGGGTCCGGCGGTCGGGACCGACATAGGTCGAGGTCACGAAGAAGTGGCGAGGCTTCGCCACCGTCCGCTCGACCGCTCCCAGCAGGCGATCGCGATTGAAAGGCTTGGTCAGGAAGTAGTCGGCGCCGCAGTCGATCGAGCGCTTGACCTGGTCGGCGGTGAAGATCGGCGAGGTGACGATGATCGGCATCGCCGGGGTCGCCGAGGCGATGTCGGTGCGCACCCACTTCAGCAGGTCGAAGCCGAGCTCGCCCTGCTCGCCGAACTCGACGATCGCGAGGTCGTACTTGAGCGCGCCTTCCGTCAGGCGCGCGCGAGCCTCGCTGAGCGATTCGGTCCCTTCGGCCGTGCCGATCCGGGTCGCCTTGAAGAGGTCACCGATCTCCTGGACAAGCGCAGGATTGCGGTCCACCACCAAGGCCCGGATGCTCGGTCCAAGCGGATCCTGCATTTCGATCCAATTCGGCGAAGAAGGTGGGCGAAGGAAGCATAGCCGTGCCGGTCAACGCAAGCCTCTAGCATCAAAAGGGCTTATTCGCGCGCCGCCTCGTCTAAATGCGGCTTCAGGCGCCCGGTGATCCAGAGCCCGAACATGCGGAAATCGCTGATCAGAGACCACCAGGGGTGGGTGAAGGTCGCCGGCCGGTTCCGCTCCACCGCGGCATGTGCGACCCAGGCGAACAGGTAGCCGGAGACGACCGCGGCCGGCACGAAGCGCCAATCCCCAAGGAAGATGGCGGCGGCGAGCAGCGCCAGCGCCAGGCCGGTCCCGACGTAGTGCAGCCCGCGGGTCCTCGGGCGTGCATGCTCGCGAAGGTACCGGGGCCAGAAGGCGGCGTAGTTGGGCGACCGTCCGTCCATGCCGGAATTCTCCCGCCTTTGGCGCCCCTTGTCACCTTGCCTCGGGGCGCTCCCGGGCCTAGATAGCCCCCTCATCTGAAGAATCGAGGCGAATCATGGGCTACAGGCTGGCGGTGGTCGGCGCGACCGGGAATGTCGGGCGCGAGATGCTGCAGACCCTGTCGGAGCGGAACTTTCCCGCCGACGACATCGTGGCGCTGGCGTCGGCCAGCTCGATCGGCCGCGAGGTCAGCTACGGCGAGGACCAGACCCTCAAGGTCCGCGACCTCGCGACCTTCGACTTCAAGGGCATAGACCTCGTCCTCTCGTCGCCAGGCGCCAAGGTCTCCGCCGTCCACGCGCCCAGGGCCGCCAAGGCCGGCGCGGTGGTCATCGACAACACCTCCCACTTCCGGATGGAACCGGACGTGCCGCTGGTGGTGCCGGAGGTCAATCCCGAGGCGCTGGCCGCCTATGGCAAGCGCAACATCATCGCCAACCCGAACTGCTCGACGATCCAGATGGTCGTGGCGTTGAAGCCGCTGCACGACCTCGCCCGGATCAAGCGCGTGGTCGTGGCCACCTACCAGTCGGTCTCCGGCGCCGGCCGCGAGGCGATGGACGAGCTCTTCAACCAGACCCGCTCGATCTACGTGAACGATCCCGTCAAGAAGGAGGAGTTCACCAAGCAGATCGCCTTCAACGTCATTCCCCACATCGATGTCTTCATGGAAGACGGCTCGACCAAGGAGGAATGGAAGATGGCAGCGGAGACCAAGAAGATCCTCGGCCGCGAGATCCAGGTCGCCGCGACCTGCGTGCGCGTGCCGGTCTTCATCGGCCATGCCGAGGCGGTCACGGTCGAGTTCGAGCACGCGATCGACGAGAAGACGGCGCGCGACGCGCTCAAAGGCGCGCCCGGCATCTCGGTGGTCGATCGCCGAGTCGACGAAGGCTACGTCACGCCGGTCGAGGCCGCCGGCGAGGACAACGTCTATGTCAGCCGCATCCGCCGCGACCCGACGGTCAAGAACGGGCTCCAGATGTGGGTCGTCGCCGATAATCTCCGGAAAGGCGCGGCGCTGAACGCCGTCCAGATTGCCGAGGCGCTGATCAGGGGACCGCTGAAGGCGAAGGCCGCCTAAGCGCTCCTGCACCAGCGGCGCCAGAGCGCCCGGTAGACCCGCTCGACCTGCCGGGCGCGCCGCGCGCCGTCGGTCAGCGGTGCAAGCGCCAGGCGGAGCGACGTCCGTTCGACGGCCAGGCGCGCCCGGTCCCGGACCAGGCCCGAGGCCGTCGTCACGTAGGCCGCCTCGTCGGCGGCGATCCAGAGGTGACGGTCGATGCCGGCGAGGATCGCCTGGCTCCAGCGCTCGGCCATCGACCGGCCGGCCCGCGTGACGACCGGCACGCCCATCCACAGCGCCTCGAAGCTCGAGGTCGAGCCCGAGAACGGCCAGGTATCGAGGACGACATGCGCCTCGCGATAGAAGGCGAGGTGGCTCGCCGTCGCGTTCTCGCCGGCGACGAACTCGACCCGGCCGGCGGGCAGGGCGGAGGCGATCGAGGCCTTGAGGCTCGAGTCGTCGAACGCCGTCCGGTAGCGAAGCCGAAGCTGCGCCTCCGGCACCGCCTCCAGCACCCGCGACCATAGCGCCAAGACCAGGCGGTTGAGCTTCGCCGGATTGGCGGCGGCGGCGAAGACCGGAGGCCCCTCCGGCAGGTGCGGCTCGGGCGCGTCGGCGATCGGCTCGTGCAGGTAGAGGTCGGGCAGGCGCATCACGCGCTCGCTGAAGCGTTCCCGTTCGCCGCGCGGCACAAGATGCGGATCCGATATCAGCGCGTCGATGGCGGCGATGCCGCTCGATCCGCCGTCGTGCAGGCTGATCTGCACCGGCGCGCAATGCCTGGCGGCGGCCTCCATGCGATTGGCATCGAAGGAGCCGGCGACGAAGACGGCGATGTCGATCCCGTCCTTCCGCATCTCGCGCGCCAGGACCTCGTCTGTGAGCCCGACGGTCGAGCGCCAGGAGCCGAGTGCCTGGAACCTCGCCGTGATGGCGTCCTCGCGTGCCACCTCGCCGTAGAAGCTGACGTCGATGTGCTTCCTGTCGTGGCTGGCGATCAGCGGCATCAAGCTGCGCGCGACCGGATGATCGCGGAAGTCCGACGAAAGATAGGCGACGCGGAGCGGGCGATCGGGATCGACGGCGTTGCGCCATCCGGGGCGCGGCAGCGTCGCCGGAGCCAGACGGCGCCGTTCCGTCG
The DNA here is from genome assembly GCA_016792585.1 of Rhodospirillaceae bacterium. Lineage (GTDB taxonomy): Bacteria > Pseudomonadota > Alphaproteobacteria > SHVZ01 > SHVZ01 > SHVZ01. The sequence goes on from JAEULB010000052.1 coordinate 20,918, forward strand.
CTGTCCGATCCGGAGCGCGGCCGGGCACGTAGAGAAGCATGGACCGCAGGGACTTGCGGGCCGATTCGGTCGCCTCGGCCGCAAGGCGGCGTCGGGCGAACACGATCGCTCCCTCGGCCTGCGCCAGGCCGAGAAGGCCCTGGGCGACATGTCCGAGCGCCGTCGCGGTCGCTGGCTGCAGCGCCAGGATCTTTCGCTGATAGGCAAGCCCGCGGTCGAGCCGGCCGGCCTCGCGCCAGGCGACGGCGAGGTTCCCGAGCAGCGCCAGATCCTGCGGCAGGGTGCGGAGCGCCGCCTCGAAGCCGGCGATGGCACCGGCCGGATCGCCGCCGAGAAGCTGCGCCTCGCCGAGCCCACGAAGGCTCGCCGGGAATCCGGGCATGACGGCAAGCGCGGCCGTGTGCCAGCGCCGCGCTGGGTCGCTCTGGCCCAGCGCCCCCGAGATCGTGCCGATGCCGGCCAGCGCCGACACGGTGCGGGGATCGAAGGCGAGCGCGCGCCGGAACGAGGCCGCGGCCTCCCCGACCTTCATGTCGGCCAGGAGCGCTTCGCCGAGATGGGCATGGATCTCCGCGACCTCGGGCGCGAGCCGGAGTGCTGCGCGGAAGCGTGTCGCCGCCTCGCCCGGGCGGTCGAGGATCAGCAGGATGCGGCCGAAGTTGTTTTGCGCCTCGGCATATTCGGGCTTGGCCTTGATCGCTGCCGTCAGCCGCTCGACCGCGGCCTTGGGATCGCCTCGCTGGAAGGCGACGAGGCCGGCGATGTGGAGCGCCGTCGGCTCGCGCGGGCTCTGCTTCAAAACCGAGGCCATCGTCGCCTCGGCCTCGTCGAGGCGGCCGGCCTGGAAGGCCGCGAGGCCTTGTTGAAGCCGCGGGTCCGGAGTGCCTTGTTTCGCCTGCGCCCGTCGCTCGTGGCGGTTCATGCGAGCTTCTGGAGCGCGCCCCGGAGGCTGCCGCCGGCATCCAGCAGCGCCTTGTCGGCGGCCTCGGGCGAGAGTCCCTTGAGCACCAGCACGGCCGGCTTCACCCGGCCCGAGCAGCGTGCAAGCGCATCGCGCGCGTCGGCTTCGCCGGCGCCGGCGATGTCCATCAGCATTCGCTCGCTGCGCTTCTTGAGCTTGATGTTGGTGGCGCGCAGGTCGACCATGTAGCCATCGTAGACGCGGCCAAGCCTGGTCATCACCAGCGACGAGAGCAGGTTCAGCGTCGCCTTCTGCGCGGTGCCGGCCTTCATGCGGGTCGAGCCGCCGATCGCCTCCATGCCGGTGTCGAGCAGGATCGGCAGCTCCGCCGCTGCCAGCAGCGGCGCTGAGGGATTGTTGGCGATGCCGATGCCAAGCGCGCCCGCCGCACGCCCGGTCTCGAGCGCCGAGATCGTGTAGGGCGTGGTGCCGCTGGCTGCGACGGCGATCACTGCATCCTTCGCGTCCACCTTGGCGTTCTGGATATCGCGCTTGCCGGCCTCGCGGTCGTCCTCGGCGCCCTCGACGGCTCTGGTCAGCGCCTTCTCGCCACCGGCGATCAGGTAGACGACCCGGTCGTCCGGCCAGTCGAAGGTCGGCATCAACTCGACGCCGTCGAGAAGAGCGAGGCGGCCGGAGGTGCCGGCGCCGACATAGACGAGGCGGCCGCCTGCTCGCATGCGCTTGGTCACCGCCTCGGCGGCGGCCTCGATCTGCGACGAAGCGGCACGGACGGCGGCGCTCGCCGCCATCTGGCCTTCGACGACGACTACCAGGATGTCGCGGCTCGGCCAGGCATCCAGGCCGTGATAGCGAGCGCCGACGGATTCGGTAGACATGCGACTCCCGGATTCGGTAAGGCGCGCATGCTACCATCCGATGGGAATGGCTGGAACCGTGACACCTCGTCTGC
>JAEULB010000063.1 GCA_016792585.1 Rhodospirillaceae bacterium
AGTCGTCGCGCATTTTCCCTCCAGTGATTTCGCAAAGCGAAATAGCAGATCCTTGACATGAAACGCAAGCTCACGGACAGTCGGTCGCACCCCTGAAAAAGCGAGGATTTAGGCTATGGCCCTCAACAAGTTCGAGAAATCCAAGGCGGCCATGGCGCGGGGCGCGAAAGTCCTCGGCGGTGGCACCAACTCGAACTTCCGGGCCGGCGTCTCTCCGACCCCGCTGGTCATCGACCGCGGCGAAGGCGCCTACCTCATCGACGTCGATGGCAACCGGCACGTCGACTACTACTGCGCGATGGGGCCGATCATCCTCGGCCACAATCCGCCGGCCGTGATCGAGGCGGCCAAACGCCAGCTCGACAAGGGCATCATCTTCGCGAGCCAGGTCGAGGCCGAGTTCGAGGCCGGCGAGCTCGTGCAGAAGCTCGTGCCGTGCGCCGAGCGCGTGCGCTTCGCAGGCTCCGGCACCGAGGTCGTGCAGGCGGCCTTCCGGCTCGCGCGCGCTTCCACCGGGCGCAACATCATCGTCAAGTTCGAGGGCCATTATCACGGCTGGCTCGACAACGTGCTCTTGAGCGTCGGCCCGACGGCCGAGGCGGGCGGACCCGCCGATGCGCCGAACCTCGTTCCCGGCAGCCCGGGCATGGACCCGCTCGCTGCCAAGAACGTCAACGTGCTTCCCTGGAACAACCTCGAGAAGCTGAAGGAGCGCCTGTCCAAGCGCGACGTCGCCGCGGTCATCATGGAACCGGCGATGTGCAACACCAGCGCGATCCGCCCGAAGGACGGATACCTCGAAGGCGTCCGCCAGGTCTGCACCGAGACCGGCACGATCCTGATCTTCGACGAGGTCATCACCGGCTTCCGCGTCTCCGCCGGCGGCGCGCAGAAGGTGCTGGGCGTGACTCCCGACCTCTGCACCTTCGGCAAGGCGATCGCCAACGGCTTCCCGGTCGCCGCCATCGCCGGCCGCGCCGACCTGATGGACATGATGGTCCCCGGCAAGGTCGTTCACGGCGGCACCTACAACGGCCACCCGGTCAACATGGCCGCGACCGTCGCCGTGCTGAAGGAGCTGCAGAAGGGCGACGTCTACAAGAAGATCGAGAAGCAGGGGAAGCGGCTGATGGACGGCATCGGCACGATCCTCCGCGACCATCAGGTGCCGAACCGGGTGCAGGGCTTCGCCGGCATCTTTCACGTGGCGCTCGGCACGTCGGATCCGATCACCGACTACCGCGACAGCCTCAAGGCCGACAAGGCGCGCTACGTGAAGCTGACCGCGGCGATGGTCGAGCGCGGCGTGCGCTCGCTCGAGCGCGGCGCCTGGTTCCTGTCGGCGGCGCATGACGACGCGGTGATCGACCAGACCCTGCAGGTCGTCGAAGACTCCGTCCGTTCGGCGCTGCGCTAGCTGCATCAGGCGGCGAGCCTCGGCCAGGTCGCCATCTCGGCGATCTGGCGTGCGACGTCGAGGTAGCCCGGCTCGATCAGCTGGCCGTCGACCACGACCTGGATTCCCTCAGGCGCCGCGGCAACCGCCGCCAGCACGCGCGTCGACCAGTCGATCTCGGCCTTCGTCGGCCCGAAGCACTCGTCGGCGATCCTGGCGAATGCCTGGCTGCCGACCGCCGTGCCGTCGTATCCGAGCTCGCGGCCTTCGAGGCAGGCGGCGCGAAATCCTTCCGGATCGCGCGCATCGCGGAACGACGAGTCGATCGCGCTGAGCCCGTGCGCCTTCGCGACCATCACCACGGTCGAGAGCGCGGTCAGCATCGGGAAGCGATAGGGTGCTGCCTTGCGGAAGCCGCCCATGCCGCGGGAAAGGTCGCCAAGCCCGATCGCGATCGCTTCCATCCTGGGCGTGGCCGTCGCGATCTCGGCCGCATTCAGGATGCCTTTCGGCGTCTCGATCATCGCCCAGAGGCGAAGCGAGGAGGGGGCGCCCATGCCGCCGAGCGCGTCGCAGACGTCCCGCATCTGCCGGCCGGTCTCGGCCTTGGCGATCATGATCCCGTCGATCGGCGCCTTCGCCGCGAACGCCAGGTCTTCGGCCCCGAAGGGCGTATCCAGCCCGTTGATGCGGATCAGCCGTTCTTGACCGTTAAAGTTCCCGGCAGCGAAGGCAGCGCCCATTCGCTTCCGGGCGGCGTCCTTGTCGGCGGGGGAGACGGAGTCCTCAAGGTCGAACAGCAGCACGTCGACCGCCAGGTCCTTGGCGGTCGCATACGATGAAGAGTCGTCGCCGAGGCGGTAGATCACGCTCCGCCTCGGCCGCTTGATGGTCACGATTTCTTCTCGATGTTCCACAGGACCAGGCGCGGCGCTTCGAGCACGCCCGAGAGGTTGTTCGAATAGGCGACCGGCGCCATGAACTGGCCGAGGATGATGTAGGGCAGCACGCGATAGAAATGCGTCTGCACCTGGTCGACCACGGCCTTCTGCTTCTCCGGCGTGTCGGCGGCGATGAAGGAGAGGCGAGCCTGCTCGAGCGCGTCGTCGCAGGGCCAGCCGGCGTAGTTCTTGCCGTCGCAGGGCGTAGGCACCACCGAATTGCCGAGCGGATTGGCCTGCGCCAGGCC